>JBOHHF010000349.1:0-10011 GCA_050700495.1 Pseudonocardiaceae bacterium
CGGCGGTGCCACTGCCAGCTCCGCAGCCTGAGCAGCAGCGCGAACAGCAACGGGAACAGCAGCGCCAGCAGGAACAACAGCGGGAACAACAGCGCCAGCAGGAACAGCAGCGGGAACAACAGCGCCAGCGGGAACAGCAGCGAGAACAACAGCGCCAGCAGGAACAGCAGCGGGAACAACAGCGCCAGCAGGAACAACAGCGCGAGCAGCAGCGCCAGCGGGAACAGCAGCGGGAACAACAGCGCCAGCGGGAACAGCAACGCGAGCAGCCCCGGGAACAACAGCGAGAGCAGCCCCGCGAGCAGCCCCGGGAACAACAGCGAGAGCAGCAGCGCGAGCAGCCCCGGGAACAGCAGCGAGAGCAGCAGCGCGAGCAGCCCCGGGAACAACAGCGAGAGCAGCCGGCGTAGCAATCGCGGTGCCTGTTGGTGGCGAGTCGTCAGGCGAGCCACCTCCCGCCTTCTGTTACGCTCTGCGCGCATGGAGGTGGTATCTGTGGCTGATTGAGTGGTGTTGATGACGGATTGGCTACGGCAATGACTCTGGGTCATATTTATGCCGATCAGAAACGATCGCGGGGGTCCAGCGTGACCGTGACACGGCTTGGGGATTATCAACTTGAGGAGATGCTGGGGCGAGGGGGGATGGGTGAGGTTTACCGCGCCCACGATCTACGCCGGGACCGCCGCGTCGCCCTGAAGCTGCTCGCCGAGCACCTCGCCTACAACCAGGAGTACCGGGAGCGCTTCCGTCGCGAATCCCACATAGCCGCACGTTTGCAGGAGCCGCACGTCATTCCCATCCATGACTACGGCGAGATCGAGGGTCGGCTGTTCATCGACATGCGACTGGTCAACGGTATCGATCTGGGTAAGGTTCTGGAGCAGACTGGGCCGTTGGCGCCGAACCGCACTGTCGACATCGTCAGTCAAGTTGCCCAAGCGTTGGATGCCGCCCATTCCGACGGTCTGGTGCACCGCGATGTCAAGCCGGCCAACGTGCTGGTCACCGGTAGCGAAGACTTTGTCTACCTTGTTGACTTCGGCGTTGCCTACGCTGCTGGGAACATGCAGCTATCGTTGACCGCGACGGGCTTCCCGATCGGAACGCCCAATTATATGGCGCCGGAACGGTTCGACGACAAGCCTGCCGACCGCCGGGCGGACATCTATGCCCTAGGCTGCCTGCTGCACGAATGCCTCACCGCGATGTCTCCATTTTCTGGGGACAGTATTCCCGCGCTCATGAAGGCTCATCTGTACAATTCGCCGCCCAAGCCCAGTCAGTTACGCGCGGGTATCCCGGCGGCGCTCGACGACGTGGTTGCCCGCGCGATGGCCAAGGATCCCGGCGACCGCTACGCAACCGCAGGCGAACTTGCCGTTGCCGCCCGTGACGCGTTAACCGCTGGCGCCGCCAGGACTAGGCCCATCGAGCCTGATTCCGTCGAGACTGATTCCGCCGAAACCGTGCGTGTTGACGGTCCGCCACCGATCCCCCCACCACCCTTACCGCCGCCCGCGGTTTTTTCACCCCCGAAAAGTCTTAGCGGTCGTATCCCGCTTGCGCTCGGCGCGGCCGTTCTCATCGCGGGCACCGTGCTTACCGTGTTGGTCACGAATCGATCTCGTGACAGTCGCACCGCCGCTCCTGCGTCACCGGTCATCACCGCGCCGACCAGCCTGTCCAGTGCACGCACGACTGCAGACCTGTTCGGTGCGGAAACCAGAAACGGATCCTGTAACCCGGCCGAACTGTCTCAGTACCGGGCAACGGCCAACGACATCGAGGTGCTGGAATGCACTGACCCCTCGCGATACACCACTCGCTACTTCTACAAATACGATGGCCTGGATTCTAACGGCTGGGTGGACAGGGTCCGATCCGGAACGCAGCACCGTAACTTCACGTTTGTACGCGCTGATTCCTGCGCCGACACCTATACTGCGATTTATACGGACACCAGTGGTCAGCTCAACAACAGTGCGCTACATATTTTCCGGCGGGCGCCCTTCGTGGCGGAGGTGGTGATGCCTGAAAGCGTGGCCAACCTTGACGCGGTGGCGAACGCAGAGTTCTATACGACCGATATGACCGCTTTATGCTGAGCGGCACCTCCAGCTTGTCCGTATGAGCCATACCGGGGATGGGTAAGGGTACCGGCATCGGCAACGGTGTGGCACGCCGTGGCAAGTGGACACTCAAAGTGCCCGACGAGGTGAGCTGAGGCACCCGGCGCGGTGACATGGCAGCCGCACTCCGGGCTCTTGACAGCGGACGAGCGGCGGCTCATGATTTGACGTTATAAGCTGGAGGGGAGTCTGGCATGACTGACCAGACAATTCGATTGCCGGGCCGCGAAGACCACGTTGCAGTTGATCAAAATCTTCGCGGGGACCTCACGCCGGAGCTCATTGCCACCGACTGGTGGTCCGACGCAATGCTGGCAGCGGCCGGGATTCCGGTGATAGAAGCGCCATTCGTCACCGTGGGTGGCGGGATCGGCTCGTTCGTGACTGTGGATTACCTCCGCATCTACGGGGTGCCCACGCAGTCGATCCGGGTACTCACTTCGCAGAGGATACCGTGGGAAGGTTACGAGTATCTCACTCGGGTGTCCCAGATCCCCCGTCCGGAACGGATCCGATCGGATTCCGCATCGTGCCCGGACAACATCTGGGGATTTCCCAGTTATGCGATTCGAGAAGCATTGTCGGCGAAGAGCGTGAGTGGCTTCTTCGCACCGCTCTGGCAGGTTTTCGTCGAACCGATCTTCCGTGATTACTACACGCCGAGGGCGGGTCAGGTGTTCGCCGGACTGCAGCGTGAGCACGACCGTATCTCTTATGGCGAGACGGTTGCGCTCGGGCAGGTTCGCATGATCCGCAGGCGAGTCGGCGGGGGATATTTCACGATTCTCACTCCACCTCCCGACGGCGCCCAGCCCACCCGACGGGTCGCCTACCGGAGCCGTTACGTCCACGTCGCGGTGGGCTACCCCGGGCTGAAGTTCCTGCCTGATTTGCAGGAGTACCGGAACAAGTACCGGGACTTCCGCAAGGTCGTGAATGCCTACGAGTCACATGAGCATGTCTATGAGCAGTTCAAGCGCAGACCAGGCACGGTTCTCGTGCGGGGCGGCGGGATCGTAGCATCACGCGTCCTGCAGCGCCTGATCGACGACCGGGACGCCCTCGGATTGCAGACCCGGATCGTGCACCTGTTCCGCACCTACATCACCGGGGCGCACGGCCCGAACATCTTCATGCGGCGCAAGGGCGGGGACGGCTGGGCGTATCAAGGCTTCAACTATCCGAAATCGGTGTGGGGCGGTCAGCTCAAGGCCAAGATGCGCAAGCTGGAGGGGGAGCAGCGGGCCACGGAGTACAAGCTCATGGGCGGCACGAATACGCCGGTCCGCCGGCTGTGGCAGAGCCAGCTCAAACGCGGTCGGCGCGAGGGCTGGTACACGACGATGATCGGTGAGATCGACAGCGTCGAACCTGTCCCGGCCGACCAGGTCCGCGCCCGGGTCAGGACCGGGCAGGGCATGGTCGACGTTGACGCGGATTTCGTCATCGACTGCACCGGCCTGGAGGCCGACATTCGGGAACACCGGGTCCTGGCCGACCTGCTCGACCACGGCGGTGCCGGGCGCAACCCGATCGACCGGCTCGACGTGGAGCGCAACTTTGAGCTACGGGGTACCCGTAGCGAGCCCGGCATGATGTTCGCCTCCGGCAGCTCCACGCTGGGCGGCTACTTTCCCGGCGTCGACACGTTTCTGGGCCTGCAGATCGCTGCGCAGGAGATCGCCGACGAACTAGCCAAGCAGGGCTTCTGCCGCCGGCTGCGGGTTGGTAACTCGATCGTGCAGTGGTTTCGCTGGGCCAGCAACCGGAAACCGTAGGGGGTATCACGTGGTCACTACTCTCGGCGGACGCATCCAGACGCGCATCGCCGTGCTCGCCGTGATCGGTGGGATATGGACGCTTCTCATCACCCCGCTGCTGCCCGGTCTCGGCGATCTGTCAACCGCCTACCGCGGAACCTTCGCTGTGCTGATCACCGTGCTGGTGCTCGGCGTGGGATGGGAGTTGATCTACCACTTCCTGCAGCAATTCCGCTGGGAGAAGGACTGGCCCACCCTGTTCGGCTTGCTCACCGGGATCAACGAGGGGGTACTGGTCTGGGTGCTGCTGGAGCTCGGCGCGGTGCCCGGGGCGCCGCCGATCCCCTGGCCGGCTTTCGTCATCGACTTCGCCACGGTGTGGCTCGTTACCTGGCTGTGGGTGAACGGTCCCATGCGGGTGCCGTTCATCCGGTGGCGGTTTCACGGCGGCAAGGTGGTGGGATGAGCCGGCCAGCACGCGAGCCCGTGGAACGCGGTGGGGTCTCGACAGTGCCGTCCTTCGAGGCACTGCAGGCGGCGGTACGGACGGGCGACGGGATCGTGGCTCGATTCCCGGGCCTGGTGCTGGCCGCCGCGGCCGACGGGGCCGGCGTCGAGCGGCTGCTGGAGATCTGCCGCGAGGTGTCGGCGGCGCACTCGCGGGCGCCCGGCAGATTCGTGGCCCGGCGGCTCGCCGGGTGGTTGGCCGAGGTCGATGAGCCGGGGGACTTAGGGGTGGTCGCCGCCACCGACGACGCCCTTGCGGTGTTCCTCTGCGGTCACGCCGTTCTGCTCGTCCCGGGCGAGCCAGCGCTGTCCGGTGCACAGGCGGCGGCCTGGGTCGACCGACTGATCCCGTGGCCGTCCGCGAGTTTCGTCCTCACCCTCGGAGGCAGTGAGTCAGCCCAGCCAGTGCCGTTGCCGGGCCTGCGCCCGTTCCTGGACCTGCGCCACGGGGTGGTCCCCGGGGAAGGGCTGGTGCTGGCACCGCTCGACACCCAACCTGTCACGCCCGCCCCAGTCGCTGTCCCGCCAGTCGCTGTCCTGCCTGCCGTTGTTCCGGCGCCTGAAGAAACGTCGTCACCCGCTCCCCCCATCGTCGCGGCCGTGGAGCAGTGGCGCCCGGCAGTCGAGTCCCCGATCCGCACGGAGGCGATCAGGGGGGTGCTACCCGAGGGGACGCCGCGGGAGCCACTTCCGGATGCCACGACTGCGAGTGGGCTCGCCACGTCGTCGCAGCCCGAGCCTGAGGGCGCGGCTGTTCAGGGATACCTCTGCTCGCGAGGGCATTTGAACGATCCGCGCGCACTGTTCTGCGCGGGCTGTGGGATCCGGATGGCCGAGCGCACCGGTGTGCTCGTGGCGGGCGCACGCCCGCCGCTGGGGCTGCTGGTGTTCGACGACGGCGCCTCGTTCATCGTGGACGAGGACTACCTGCTCGGTAGGCAGCCGGACGTCGACGAGCGGGTTCGGGAGGGCACCATGCGCCCGTTGATGATCGACGACAGCCGCCGGCTGGTTTCCCGGGCGCATCTGGAGATCACGCTGCAAGGCTGGGACGTCTACATCAATGACACCGGAACGGCCAACGGCACATACCTGCAGGTTTCCGACGCGCAGGTATCGTCAGCACTGGTGCCGGGCCAGCCGCTACGGCTGCCGCCTGGGGCCCGGGTCAGCATCGGCGAGCGGTCCTTCGTCTTCGAGTCGAGCCTGGCGCGATGAATCCCCGGCGCGGCTCAGCGGGCAGCCAGCGCCGCTGCGAGCCCGTCCACGTCAACCTCCTGCTCGCCTGCGGTGACCGTGACGACGGTGCCGCGGAGATCGTCAGCGGCGGGCAGTGTCGCGCTGACATCGGCGATCAGCAGGCCGGCCGCCGTAGCGGCATCGTCACCGGCCAGCTCGACGTCCACCCCACTGCGGCGCAACGCCTCTACCGCATGCGCGGCCCGGCGACCAGCCCGCCACCCCCCTGTGCCCTGGACGCGCAGCGGGACCCCGCGTTGGGCGGCGACATGCGAGCCGAGTCGCAACGCGGCCGCAGCATCGGGACCGTCGTCGTCGACGACCACGATCAATGGCCCGGACGGCGCTGTTCCCGGCCGCACAATAGCCGTCGTACGCAGGCGGGGCTCAGCACCGTCGGCGCGATTGCCACCGGTCCCGTTGCCATCCCAGCCCTCGGAAACCACGATGACGTCCGCGTCGATGTGACCGGCCTGCTCCGCCAGGTCGGCGTCGCGGTCCGCGCTGTAATGCGACATGATCGTGCAGGGAATGCCACGGTCCTCCACGATACGGGCCAGGCCACGCAGCTCGTCCCCGGCGCGCACCAGGTCAGCCAGCTCGGTGGCCTGTCCGGTACCTACCTCGACCGGCGCGGGGGGCGCTGGTGGCAGCCGGCTCAGCACCAGCGCGGCCGGGCGCTGGTGGCCGACCAGTTCGCTGGCCAGCCCGACGAGCTCGCGGTCAGCTGGCTGGTCGTCGAGGGCAACCAACACGGTGTAGGCGTCCGGGGTGCGCAGCGCCTTCTGCGCGACGGCGATATCCGCACGGACCAGCCGGTCAGGATAGACGAGGTTGAGCAGCGGACCGGTCATTGCGGTGGTGACCAGCGCCATCACCACGAGCATGGTGAACAGCTGGCCGTCCAGCACGCCGAGCTGGAGGCCGACCGTGAGGATCACCAGTTCAGTGAGCCCGCGCGTGTTCATCAGCACGCCGAGCGCCCCGGCCTGCCGGCGCGGCACCCGTTGGGCTCGGGCGGCGCCGTAGGCGCCGAGGAACTTCCCGGCCACCGCGGCCAGCAGGATCAGGCCGAGTTGCCACAACCCGCCCAAACCGAGGTTCGTGACGTCCACCTGCAGCCCGGCGACCACGAAGAACACCGGCAGCAGCAGGAGCACCGCGACGTGCTCGACCTGCTCGAGGATGTCCCGGGTGAGCGCGGCGGCTCCGCCACGGGGCATCGCTACCCCGAACAGGAACGCCCCGAAGATCGCGTGCACGCCGATGAACTCAGTCGCATACGCCGAGAGCAGCGTGCCGACCAGCACCACGGCGAGCAGGTTCGGGGTGAGCCGCCCGGCACGCTCGTAGCGGCTCACCAGACCACCCAGCAGCGGGCGGACCACCAGGAACATGAACGCCGCGAACGCCGCGGTGCCCAGGATCACCAGGGCGATGCCACTGAGGCTGCCGCTCGTGGTGACCGCGATGACGATCGCGAGCAGCGACCAGGCGATCACGTCGTCCACCGCCGCGCAGGCCAGGCTCAGCACCCCGACGGGGGTCCGGTGCATCCCGCGATCGGACAAGATCCGGGCCAGCACCGGGAAGGCCGTGATGGACATGGCCACCCCGAGGAACAGCGCGAGCGCAAGGAACTCGATCTGGCGCCCGTTCACGGTGTCATGCCGGGGATACAGCACGGTGGCCAGCGCGAGGCCGAGCCCGAAGGGCAGCACCACGGAGCTCAGCGACACCATCGAGGCAATCCGCTCCCGGCCGCGCACCAGCGACAGGTCGAGCTCGAGGCCGACGATGAACATGAACAGGATCAGGCCGAGCTGGGCGATGGCCATCAGAAACGGTCGGGCGTCCATCGGGAACAGCACCTGGTCGAGGTCGCCGGGGAACACGCCGAGCAGCGAGGGTCCCAGCAGCACCCCGGCGGTGATCTCGCCGAGTACGGCGGGCTGGCCAACCCGCCGGAATGCCGCGCCCATCAGTCTCGCGGCGACGATCACGATCGCGATGTCGAGCACGACGATCGCGATCGTGTGACTGAGGCCCTCTTGCATGCGCCACTCCCCGGTGCGCCGCGGGGGCGGAAGGACGAGTCGCTTCTCCCCCGCAGACCCCTTCAGCTCCACCAAGCATGGTGTGCGGCTGGCCTGCCACGCAACCCGCTGACTGAACGGAACCGAGATCATGGTTGATCCGTCGCGTGTGACCCTGGTCGGCGAATCAGCCCTGCCAGCGGCAATCGCTGACTACGAGGTCGTGCGCCTGCTGGGCACGGGCAACCACGGGCGGTATTACCTCGCCCGGCCCCCCGCCCGGTTGGGCATCGCCGACGAATACGTCGCGCTGAAGGTGTTCACCGCACCCACCACCGAGCGGGCCTATGAGCTGTCCGTACGCGAACTCCGGGCGTTTGCCGCCGTGGACTCACCGCACCTAGTGCGGGTCTACGACGCCGTGCTGGCGGATAGCTTCGCGCTGGCCTGCGAGTACTTCCCGCTGGGCTCGCTGGCCAATCCGGCTCGCCCGGTGTCCCGGCCGGAGGTCCTCGCGGCCATCCGGCACGCCGCGCTCGCGGCCCACGCCCTGCACGAGGCTGGGCTCGTGCACGGCGACATCAAGCCGGCGAACATCCTGCTGGTTGCGGACGGCGCGAAACTGACCGACCTCGGGCTGGCCCGGTTCCTCGCTCCCGGCAGCACGCTCACCGGTATGACCCAAATGGAGTCGGTGGAGTTCGTCGACCCGGGACTGCTGCGCGGCGAGCGGCCCTCGCGCGCCACCGAGGTGTGGGCGCTGGGCGCCAGCCTACATAAGGCACTCACCGGTGACGGGCTCTACGGTGAGCTCCCGGGCAATTCCCCGCTGCTCGCCATCCGCAAGGTGATGACCACTGCGCCGGTCCTCTCCGACTCTTTGGCCCCTGAGGAGGCCGCCCTGCTGCGCGACTGCCTGACCCCCACGGAGCACCGCCTGCCCACCGCCGCCGCGGTCGCCGAGCGTTTGCTGAGCCTTTAACTGGCGTTGACGGTGCCCACGCAGCACGAGCGGCCACTGCTCAGCCGTTCGTGACAGGATGGCGCCGGATCATGACGGCTGACAGTTTCGCTCTTCGATACCGCGGTGGCCCGATGCGGCATGGCGTGGGGTGCTCGCGGCACTACCGCAGCGCGACCCCTAGACCGCGTCCCGCGGATCTTCCTAGACTTACAAGCATGCCTTCCGCGCATGGTCTGGCTCTTACCCACCACACCAGTGCCGAAGCAGTCAGGCTCATGGATGAGCTGTGTGATGTCTACGCCGACGCGTACGGTGCGGTGCCGGGTGAGGACACACGCGAGAAGTCCAGTGCTTTCCGGGAGCGAGCGACAGCGGCGTTGCAGGGCATCAATTACTCGCTCGTGACTGCGCAGGTGGACGACCAGCTGGTTGGTTTGCCTTCGGCTACAGCTTGCGGCGGAACGGGGATGGTGGGACGGGCTCCAACCACCGGCACCAAAGGGTTTCACTGAGGAGACCGGCTCCCGTACCTTGAGAAGCTAGCCGACTAACTCCGAAGCAAAGAACAGGTAGCGTCAGCGGAACTCGAAGAGCCGGCCGCGGCGGGTCAGTGTGCTGGGGTGTTGCCATAGGGTGTTGTCATCAGTTCCATGTTGTGGCCGTCCGGATCGTTGAAGTAGAGGCCACGGCCTCCGTAGTTGTGGTTGATCTCACCGGAACGTTGATGGTAGGGGTCGGCGTAGTAGGTGATGTTGGATTCTTGGATGCGGGTGAAGGCTGCGTCGAATTCGTCGTCGTTGAGCAGGAACGCGTAGTGCTGGGGCTGGATGTCTTCAGTGTCGGCGTAGTCGAGGGTGACTCCGTTGCTGACCTGAACCGGCACGAACGGGCCCCACTGCTCCCCGGCGGGTAGGTCGAGGATGCCGGCGAGGAATGCTGCGGACGTCGCCCTGTCGCGAGCCCAGATGATGGTGTGGTTGAGTTCAACGCTCATTGTACTGATCCTTTCGGGTATGTTTTGTCCAGCGTCAGGAACTCCGAGGTGCGTACCGGCGTGGTCATCGTGGTCACTCCTTCGGTTGCACCACGGCCACCACGACGTGCGGGTGGCCCGGCTGGGATGTGGTCAGGGCGGTGTGTAGGGCCTGGTGGTCACGACCGTTCACAGTGGTGGTGGACCAGCCGTTCACGCTGAACCGGGTGGCGATCCCGCCGGGCCAGCCGTGGGTGGCGGAGTGGTTGTCGATCACGATCGCGGTCAGGCCGTGCAGGCCGGTGGCGCCGGCGTAGGCGATCGCCTCGTGGTTGGTGCCCTCGTCGAGTTCGGCGTCACCGACCAGGACGTAGGTGTGGCCGCGGGAGCCCCGGGTGCG
>JBOHHF010000350.1:0-12366 GCA_050700495.1 Pseudonocardiaceae bacterium
TGGCGCTGGCCCGCTACGGCGCGCTGGGCGCCTGGCCGGCGACCTGGGTGGCCCGGGCGGCCTTCGGCGGCATGCGGGCTCGGGCGGCCTTCGCCGGCATGTCGGCGCACTCCATCCTCGACCTGAATGCCCCCATTACGGCCGGCTACGGGCTGCTGCTGGCCGCGCTGGCGCATCACGTCGGCTGGCCGGTCGTCGCCGGCGGATCGCAGAACCTCGCCGATGCGCTGGTCACCCGGTTGCGCCGGCACGGCGGTGAGGTGGCCACCGGGACAGCGGTGCGGGACCTAGCCGAGCTGCCGCCCGCCGGGTCGACTCTGCTGGACCTCACCCCACGCCAGGTCGTCGACATCGTTGGAGACCGGCTGCCTGGTTGGTACCGCCGCCGCCTGCAGCGGTTCCGGTACGGGCCCGGCGTGTTCAAGCTCGACTGGGCCCTGGACGGGCCGGTGCCCTGGCGTGACCCCGCAGTGGCCGGCGCCGCGACGGTGCACCTCGGCGGCACGCTGGAGGAGATCGCCGCCAGTGAGTACGACGTGGCACGCGGCCGGCATCCGGACCGCCCGTTCGTGCTGCTCGTACAGGCCTGCGGCGCGGACCCGAGCAGGGCACCGGCCGGCGCGCACACCCTCTGGGCGTACTGCCACGTGCCCCATGGCTCCGACGTCGACATGACCGCGGCGATCGAGGCCCAGATCGAGCGGTTCGCGCCCGGCTTCCGGGACCGGGTGCTGGCGCGCCATGCGATGGGTCCGGCTGCGCTGGAGGCGCGCAACGCGAACAAGGTCGGCGGCGACATCGCCGGTGGTGCGGCCGACCTGCGCCAGTTCATCGCCCGGCCGGTGTTCTCGCTGCGGCCCTGGCAGACGCCCCTTCCCGGCGTGTACCTCTGCTCGGCCAGCACCCCACCGGGCGCCGGCGTGCACGGCATGGGCGGCTGGCAAACGGCCCGTCTCGCGCTCGCACAGCGAGACAGCGCGGTCCGGACCGGCTAACTCGTCAACCGCCTGACGTCCGCCGTGTAGCCCCCACGGGCAGATACACCAGCATGGTGCGCTCGCAATTAGCGGGCACGCTGATCATCACCAGCAGGCACAGCGGGTGTCCTCGCGCAGCGGTCGTCACCAGAGTGGGGCTGCGGGAACTACGCTGAGCATCGGGTCGTACCTTCTCGACGTGGCAAACGTCGGCCTGCTTGACCAGCTCAATTGGTCACAGAAAGGTACGTCCATGAACAACTCTGAGGCACCAGTTATCCCTGAGCCGGTCAGGCGAATGTGGGACTGCGTGAAGAAGTCGATGACAGAAAACGACGATCCCTCACCTCGTGATATCGACCGTCTCGCGGCGTCCATCGGTCTGAAGCTGGCGGCCAGCACGGTCGAGGGCTGGTTCAGGACACATTCTGTTGTTCCGGCATGGGAGAAGTTCGAGGTCCTGATCAAGGCCTTAGCGGCCGAACAGGACGAGGACTGGCGAGCGCTGCACGGAGCAGCACTCACAGCAGACCGAGAGCGCAAAAAAGAGGAACGAAGACGAAAAGACCTCGCTGACCCCACGGCGCTCGCCCCTTCCGGGTCCTTGGACTCTGACGGCGAGCCGGCCCCGCAGCGATTGGCCTTGGACTCTGCTTCGGCGGCGGTGCCGGCCAAGGGACGCTTCTGGGCGCCGTCCCGGAAACTCGGCGCCGCCGTGGTCCTCGTCGTGCTCCCTGCCGTGCTGATCCTTCTCTTTCTCTTCCGACCCACACCCGGCGGCGGACCAGCCTCTTCCGCGCCGTCGAGTGGCGAAACGCCGGCAGCTCAACCACCTGTCCGATACTGCTCCCACGTCATCACAGAGCCTGCTGGGGTGTATCCCGCGCCCGACAGCAGCATCAAGCAGATCAAGTTCAAGCTCCTCCATGACCGGGTCGTACTGCTGAATCATCCGCATCCCCCCTCGGGGTGGGTCGCCGTGAGCACGCCTCGGGACAACCCTGGCTACAACTGGATGCAAGCAAACGCCCTCGCCACCCCGGCGCCCTGCCCAACACCTCTGCCCCGGCGGAGCTGAGGGCCGCCTGTTCCGCGCAAGGCCGGTCAAAATCAAATCGGCCCGGTTCCGTTCGACTCGGCCCGAGAAACTTCCTCCAGCCCTGGTCAGGACGGGACCGTCTTCGGCGTCAGGAGCTCACTCCCACGAGCTCGACGGACAGCTGGAGAGGACACCCCGATGCCTCAACCTCAAGCGATCACACGCATGGCGGTCGCCACCGCACTCGCCGTCCTGCCTGTCATGGGCCTCACCGTGGCGGCCGCGACACCGGCCCAGGCAGCCGGATGCACGGTCAACCACTACCGGGTGAACCACACCCCCGCCGGCGTCTGGGAATGGGATAGCCAGCGCTGGATCAGGGACAAGCAGAAAGGAGATCATGTCACCGGCCCCAACCGCAGCGTGGTGCAACCCAACAGCAAGGATTGGTGGGCGGTCTACCTTGGCGGTGGCGGGATCGGCCGGATGTGGCACGGCTACCTGGATTACCTCTACTGCGACTGAAACAGTCCTAGGGGGCCGCCCCAGAATACGGAGCGGCCCCTATAATCCTCTACACGGAACACAGTCGCAACCAACCGACCTCATCGTGAGACGAATCGACAATCAACTTCCGTCCGTCTTGTCCGATTTTCTCAACTTGGGTCACCTCGGGCCGCCAGCCTCGACAGCAACTCACCCGCGAGTTGGTGCACCCGCCGACCAGGTCCGGAGTGGCGTAGCTGACCCGGCCCATCCGGCCGCGCCGGTCACCGGGCAAGAGATCGCTGATCTCTGCTGTAACGGTGCGCGCCGATCTGGCGACAGGCTGCATCGAGGAACAACTCCAGCAGACCGGGCCCACACGCTACACACCGCCGTCAGGCTAGCCTGCGGTCGACACAAATAAAAACTATTCGCTGGCGACCGTTACAGACAGGAAGTCCCTACAAGAAATGGTGGAGATTGTCACCTTCTATACGTGCTCGGCCACTTGAGGCTTCGTGGCTGCAGTGGCCAAAACCAGACAGAATCTGGTGGGTCGGCTCACCACAATCCGGACGAGGTAAGCGGGATGAAGACAGTCGAGTCAACGTGGCGAAACCTGGCTAAAGGCCACGAGAGGGTGCGCGAACTTGAGCTTTCATTTCAACTCACGTGGGCGCCACAAGTGAAACAAACTCAACAGCAAAAATATCAAAACGACTTGAATGCTTGGAACTTCCGTCAAGAGCAGCGAGCTGACGAGCATGAACGTGCTCTATCGATCTGGACGCAAGCGATCTCCGACCAACGTGCACGACTGCACCTTGAGACAGGTTCTGGCGTCCGCCGAGCCGGCGTCATCGTCCCTGGCAGTGTATTATTCCTCGTGATGACGGTCCTGTTGGGAGTTGTTGATATCAATGCCGTGCAACTGATCTTACTCAGCATCGGCATCGGGTTTACTATCGCTTTCATGCCGGCAGCATGGAGTGTCATTCGATTCGCGCAATTACGGCCCGAGAAGCCCTCGGCGGTAGCTGCGGAAGACCCAAAGCCGCAACAGGAAGAGCCAATTCGCTTGAATCTTGCTGATCAATGGTGGCAACAAATAGGCGACGACGGCACCCGTCAAAGCAAGGTGACAGCCGACTACGGTGATGCAGGCGAAGAGCAGTTCTACCGTCATCTCACGCAAATTTTACCGGACGACCACGTGGGGATCCGGGGACTTCTAGTAAAGCAGGGCCTTGATGTCGACCTTCTCGTGGTGAGCCCCACTAACGTATGGATATTTGAAGTCAAGCACTGGAGCGGTACTATCACCTGTCGCAACGAAAACTGGCGGAGATCTAAATCTTACTACACCCCCGATGGCGTCCTTGAACACAAGGAGCAAGAACTAAAATCCTTTGATCGTCAGTGGATGCACGAGCGAAGAGAAGTCGAGGAAACTCTCCGGCGACGTGTCCGACCCGCACATTTAGCCGACCGGATAGCCGGCGGACTTGTCTTCACACATCCCAAAGTAATCCTCGACATAGATCACTCACGTAAATGCGGATACGGACCACCCGAATTCTGGACGACCCATCTCCAAGAAGTGGCTACCAGACATCAAGAGACTATCACGCAAGCTTCCAGGCTAATAATTTTAGATGCACTTCTAGATTGGGCCGAGCGCATTGACGGCAGGCGCACTCCACGACGCTGCAGCATCGAACTAGCCGATCAACTCGCCGATGCCATGACAGAGTGGGCAAAAAGCTACGTGGCACGCCCCACAGGACCCTCGACGGTCCGATCACACGTCACACCAGGCCAGCGCCCCGCCGACAGCTACGAGAAAGTGAATTCGGAGACGCCCATAAAGATGCGCGTAATTGAACTGGCCCAAGAATTGGGCATCCCGAGCCGGCAACTCCGGGAAAAACTTGAAGAGATGGATGTCTGGGTTGTATCGGAAGATTCCGCCAGCCTGAATGCCAGTATCGTAGGGCGCGTCCGCGAGGCATACGGAAGGCCATCGCCCGCTCCCAGAACTTCGCCACCCGCCGGATAACTACACACAGCTCACGACGCAGTCCCGGATCGATCGCCTGGCGGGCTCGGCTCCAATCTGACGCAGCGCAATTATTCCAATTTGGAATATACTTGCAACGCACGAGGAATCAACCCCGAAAACGGCTGATCGCTACACCTATGGGACCTTGAAACGAGCCAGCGAGAGTCCGGGCCGGTGTGCGATGGCCTGGAATAGCCTGTTATTGTATTATCCGCGACACTGAGCATTCCTCGAAGACGCTGAACGCCCCGTCCTTCCGGCAGAGTTACAGGTAGGAGTTCTCATGACTTCACAGACTGGTCAGGCCAGCTTATTCGACAGCGGTGATGCTCAGGCCGTCACTGAACGGTACGCTAGTGACGCGAAGTGTGGCTTCTGTGCAGTACTACGGGGCGAACAGCAGGTGGTGCTCATTCACGAGAACGATCGCCTTATGTCGTTTCTGGATCATCGACCACTGTTCCACGGTCATGTCCTGCTGATCCCTAAGATCCATGTTGTCCTGATGCGTGAGCTACCACAGGACCGGGTACAGGAATTCTTCATGGCGGCACAACGACTCGAGCGGGCGGTCGAAACTGCCCTTGAGGCAGATGGGTCGATGATCCTCATCAACAATGTCGTGAGCCAATCCGTCCCTCACCTGCATGTGCATGTGATCCCTCGGCGCAAGAAAGACGGGTTGCGCTTCTGGTTAGGACCACGTCGTTCATATGACTCAGAGCATCCCGCCGACCTCTATGCCGGTAAGATTCGAGCAGCGCTGGCATCTGCCGGTTGAGTTCCGGCGGCCACGCGGTCGAGATAGGTTGGGTCGTCGGTCCGCTACTCGCACGGCGTTCGAGTGCTCACTCGCGGTAGATGTGCGCGAGGAAGTCGTGGTAGGTCCGCCCGACCTGGCCCTGGATAGTCATCACCGTGATAGTGCGTGGCCTGCTCGCGATCACCTGGAGCAGTCGCTCATACATCGCGGGCAGTTCGCCGGCTCCGCCACTCCGTTCGACCAGCGCTTGAGCGTCGCGGTGCACGGAGGTCTCGGGATGGCGCGAACGTCGGACGAAGCGGTCAGCAGCGTCCTGCGGGTTGCTGAGCAAGGCCAGCTCGACGAACTCGGCGCCGACCTGGTGGCAAAGCTGCTCCAGCTCGAGCACGAAGTCGAGCCGGCCGAGGAACTGCGGGACCAGGACATCCCAGCCGGCTGTGAGCTGTACCCGGTCATCTCGAGCGCCATGCGCCGCGCAATGAGACCGGCCTCGGTGGGGTGGTCCAACCAGCGACCGAGCATCGCCCGGACCACGTCGATATCCAGGGCTAGCGCCAGCGGGTGCTCGTCGACATACAGCTGGGCCAGCGTCGACTTGCCGCTACCGGGTGCTGGCCTTGACGCGGAAGTCCGGGTCCCGGATGAAGATCCAGGATTGCTGCTACCAGGGTTTGATCGCGTCCTCGGCCAGCCAGCGACGCACGGTGGACACCGACACCGCATCGACGATGCCAGCGGTGACGGCCTCCCGGGCCAGCTCCGGAGCGCTCCACACCAACAACGGCACCCTGCTGCTCGGCGGGCAGTTGGCAGGCCAGGGCCTTGACCTCAGCCACCTGCACCGGAGTGAACCGTGGCGGGCGACCAGACCGGGGCCGGTCGGCCAGCCCGTCACAACCCTGCGTGGCGTACCGTCCCCGCCACTTGCGCACAGTGTCTGCACTGATCCCCAACCGCGTGGCGATCTTATTATTGGGACAGGGATCGGGCCGCGAGCAGCACGATGCTCGCGCGTGTCACGTCCCGTTGGGCGGCGGTCTGGGTCCGAACCAGTTTCTTGAGCCGATGACGCTTCGACGCGGTCAGGATGATCTGGCAGGCACGCAGGACTGACACGAACACTGTCCTCCACGAAGATCACAATGATCTCCGGAGAATGTCCGGTCATCCCGCCTGGCCCCGTGGGACACGCCGAGGCGGCACGATACGACTCGTGCCGGCGATCCCCGAGTCCACCAAGACCTCCCTGACCCAGCGGCTGCGCGCGCACGCCCAAACCAACTGGTCTCAACTCTCCCGCGTGCACGTGCGCTACCGCGGCCCTTTCGCCTACATCGACGGCCAGTTACCAGACGGCGAGATCCTGCCGCTGATGCGACTGCGCTACGGCGGATCGGCCGTGCGGTACGGGGCCGTCCGGTGCTTCGTCGTGATCACCGAGTCAAGCTGTTGCGCACCACGTAGGACAAACGGTCGGACATCGCTGGGTAACTCGTCGCTGCCCTCGGGTGTCCACGTGTCGCGGGGAAATCACCAGGTAAGGTGATCCACCACCAGCTCTCCGCAGCGGGCCGGACATCCAGCGACATGGACGATTCGCGAGGCACCCTCCTATGTTCATATGTACGGTGAGCGACGTGCTGCCCTGGTCCGCCGCGCTCGCCGGCCGGCTCGACGAACATGTGATCGATAGTGTGCTGCTGCGGGACAATCCACTGGGTGATCCGGCGCGTCGCCCTTTGTGGGTCTATGTGCCGCCCGGCTACGACGGCTCGCAGCGGCGCTATCCGAGTGTCTATGTGATCCAGGGCTACACCGGGCACTTGACCATGTGGCGCAACCGCAGCCCGTATCGCCAGCCGTTCCCGGAAACCGCCGATGCCGTGTTCGCCGCCGGCGACGTCCCGCCCGCCATCCTGGTCTTCGTCGACGCTTGGACGGCCTACGGTGGCAGCCAGTTCGTCGACTCTCCGGGCACCGGGCGCTATCACAGTTACCTGTGTGACGAGGTGGTGCCGTTCGTCGACGCCCGTTACCGGACGCTGCCCGACCGGGCGCACCGGGCGATCAGCGGCAAGTCCTCGGGCGGCTTCGGCGCGATGATCACGCCGATGCTGCGGCCGGATCTGTTCGGTGCGCTGGCCAGCCATGCTGGGGATGCGTTGTATGAGCTGTGTTACCTGGCCGAGTTCGGCAAGAGTGTGCGTCACCTGCGCGACTACGACGGCGACATCAACAAGTGGTGGACAGAATTCCGGTCCCGGCCCGCGTTCACCGAGCCCGCCGACGAGACCCTGCTGATGATGCTGGGCATCTCCGCGTGTTTTTCCGCCCGCGCGGATGGCACCCCGGAGCTGCCGTTTGACCCGCGCACGGGAGTGCTGCGGCCCGAGGTGTGGCAGCGCTGGCTGGACTGGGACCCGGTGCGGATGGCACCGCGGTACGCCGAGGCGCTGGGCTCGCTGCGCGCGGTGTGGCTGGACGCCGGTACCCGCGACGAGTGGTACCTCGACCTGGGCGCCCAAGCGTTCCGCGACCAGCTGCGCGCCGCCGGACTGCCCGATGAGCGGGTGCATTTCGAGCTGTTCGACGCCGGGCACGGCGGGATCGACTACCGCTACCCACTTGCGCTGACGTGGCTATGCCGCCAGATCACTGACGATGCACCTTAGGCGGCGGTGGCCAAGCGGTCGCGGAGCTCGGCGATACCGGCGCTGGTGTGCAGGGGTTCCAGCGTGTTCAGGGCCTGGAGCCGATCATACGCCTGATTGGAGCATCTTCGCAGCTCACCGATTTAGGTGTGGATCCTGGCCGTGCGAACGAGTGTTGCGCAGGAAGTGTCGCAGCCCTCGCACGTCGCGGCTGCGCGCGAGGAAACGCGGCGCCGCCCTGGAGGGTGCGCCAGCTGGTATTTGCGGTGCCGCCGGCGTCAGCCCGACAGCACGGTGGGCACTGGCCTGGTGGGGGTCGCCTCAGTGAAGGCGGTCCACAGCAGGTTCAGGGGATGGTTGTGGGCGTAGCGTTCCCGTTCGCCTTTGCGGGCGAAGATGCCGGTGACGATCTCCAGGCGCGGTTGGTAGTCGTCGGCGAGGTCGATCTTGCGAAGGTTTCTGCCGGGCAGGCGTCCTTCGAGGGCGGCGTCGGCGACTCGTTCCGTGGTCAGTAGGCATCCATGGAGCAGTTCGACGGTGAGCAGATTCAGGCCGTAGGTGAGGGAGTCGATCTCGGCGATGACAGTGAGAACGCCGCGGTAGTCGGGTCCATACCAGCGGCCGAGGAACTGCGATAACAGCCCGGCGGTCGGCGCCAGTAGCGGCAGGTGGGGCAGCTTGGCTGCGGTGACCGCGGTGTCGGGCAGCTCGCGCGGGGTGAGGTTGGTGAGCAGAGCGACGCGTTCGCGGTGCCATTCAAGAAAGTCGTACTCGAGCACTGGTGGCCGACCGTGTTCGGTGGCGAAGCTGCCGCACACCATGTCGACCTGCTTGGCGTCGAGTTTGCGCCACAGGTCGCGGGTGCGGACGTGCTCGATCTTGAGCTGCACGCCTCTGCGTTCGAAGTCCGTGCGCAACCTCGGCCAGATCGCGCCGAGGAACTCCACGGTGAATTCGGTGGTTCCAAAGGTGACGGTGGATCCCACCCGCCGCCTGCTGCGGTGCAGGCTCTCGGTCCAGGACAGCAGGGTCTGGGCCGCCAGTTCCACGACCTCCTCGCCGGAGGGAGTGAACAAGAACTGAGGGGCTTGCGCCCGGGTGGGCCACCCGGCATGCGCCACACACATGAGCTGCTCGCGAGCGCAAGGATGTGGAGGTTTCCCGATGGTTGGAGCCCGCAGCGTCGCCGAGGACGGTCTGGCCAGGTTCTGCTACTTCCGGACCACGGTGGCTGCCCCGCACCGCAAGGCTTTGGTGCAGATCAACGAGGACTGCAATTTGCGGTGCGCTCATTGCTTCGTGGCCGCAACCCGGATCGGTCAGCAGATGCCGCTGGCCCAGGTGATCGACACGGTGATCCCGCGCCTGGCCGACTGCCGGGTCCGGCGGGTCACCCTCACCGGAGGCGAACCGACGATCCACCCCCGAGTTCATGGCCATCGTGCGGGCGTTCCGGGGCGCCGGGATGGATGTCGGGATCTGCACCAACGCGACCACCCTGGATGACGACCAGGTCGGAGAACTCGCGGGTCTGGGCGTGCACTGCAACGTCTCCCTGGACGGCTTCGCGGCAGACTCTCACGGCAAGTTCCGCGGCGACCGGGCCTGCTTCGACGTCACGGTTGCCACTGTGGAGAAGCTCGGCTCGGCCGGGATTCTCCAGGGTCTGCTGTGCACTCCGAACACCCTGGCCCACAACGAGGAGTACGCGCGGCTGTGCGAGTTCGCCCGTCGCAACGGGGCTCGCTATGTGCTGCTCAACCCGCTGGGCGGCATGGGCCGAGGGGCCAAGTCCCAAGGCCGGCTGGCCAAGACCACCCTGCACATGCAAGAAATCTTCGAGCTGACTGCACCGTTGGACGGGCCGGATTTCGATATCGTGCACATCCGCTTCCCCGATGCCGCGGGCCAGCCGCTGTCCGGCTGTGAGGCCGGCACGATCATCTACGTGTTCACCCCCGGCGAGGTGACCGTGTGCCCCTACCTGGTCTTCGCTGCCCGGACTCCGATCTCCCAGCACGCCGACACCGAGTTCATCGTCGGCAACATCTTCACCGATCCGGACCTGGCGCAACGCCTGGACGACTACCATTTCCACGACCGCTATCCGGTCGGCGTCAATCCCACCTGCGGCTCGTGCGCCCTGACCTCCGGCTGTGGCAAGGGCTGCCCGGCCGCGGTCATCGCCGCTGGCGGGCGTATTGGCGACGTCGACGCCGAGCAGTGCCCGGTCACACTCGGCGGACACCGGCTACTGCCGCTGATCCCCGCATGATGGACCGCATCGATGACCAACCTCGCCTGCCCGGAACGTTGATCACCGTCGACGGGCCGGGCGGCGTCGGCAAGTCCAGCGCCGTCACCAGAGCGATCGAGCTGCTCACCGCTGCGGGGCTGCCGGTGCACGGCACCCGGCAACCCTCCCGGGCCGAGCTCGGCGAACTCGCCCGGCACGGCACCGACACCTACCATGGCATGTCGTTGGCCTGCTTGTGCGCCGCGGATCGGCATCACCAGCTCGACACGGAGATCAAACCCTCCCTGCGGGAGGGCAGGATCGTTCTCTGCGATCGGTACGTCGCTTCCTCGCTGGTGCTGCAGGGGCTTGACGGCGTGCCCAGCCAGATCGTGTGGCAGCTCAACCACGGCGCATACGGCCTGACCTGTCCCTGATCCTCACCGGCGATCCCGAGGTGATCAATGCCCGGCTCCGGGCCCGTGGCGGGCACAGCCGCTTCGAGCGGGCTGCGGACAACAGCGCTCGGGAATCCGTGCTCTACGCCCGCGCCGTGGCCGATCTCCAGAGCAAAGGATGGCCGGTGGAGACCGTCGACTGCACCGCCGTAGGTCCCGACATGGTTGCTGCCAGGATCGTGTCCCTCATCTACCGTGCCCTTGGCGAAAAGAGCCTGGTATGTCCTTGAGTCTGATCACCGTCAACGTCGGCGCTCCCTCGCCTGCGCGGGCACGCCGGCAACTCGAGTGGCTCGCCGCCCGCCCCGAGGACATCTTCGTGCTCACCGAGACCAAGGCCACCCCCGGCAGCCAGCTGCTGGCCGAGGGGTGCACTGCGGCGGACTACTCGGTGACCTTCCCCGAGCACGACCCCGGGGAACTCGGCGTCATGATCGTCAGCAAGGTCGCCACCACCCCCGATCCGCTCACCGGAGCACTCAGCTACCTACCGGCCCGCGCGGCAGGGGTCATCGTCGGCACCTCACAGGGGCCGCTGCGGGTGCTCGGCGCCTACGTCCCTTCCCGGGATGCGACGCTGGAGAAGACTGAGCGCAAAAAGCGCTGGATCGAGGGCTTCCACACCGCGCTGGACGCTACGAAATCCAGCGTCCCGCTGCTGCTGCTGGGTGACCTGAACGTCCTGGAACCCGACCACCAGCCCGAACACCGCCAGCAGTTCGCGCCGTTCGAGTACGACTTCTACCGCGCCCTCACGGACCGGCACGGCCTCATCGACGCATTCCGGCACCTGCACCCCCGTCGCGTCGAACACAGCTGGGCGCGACGGCCCGACCTCGGCTACCGCTACGACCACGCCCACTGCTGCGCCCAGCTCGTACCTCTGCTCCAAGGCTGTGACTACGTCCACCAGACCAGGGACACTCACGCCGACGGGTCGAAGCTGACCGATCACTCCGGACTCGCCGTGCGCCTGGCCATAACGGCGACGACACCGCTGCTAACCTCTGACCCCACCACGGCGGCAACCAGCGAGCCTGGGCTGGAGCCAACCCTGTTCTGACCCCGGCGTTCGTGCTGGCCGCCACCTCCGACCAGCACGAAGGACCTACCTGCATGTCCAGCACCAGCGTGGCCCCGCGCCTCGGCGCCCGGGTCTTGCTGCTCGATCCCCTCGATCGGGTCCTGCTCATCCACGCCAGGGACCCCGAGGATCCCGGCCACCACTGGTGGGAACTGCCCGGCGGCGGCCTGGACGAGGGCGAGGACCTGGTTGATGCCGCCCGCCGCGAACTCGCCGAGGAATCCGGGATCATGCTCCGGGAGTTGGGCCGCAAGCTGTGGGTGCGCGAGTCACGATTCCTTTACCGGGGTCGCGCCCACCACCGCATCGAGCACGTCTTCCTCGGCCGCACGCCTAGCGCCCTAGCCCAGGTCCCCCTCAGGCCAACCGAGAACGAGAAGACCGGGCTGATCGAACGGCGCTGGTGGCCTGCCGCCGAACTCCGGCGCTGCCAGAACAAGCTCCTGCCGGGCAACCTGCCCGAGCTCCTCGACGACCTTCTTGGTGACCGGCTCGGGACTGTAAGATCAACGGTGTAACTCCTGAGACTGGAGAGGCACCTGTGACTGCTGTGACGATGGATGTGTCAGCCGAGTCCGGAGATGGCTTGGACGAGCAGCTGGTACGGCAG
>JBOHHF010000351.1:0-9606 GCA_050700495.1 Pseudonocardiaceae bacterium
ACCTGGAGGACACCACGATCCTGATGACCACGCACGACCTCGATGAGGCCGAGAAACTGGCTGATCGGATCCTTATCCTCGACGGCGGCCGGATCGTCGCCGACGGCAGCGCCGAAGCGCTGGCCCGCCGGGTTTCGGGACGGGCCGAGGTGCGCTGGAGCCGTGCCGGCGAGCACTTCGTCCACCCCACGTCCGACGCCACCGGGTTCGTCCGCCAGCTGTTCGCGCAGCACGGCGACGAGATCGCCGACTTGGAGGTACGCCGTACCTCGCTGGAGGACACCTACATGGCCCTGGTGCACCGCCAGGAGTCCGGTGACCCGGTCGCAGTCGTCGAGTTCGAGGAGGTGGCGGGATGAATCCCCTGCTGTCCACTGTCCGCATCGGTCTGGGCCGTGGCTGGACGGAGTTCCGCCACATGCTGACCGCACCGGGTGAGCACCTGTTCAACATCTTCGTCGCGGGGATCATCCTCACCGTCCTGTACTTCCAGCGCGACAACGCGGTGCCGGGAACCGATCTGGCACTGGCGACGCTGGCGCTTCCGGGCGTGGTCGGCATGCTGGTGGCGTACAACTCCGTCGTCTCAGCAGCCTTCGTCATGGCCTTCGAGCGTGAGGACGGGACGCTGCTGCGGGCCAAGGCCGCACCGTTCGGCGTGGTCGGTTACCTCGCCGGTCTGGTCCTGCGCGTCCCGTTGAACACAGCGTTGAGCCTGCTGTGGGTGCTGGTGCCTGGACTGTTCCTTTTCGAGGGCCTGGCGAATGTCGGTGCCGGCGGGTGGCTGACGTTTCTGGGGGTGTTCGCGCTGGGTCTGCTGGCCACCATGCCCTGGGGAATGGTGGCCGGCGCCCTCGTTCCCAATCCGCGGGTGGTGGCGCAGCTCGTGGGCCTGGGCAGCGCCGGGCTGATCGCCATCTCCGGGATCTTCTACCCGATCTCCGCGTTGCCCGGCTGGTTGCACCCGATCGCGCAGGTGTTCCCCTTCTACTGGCTCGGGCTCGGCGTGCGCTCGGCGCTGTTGCCGGACGCTGCGGCGGCGCTGGAGCTGACCGGATCCTGGCGGTACCCGGAGACCGTCGGCATACTCGGCGCCTGGGCCGTGGTCGGTCTGGTCCTCGCACCCGTGGTGCTGCGCCGGATGGCCCGCGTCGTCTCCGGCGCCACCGTCGAGGCGGGCCGGCAGAAGGCCGTGCAGAGGATCGGATGAGCGAGACCGTCCACAATCGGATCGCCATGCTGCGCGCCGAGCGGGGGATCTCCCGGCGCCAGCTCGCCGAGGCACTCGCGGTGCACTACCAGACCGTCGGGTACCTGGAGCGCGGCGAGTACAGCCCCAGCCTGTACCTGGCGCTGCGGATCGCGGAGTACTTCGAGGTGCCGGTGGAGGTGGTCTTCTCCAGCACGCCGTTCCCGCGGATCGGGAGCACCGAGCGTTCAGCATGACAGCGGCAATGTCACCGCCGTTCAAGCCCAGATCGTGCAGATCGGTGCCGCCACAATCCTCTCCGCGAGGCGGTTCAGGTAGACGTGCCGGCCGGTGTGCAGAACGAGACCACTGACGAAGGTGTCACCGAGCTGGTCCCGTAGCCACACCAGGTGCCTGGCGGAGTCCGCCGACGGCGCGGACCTGGCCTTGATCTCCAGCCCGATGACACGGCGAAGAGCAAGCTCGGCAATGAGGTCGATCTCACGTGCCCCGCCTTCTTGACGCAGGTGGTACAGGCGCGTGGCTGGTGTAGAGCGGCGGTTCGACAGGCAGCTGGGCAAGCACAAACGTCTCGATCATCCTGCCGAGAATGTCGCCGTTGCGCAGCACATCGTCGGCAGCAGCGCTGAGCGGCACTCCCCGGGGCGGCGGGCCACATCCGCCTGTGGCAAACCAAGTTCGCCGAAGATCCTCGACCTGAGAGTCCGGGGCACAACCTTCAGCGGGCTCAGCGGGGCTATTGCGCGCCGATAACCACGCTGAGCCCGCTGAATGCCTCGTCTACGCCGTCGATGTTTGCGGGTCCGGGACCGTGGTGGGGTCCGGGACCGTGGTGGGCTCCGGGACCGTGGTGGGCTCCGGGACCGGGCTGGGCTCCGGGACCGGGCTGGGCTCCGGGACAGAGCCCGGATCCGTCAGGACCGGGGCGGTGGCGTGCCCCCCTTGGGTACCCACGCTGACGGCTGCAGGGCGACCAGCCGTGGAGGTAGTCGTTCTCGGCGTGGAACCGGTGGTGGTCTGTGCCACCTTGGTCGCTTTCTTCCCGCTGCCCGCGACGTTGCGAGGTCCCGCGTTGTGCGTCTCGGCTGGGCCCCCGGGGTCGCTGGCCGCGATCAAGTCGGCCGGCGGGGCAACACTGGCCGGCGCGGCGTCGCTCGAACCACCGGTGACAGAGTCGAGGGCATCCCCTGGCGCTGCAACGGCAAGTGCGATCAGGAGCACGCCGGAGAGCACTCCAGCTCCGACCACGTTGCGCAGGCGTCCAGTCACGATCCTTCGTCGCAGTGACGCGTCATCTTCGGTGGACTCCTGGTCTTCGAGGTGCCCGCGCTGGGTGGGGACCATCGGCGGTCGGTCGGGCGCATGGTTGGGCGTCGAGTTCGGCAGCTGTTCGCGGCTCGTGAAGAGCTTGGGGTCGGAGTCGGCAGCTGGTGCTGTGATGGCCACGGTGGCCGTGGGAACTGGTTGGATCTGCGGAGCAATCGCCAGGGCGGCGCCCAGCGCGATCGTGGCCTTGGGGTCGGCGTCCACCACGACCGGGCAGCCCAGCGCAGCAGACACCAGTTGGGCCACCAGCGGCATCCGGGAGGACCCACCGACCAGCAGCACCGCCCCGAGATCCCCGCTTTCCAGGTCCGCCGAGCGGATAGCACGAGACAGTGAGTCGACGGTGTCCTCAAGGGCCGGACGGATCATCTCCTCGAACTCGCTGCGCACCAAGCGGACGTGGGCACTCACTCCCGGGAGCAGTACGGGAATGGAGACCTCGGTGTCCGAGGAGAGCGCCTCCTTGGCCTCGATGCACTCCCGGCGCAGCCGGGCCAACCCGCTGAGCACACTGGGGTCCTCGAAGTCGAGCCCGTCCCATTGGGCGGTGCCCGCCTGCACGTGGCTGAAGACGGCCTCGTCGAAGTCCGCGCCGCCGAGCTGCTCGAGACCGTTGGCCGAGCCCAGCAGGGCGAAGGAACCCGCGCCGGTCTTGCGAACCACGGCCGCGTCGAAGGTGCCGCCACCCAGGTCATATACCGCGACCGTGGTACCCGCCTCGACTCGCTCCTGCGCGGCGTAACTGACTGCCGCAGCCTTGGGCTCTGCGATGAAGGTCAGATTGTCCAGACCGACCGCACCCAGCGCACGAGACAAGAGGTCCTTCTTGTACGGCCCCCATCCGGCGGGGTGGGTGATCGCGATCCGATCCGGGGCTCCGCCTTCACGCTCGGTGACTCGATTGACGACCCAGCGGACCACCATCGCCGCCAAGTCGTGTGCGGCGTAGGGCTGTCCACCCACCAGCAGCGGCGTGTCATCACCGATCCGGCGTTTGAACTCCCGGACCACGCTGTCCGGGTCGGTCAACGCGCGCCGCTCGGCGGCCTCACCGACGACCACCGAACCGTCCGCGCCCAGATAGAGCACCGACGGCACGGACGGCATCCGGCTACCCAAAGCCACCACCTCGGCCTTGTTCTGCAGGTGATCATCCGACCGCCAGATGGCGGCCGCCGTGAAGCTCGTCCCGATATCGACACCCAGTGCGTACCTCACCAGACCACAACCCTTCGACCACGGCTAAGGTCCCACCGAATTGTGGTGCCGTGGCTGCTTCATCGCTCCGCAGCAGCCGACCGTTAACCCTGATCACGGCCGGAAAGCCCATGACGACAACGATTACACTAAGTGACGGATCGTCTACTCACGATCATTTTGCAACGTAACGCGACGCGACCCGCTACCGATGACGCGGTGGTAATACGTACGGGAACAGTGTCGCCGAGAGGCCAGGATGGTTCGCCCACAGTCCGCATCGCCTGATCTTGCGATCCCCGGCACACCGCCATCAGCAGCCTGGATCTTCCGTCAGATCGCCGCCGCTGCGTCGGCTCCACTCACTACCGCGATAGTCGGTCCTGGAGGCACTGGGAAGTCGGCGCTACTCGACGTGGTGGCGCAGCAGTACCACAAAGCTGGTGCCGTGGTCGTGCGCGGCAGCTCCGCTGCGGACCTGCGGCTGAAGACACTCGATCCGGACGAGCCCCTTCTAGTGGACGATGCACACCTGCTGGACCAGGCGGTGCTCGAAGGTTTGCGCACGTTCGCCGAGGGCGAGACCGCCCGGCTGGTCGTCGCCTACCGGCCGTGGCCCCGGTCCAGGGAGCTCTCGGCGCTCGGTGCGAGCCTGGCTCGCCGCCGATCACCAGTGGTCTTGGGGCACCTGGCGCGCGCGGCCGTAGGGGCCCGGATCGCGGCGCGGGTCGGATGCGCTCCCCCAGATCCGCTGGTCGACCTGGTACTCGAGCAGACCGGCGGGCTGTCGTCGCTCATCGATCTCGTCACCCAGGCACTCCAGGACACCGGCAGGTTCGATCCCCGGCGCCCGGAGCAGTTCCGGCGCCCTGATCGGGTCAATGTCTCCGCGGGCTTGGCCGAACGGCTCCGCTACCAGCTGGAGGCACTCGATCCCGAGATCTACCGGCTGCTGCAGGCGTTGGCCGTCGGCACAGCTGTGGACGCCGAGGTACTGGGTCCGCTACTCGACGCCGATCCGACCGCTCTGACCGACACGGTGGAGGCGGCGCTGGCAACGGGCCTGATCACCACCGGAGGAGAGCTGATCCCCTTCATCCGGAACATCGTGCTGCGCTTGATGCCGATGCTGCGAAGCCGGGAGATGCAGCGGCGGTTGGCCACCATCCAGCTCGACCGGGGTGGGTCCGTGCTCGCTGCTGGGCGGCAGCTGCTGGGCACCGGCGCCAGCGGCAGCCGGGTGGCCGCCGTCCTGGAGCGCGCCGCCGACGAGGCGCTGCGCCAGTTCCCCGCGCTGGCCGCCGAGCTCTACGCGGGAACGATCGACGCTGGGGCCGCACCGAGGACACTGGCGGCCCGGCACGCCCAGGCGGTCGCGCTGGCCGGCGATCTCGATCAGGCGCTGAGGCTGGCCGACCAGGTCGTATCGGATCCCTCCGCTCCGGATCGGGAGCGGGGAATTTCGGTGGTCGCCGCAGTCCTCGCGCATCGCGGGCTAGCAGCTCACAGCGCGCAGCTGTACTGCAGCCTGCCTCCCGATGTGTCGGGTGGTGCCGCGCTTGCGGTGCCCGCACTGATCGGAACCGGCGCGCTGGACCAAGCCCGTGCGGTGCTCGACGCGGCGGATGCCGGCACGACCCGGGGCGCCACCCTGATGGCCAGTGCGGAGATCCTGATGGCGAGCGGGATGCTCACCACCGTCACCGGCACATCCACTGCCGCGCTGTCGCAGCTGGCCAGGGCTACGGTGCTGCTGGAGCCGGCGGGCGAGACCGTGCTGCTGCCCGACACGCCGGCGGCGCTGACCGCCGTGGTCGCGCTGCAATGCGGTGAGCTGACGGTGGCGGACTCCACGTTGCGGCGCGCCGTCGCCGCCAAGCTCGGCGGCCGTCCAGCGCATTCCCGGCACCTGCTGCTGCACGGCTGGATGGCGATGATTCGCGGCAAGCTCGACGTCGCGCACCGCACGCTGGACCGGGTGGCTCGGCAAGGCACACTCGAACCGCGCGACGAGCTGGTCGCTGCTGCCCTGGCGGTGGGTCTGGCTCGTCGAGACGGTGATGCGGCCGCGCTGGGTTCGGCGTGGCGACGGGCTCGTTGCGCCCTCGTCCGGTACCCGATCGATCTCTACATACTGCAGCCGCTGGGCGAGCTTGCCGTCGCCGCCGCCCGGCGTAACGAGTTGGAGTCGGTCGCGCCGCACCTCAAAGAGGCTGAGAACCTGCTCGACAAGCTGGGCAACCCGGTGCTGTGGGCAGTGCCGCTGCACTGGTACGAGCTGCACGCCGCCCTCGTCGCCCAGCACCTTCCAGAAGCACAGCGGCACGCGGCTGCACTGACCGACGCCGCATCGAGCAGTCCCTACGCCGCCGTGCTGGCGACGGCGGCTAACAGCTGGCTGCAGGTGCTGTCCGGGGAGATCGACCCGAAGGCGGTGCAGACTGCGGCCCGACGGCTGCACGGCGTCGGCCTGGCCTGGGATGCTGCCCAGCTCGCCAGCCAGGCTGCAGCACAGACTACCGATCGCCGGGCGATGGCGAGCTTGCTCAACTGCGCCCGTGCCCTATACGGCAGCATGCCCAGCGGGCCGAACAGCCCCCCTGGGCAGGGCGATGAGCTGGACCCTGAGACCGGCTCGCAGGGAGGTCGGAGCATGAGCCCAGCTGCTGCGCCCCCAGCTGCTGGCAATGGGGCGGCGGAGGCTCGATCGATCCTGAGCGAGCGGGAACTCGAGGTGGGCCAGCTCATCCTCGCCGGCCTGACCCACAAACAAATCGGGGAGCGCTTGTACATTTCGGCCAAGACCGTCGAGCATCACATGGCAAGAATCCGTCAGCGGCTCGGCGTCGGCAGCCGCAAGGAGCTGTTCGACCAGTTGCGGTCACTGATCGAGACCTCGTGAGCCCTCCTGAGCTCACCGCAGCACGTTGGTAAGCTCACGAGTATGCTTCGCGGTATGACGAGGATTACGGTCACGATGGATGATCAGCTGGCCGAGGCGGTCCGAGCCGCTGCGGGCGACAACGTGTCCGGCTGGCTGGCCAAGCTGATCCGCACCGAGCTGCTGCGCCGCGCGGTCGCCGCGGAAATCGCCTGCGACCAGCAGCACCCCGACTATCTGGACTGGCGGGCCGACCGGCTGGACGAGATCAACGAGGCTAAGGCTTGAGGCGCGGCGAGGTCTGGCGCTACCACGGGATCTCCCGATCCCGGCCGGTGCTGGTCGTCAGTTGCGACGAACTCAACGACGCCGAGCAACCGATCGTGGTCGACGTGACGTCATTCAGCCCGCAAGGGGCGACCGCGCTGCTGACCGTGCGCGTCGGTGACGAGCTGGGCGGCTACGCGCGGTGCCGCACGATCAGCTTCGCGGACTCCAAACGGTTCACCGAACTGCTGGGCACCGTCCCAGAGTCGACGATGGAACAGGTCGACATGGCGCTACGAGCCGCACTCAACCTGTAAGCCCTCGGTGAGGACAGGCACAGGTGAATGGCTGCAGGCGGCCTCCCTAATCCTCTCAATCCCTCCCAATGGTCGGCCCGCGGCACGCCAAATGGAACCTTTGCAGGTCGCGGGCACCCGCTGGCCGTCTTATGGAACCTTTTGCGCATCCATTGCCCACGCCGCGCGTCTCACGAGCCGCTGTGTCGCCGGAGGGAGCGGCGGCTCGATCGGAAGCGGTCAGTGAGATGCTACGAGGGTGTCGTCACGGCCACGGCGGGTGTTCTTGAGCCATACCTCGGAGCTGCGGCGGTGTCCGGCTCGACGATCCTTCGTCGACGCCGCGGAGCAGGCGATCACCCGGGCCGGGGACGCCATCGGGGATATGGCGTATTCACCGCGCGGGACCAAAGCCTGCGCAGGGGTGCCGGGAGGCGGTGCTGGCCGCCGACATCTATGTGGCCCTCGTCGGGTTCCGGTACGGATCCCCGGTCCGCGACCGGCCGGAGCTGTCGTATTCGGAGTTGGAGTACGAGGTCGCGGGTGAGCGTGGCCTGCCCCGGCTGGTGTTCCTGCTGGGCACCCAGGCGGAAGGACCAGCGGATCTGTTCCGCGACCAGGAACACGGCGCCCGCCAGGACGCGTTTCGCGCCCGGCTCACCGACAGCGGACTGACCGCTGTCACGGTCACCACCCCAGAGGGGTTGAGCGAGGCACTGTTCCAGGCACTGTCCGAGCGGCCCCGGGCCGAGCGGGTGTGGAACGTGCCAGCGCGCAACGCCACCTTCACCGGGCGTGAAGCCCTGCTCATCGGGTTGCGCACGTCGTTGCGAACCGGCCGCGCGACGGTGGTGCAGGCTCTGCACGGCATGGGCGGGATCGGCAAGACCGCGCTGGCCATCGAGTACGCGCACCGCCATGACACCGACTACGACGTGGTCTGGTGGATCCCCTCCGAAGTACCCACGCTGATCCCCGACCAGCTGGCCCAGCTCGCCCACGCCCTCGGCCTGGCCCAGGCCACCGACCCCATCGCCTCGGCGGTAGCCCGGCTGCTGGGGGCGCTGCGGCAACGCGACCGCTGGCTGCTGATCTACGACAACGCCGAGGACCCCGCCGCACTGGCCCCCCACCTGGCCACCGGCGGTGGCGGCCAAGTGCTGATCACCTCCCGCAACCCCGCCTGGCACGACCTCGCCACCCCACTCGGGGTAGACGTCTTCGACCGCAACGAATCGATCACACTGCTGCGCCGCGTCCCGGGACTCACCACCGCCGACGCCACCCGGATCGCAGACGCCCTGGGCGACCTGCCCCTGGCGCTCAGCCAGGCCACCGCCTACCTGGCCGAGACCGGCACACCCACCGACGACTACCTGTCCTTGCTCGACAAGCGCACCGCGGAACTGCTGGCCCGCGGCACGCCCGCCACCTACCCGGTGTCGCTGGCCGCTGGCTACCAGATCGCCTTCGACCGGCTCGCCGCGCAAGCACCGGCCGCGCTGGACCTGCTCACCCTGGCCGCCCACCTGGCCCCCGAGCCGATCCCCCTCACCCTGTTCACCACCCACCCCGACCGGCTACCCGACCCACTCACCACCACCACCGCCCGCGATCCGCTGGCCTTCACCGAGCTGACCCGGCTGCTAAGACGAGGAGGCCTGGCCCGCGTCGAGCCCGACAACCTGCAGCTGCACCGGCTGCTGCAGGCCATCCTGCGCTCCCAGCCCAACGGGCACGACATGGCCACCATCGCGATCCAGTTGCTCCGTACCGCAGTTCCAGCGGCCGACCCCTGGGACAACACGCCGACCTGGCCCCTCTGGCAACAGCTGCTCCCGCACGTCCTCGTCGCCACCGATGCCCGCCACACCCTCGATCCGTCTGGCGACGATGTCGGCTGGCTGCTCCACCACGCTGGGACGTATGTGCTGGCACGAGGGGAACCTGCATCCGCCCGGCCACTGCTCGAACGGGCACTGAGCCTGCGTCGCTCGGTGCTGGGTGAGGACCACCCCGACACCCTGGAATCCGCCAGCAATCTCGCCATAAACCTGCACGAGCTGGGCCAGTACGAGCAGGCCCGCCTGCTCGACGAGGACACTCTCACCCGCCGCCGCTGGGTACTGGGAGAGGACCACCCCCACACCCTGGCCTCGGCCAGCAACCTCGCCGCCGACCTCCGCGCCCTGGGCCGGGACGACGAAGCGAACCAGCTGGAGGAGTGGGTCCGCTCCCATGGCTGATCAGTACGTTATATACCGCCACGGCCTGCACCGGATCAACACGTTGAAGCGAGCGGAGGGACTGTAAGATCAACGGTGTAACTCCTGAGACTGGAGAGGCACCTGTGACTGCTGTGACGATGGATGTGTCAGCCGAGTCCGGAGATGGCTTGGACGAGCAGCTGGTACGGCAGCTGGCTGCGC
>JBOHHF010000352.1:0-16519 GCA_050700495.1 Pseudonocardiaceae bacterium
CACCACGACCGTGCGTGGTTGCTGCCAGTTACCCGTGCTCACTCAGGAGTAAACACTGAATCCAGATCCTGGCCGAAGACGCCGACGACCTACGACACCAGCTGCACAGCAACCAACGGTCAACAGAGCTGAGCCGGCGAGCGAGGCCGCATAGCGGAGAGCAGGACGAGCTGAAGCAGGGAGAGGGGTAAGACAGCTGTACCTCGCAACGCACGGTAGCTTCTTCACTCCAACGGGCGGGCTGTGTCAAGGGGTGGGAAACGTGGCTGAACAGATCGACCCGGCGCTGTGGGCCGAGCCTGACATGCACCACGCTCTCGCCGTCCGCGACGTGGGCGAGGTCTACCGCCTGCTGGGGCGAGTAGGGATCTCGCAACGGCAGGTCAGCGAGCTCACCGGTCAGTCGCAGTCTGAGGTCAACGAGATCTGCCGAGGTTACCGGCAGGTGCTGGCGTACGACCTGCTGGAGCGCATCGCGGACGGGCTGGGCATCCCGCGCGGCCACCTGGGGCTGGAGTACTCGCCGGGCTGCACACCGACACCTATGGTGGAGGACGGAGCAGCCAGCGAGCAGGACGATGAGGAAATGAAGAGACGGAATCTCATAAAGCATGGCGGTGCAGTGATGTTTGGGCTCGCGATATTCGGTGAACCCGAACCCATCCAAGCTGTGATCGAACCCACCCCGCTATGGTCACAACTGGGCATGGCCGACGTAGCGCGACTGGAAACCGTAACCGCCAAACTACGAATACTAGATCGCCAGTACGGTGGCAAGGGTATTCTGGACGCAGTACAAGCGCAATACCAGCTGGGCAATCATCTGATGAAGGCCGCGAGCAACGACCATGTGCGCAGACGAATGGCTGCTGCGCTCGCCGATCACGGCAGCCTGGCTGGATGGGTGGCAAACGACGTGGGGCTCGGTGACGCTGCCCGCGCCCATATGTATCGCGCGATGGACTTCGCCGGCCTCTCAGGTGACCGCACAGTGGTTGCGGCCACACTACGTCACACCGGGAGAATTGAAGCGCACCGAGGAGACCCGGACTACGCGCTCAAGTTTCTCCAACTCAGTGAAATGGGTGAGCCGCCAGCGGTCTTACGCGCCACGATCAAGGCAGACCAGGCCAAGCTGTATGCCCAACTGGGCGAGCGCCGATTCGCCAACGAGGCGTTACGGGCGTGTGAAGGCACTGCGACTGACTTGCGTGGGGTGACAGGCGAGGCGCGGGCACTGCTCGGTGACCTCGATGGCGCCCATGCTGATCTGATGGCCGCGTCCGCGAACCGGACTGCATCGACAGCTCGTTCGGCAGCGATCGAGGCGTGCCTGTTAGCTACCGTCTATGTGCAGGCGAGGGAACCGCGCGGCCTCACTCTGACCCGAGAAGCAATCGCCGCTGTTGCCGCGATCCCTGGGTCAATGCGTACCCGAGAGCGGCTGCAACCGCTCATCGTGGCACTGAAGGTTTACCCTAGTTCGGATGCCCAAGAGCTGGCCCGCATGGCCCGTAATTTGCACAGTTAGCCGGGGCCCTCGGGGATTTCCTTATTCAACCGCGCAGCGCGTGTACGTTCGGACGAGCCTTGATGGGGTCCAGGTCGGTTTGCGTGTCATAAACAGGGTGGGCGATAGGGCAGGTCAGGCGACACGTACTGCTTCCATTTCTCGGGAGTGAGGGTGTTCCGGGTGGTGGCGCAGATCCGCTGGATTGCCTGCTCGACGTTCGTCTCCCAGAGCCGCACGGTCCGGTCGGTGCTGCCGGTGGCCAGCGTGTGCCCGTCGGGGCTGAACACTACTGAGAAGACCCAGTCGGTATGGCCGGTCAGGGATTGGCCCAGCGCTGTGGGGTGGACGGGGTCGGTCACATTCCACAACCGCACGGTTGAATCGAAGCTGCCGGTGGCCAGAGTGTACCCGTCCGGGCTGAAGGCCACCGCGGTGACCCGGTTGGTGTGGCTGGTCAGGGGTGGGCCCAGTGGCGTGGGGTGGGCCGGGTCGGTGACGTTCCACAGCCGCACGTTCTGGTCGGCGCTGCCGGTGGCCAGGGTGTGCCCGTCCGGGCTGAACGCCATCGAGTAGACGGGGTTGGTGTGGTCGGTCAGGGCTTGGCCCCAGGGTGTGGGGTGGGCCGGATCGGTCACGTTCCACAGCCGGGCTGTGTAGTCTCTGCTGCCGCTGGCGAGGGTGCGCCCGTCCGGGCTGAACACCACCGTGTCGACCATGCCGGTGTGGCCGGTCATGGGTTGGCCCAGCGCCGTGTGATGGGTCGGGTCAGTGACGTTCCACAGCCGCACGGTCCGGTCTTCGCTGCCGGTGGCCAGGGTGTGCCCATCCGGGCTGAATACCGCCGAGGAGACCCGGTGGGTGTGGCCGGTCAGGGGTGGGCCCAGCGGCGAGGGGTGGGCTGGGTCGGTGACGTTCCACAGCCGCACGGTCTGGTCTTTGCTGGCGCTGGCCAGGGTGTGCCCGTCCGGGCTGAACACCACCGCGCTGACGGCATCGGTGTGGCCGGTCAGGGGTGGGCCTAACGGTGTGGGGTGGGCCGGGTCGCTCACGTTCCACAATCGCACGGTGTTGTCGTCGCTGGCGCTGGCCAGGGTGCGCCGATCGGGGCTGAACACCACCGAGACGACGGCATTGGTGTGGCCGGTCAGGAGCGAGGAGGGGATGTTCCACAATCGCACGGTGTTGTCACCGCTGCTGACCAGGGTGCGCCCGTCCGGGCTGAATATCACCGAGAAGACGAAGTTGGTGTGGCCGGTCAGGGGCGGGCCTAACTCTGCGGGGTTGGCCGGGTCGGCCAGGTTCCACAATCGCACGTGCCGGTCGGTGCTGCTGCTGGCCAGGGTGTGCCCGTCCGGGCTGAACGCCACCGAGTAGACGGAGTTGGTGTGGCCTTTCAGGGGTGGGCTCAGGGGTGTGGGGCGAGCCGGGTCGATGACGTTCCACAGCCGCACGGTCCGGTCCCGGCTGCTGCTGGCCAGGGTGTGCCCGTCCGGGCTGAACGCCACTGAGCGGACGTAGTCGGTGTGCCCGGCCAGGGGTGGGCCTAGAGGTGTGGGATGGGCGGGGTCAGTGACGTTCCACAGCCGCACGGTGTTGTCATCGCTGCCGCTGGCCAGGGTATGCCCGTCCGGGCTGAACGCCACCGAGTAGACCCGGTCAGTGTGCCCAGTGAGGGCTGGGCCTAGAGGTGTGGGGTGGGTCGGGTCGGTGACGTTCCACAGCCGCACGGTCTGGTCCCAGCTGCTGCTGGCCAGGGTGTGTCCGTCCGGGCTGAATACCACTGTGTGGACGGTGTTGGTGTGGTCGGTGAGGGGTTGGCCTAGGGGTGTGGGGTGGGTCGGGTCGGGGACGTTCCACAGCCGCACGGTCCGGTCCTCGCTGCCGGTGGCCAGAGTCCGCCCGTCGGGACTGAACGCCACTGAGCGGACGTAGTTGGTGTGGCCGGTCAGTGGTGGGCCTAGGGGTGTGGGGTGGGTCGGGTCGGTGACGTTCCACAGCCGCACGTTCTGGTCGCCGTTGCCGGTGGCCAGGGTGCGCCCGTCCGGGCTGAACGCCACCGAGAAGGCGAAGCTGGTGTGGCCGGTCAGGGGGGTAGACAAGGTGGCGTTGCCTATGCTGACCAGGGCCGTGTTGAGGTCCAGAGTCGGTCGCATGCGGTACGCGGTGATGCTGAGTTGCGCCGCGAGGGACACGTCGGTACCGCGCAGTTGGTCAGCTTGGGCGGTGATCTGGTTGAAGATGGCGTTGTCACGTTCTCGCTGCGCGGTGCCGTTTTGCTCGAAGGCGAAGATCGCGGCCCCCGAGGCAACCAGCGCCAGCACGGACAGCACGACGAGCACAGCGCGCCGGAGCCTGGCGGCACGACGTTCCTGCTGGGTTGACGCGATGAGGAATGCGGATGCGGCAGGGCTCACGTCGCCCCGGTTGGACGTCGAGGTGGCCCAGGTACGCGCCGCCTCCAGGCGGCTTCCCCGGTACAGCAAGGCGGGATCGCGGCCATCACGATCCCACCCGGCGGCGGCCTCGTGGAGTTCCTGACGAATCAGGTTGCCGGCCCGATCGGTGTCGATCCACCGCCGCAGCCGAGGCCACGCCCGCAACAGCGCCTCGTGGACGATCTCGGCGGTGTCCGCGCCCAGCGTGATCAGCCGGGCGTCCGCGAAGGTGGCCAGTACCCGGGCGGCGGCCTCGGTGCCGGGCAGGTCGGCCCGGCGGACCCGGCGCGGGGTGTCCCCGGTTCCGCCTACTCCCAGGTGCACCAGGCGCAGCAGCACCAGCTGGGCGGTTTCCTGCTCGGTCGCGGTCAGCGTGGCGTAGCGGTCTTCGGCGCTGCGGGTGACCGCCTCCCAGATTCCACCAGTGGCCTCATACCCTGCCAGTGTCAACAGGTCGCCGTCGCGTTGCTGCCAGGTTTCGAACAAGGCGTGTGACAGCAACGGCAGCCCGCCGTTCCCGCTGGCGTGTTCGGTGTGGTCGCTGGTCCCCAGGTCGTGCAGGATCCGCTCGGCGAGCCGGTGTTCTAGCTGCAGGCCGGCTTGGGTGGCGGGTTTTTCGATGGCGGCGCGTAGTTCGCCGGTGCTCATCGGGGTGACGATGAGCTGGCTGTGCTGCAGGGCCTCGACCAGCTGGGGTTCGGCCGCGCAGTGGGCGTAGAAACCCGCCCGCAGGCCGAGCACCACCAGCGTGGTCGAGGCGGCGGCCGTGCTCAGCGCGTCGAGGAACGCCCGCCGTTCCTGGTTGTTCTCGCAGGTGGTGAAGATTTCCTCGAACTGATCGACCACCAGGACCAGGCGGCTGCCAGGGGCATTCTCACCTCGGACATGGCGGGACAGCACCGCACCGGCCACCGCACTCAGCTCGGCCGGGTCCGCGGCCAGCCGGACACCGAGGACGTCCGCCGGGTCGCCGGCCAGCGGGGAAAGCCGGCTGGCCAGGGCGGCGATCGGGTGAGCGCCGGGGGTGAACACCAGCCGCGGCCAGGCCTGGGACCCCGGTGTGTTGGGCAGGCCCGCATCCAGTGCGGGGATCAGACCGGCGCGCAGCAGTGAAGATTTCCCCGATCCCGACGGTCCGATCACGACCAGCGTGCCCGCGCCGGGAAGCTGTTCAGCCAGGCGCGCCACCAGGCGCTGGGTGAGCGCCTCGCGGCCGAAAAAATACCGGGCGTCGGCAACGTCATACGCTTTCAGGCCCCGGTACGGGCAGATCGCGTCGGCCCCCGCAGGGGCTTGTTCGCGCGGCCGGGATCTGCTGAGCACCGGTGGCTGAAACGCCGGGTTGGGTGCGACCACCAGCTCCCCGGTTCGGCCCGCGGCATACCGGCGCGGCCGGGGCCGGCCTTGTTCGGGTAGTGCCCGGTCCAGGCATCGGTAGAGGTGATCGAGGGTCAGCTCGCGGGGACCGGCCGGGTCGCCGTCGTGCAGCAGCCGGATCAGCTCACCGGTGAACGCGGTATATCGCTCGCCGACCGGGGCCAGCGCCAATTCCTCCGGCGCCGCCGAGGCCAGCAGGTAGCCACCCGGCGAGCGGGTGGCGGCGAAACCGTCGAGATCGGCTGGATAGGGCGAGCCGGTCGCCCGCCCGGAAAAACAACAATCAAGCAGCACGATGACCGACCGGGCCCGGGATTTGGTCAGCTCCTCGCGCAGCGCCGCATACGGCAGCGCCGTGTAGCCCAGTCCGTCACGCAGGTGGTCGGTGGCCTGGGTGGCCAGGTACAGCTCACCGTGAGCGTCGAGCAGGCCGTGGCCCAGATAGCAGACCACCAGCACATCCTCGGCTTGCGCTGCCGCCGCGGTCAGCTCCCGTCCGAACACCAGCGGGCTGGCCGGGTCCAGCAGCGTGCGTACCTGGGCAGGTTGGGCCCCGCAGCGCTGCACCACGGTGGTGGCCAGCTCGGTGACCGTGGCGGACACCGCCGGCAGGTCCGCCAGTTCCGAACCAGCTGTGTGCTCACCCGTCCCGACCAACAGGATGCGCACACCCGCGCCGGTCAGCACCCCCATTCGCTACTCCTCGGCACCCGTGCCATCCAGCATCGCCTCCAGCTGGGTGACCACAGAACGAACCTCCTCAGTGGTCAACCCCCGGACATGCTCGGCAGTGAGCGTGATCTCCGCACCGTCGGGCCGTTTTGCGCTCACCGATACCGTCCCGCGCTGGCGCCGTATCCAGGAGATCAGCACGCTGGCCACCGCGGTCGCCACCCCAGCCTGTCCCGCCGTGACCATGAGCACTTCGGCCACCGACCCCATCGTGCCCGGCGGTGGGGCTGTCACCACCGGCCGTACCCACCCGCGAAGTTCGTCGTGGCCGACCAGCCATGCCTCCAGCGACCGCATCGCGGCGGTGGCATCGTCTCCAGCGAGGGTAAGCCCGACCTGCATGAGATAACCCCCTACCTTGTCGTGGGGCGATGGTCAACATCCGCGACGGCGTTGAGCAGCGATTCGACATCCATCTCCGGCCGGAATGCGACCTGGTGAACTGCAAGCTCGGCTGATACTCCAGGTCACCAGACGTAGGGTCTATCGCATGCTGCAAACCGAGGAGTTCGAGCTGACGGCGCGCTCCGGCTTCCTGCACGCCCAGCGTTGGGGATCCGCCGACGCCCCGCTCACACTCTGCGTGCATGGCCTGTCCGCGAACCTCCATGCCTTGGACTACCTGGCTGAACGGCTCGCCGGTCCAGATCGCCAGGTCGTCGCGTTCGACCTGCGCGGCCGGGGCCGCAGCGAGATCACCGCGCCGGGCAGCTACGGGCTGTTCGCACATGCCGACGATGTACTGGAAATGGCCACGGCGCTCGGTGCCGATCGTTTTGATTTTGTCGGCTGGTCACTCGGCGCCTTAATCGGCATCACCATCGCCGGCGTAGCGGCTGAGCGGATGCGCACGCTCACGCTGATCGACCATTGCCACCGCGAGGAACCCGCCGCCTACACCATCGTCCGGCAGGGCCTGAACCGTCTCGATGCCGTGGTGGACCGACCGCAGGACTACCTTGCCGCGATCCGCGCCACCGGGCTCGTCACACCATGGAACTCCTACTGGGAGCGGTTCTACGCCTACGAGCTGGGGCCGATCGGGGATCGGTTCTCTCCGATCACCGACAAGGCCGCGTGCCTGGAAGACCTGGACTCCCCCGACCGTGACCAGGTCGTGGCAGCCTGGCCGAGGATCACCATGCCGGCGCTGCTCCTCCGCGCCACCGTGGATATCGGCGGCGGGCTCACCGTGCCCGAATCCGACCGGGACGCGATCCAGCAGGTGGTGCCGACCCTGCAGGTGGCCGAGCTGGACCATAACCACTTCGGCATCATGACCGACGACCGCAGCGTCGCCGCCGTCAACCAGCTGCTCACCCAAGCCCCATAGCCCGGCGAGCTCACACAGCGACAAGCATCCATATGTCTGCTCGAGCGGCAAACCCGAGCTGGGTGACGCGCGTGATGCCTTTCGCCATATCCCCGCAGATCGCTGGGTCCGCTTCAGCCTCCGGGTGCGGTGCTTGGTGGATCGATAGTGTCGATGCGGACGCGCGCGATGCGCCGTCCTTCCAACTCCGTCACGGTGAAGCGGTGGTCAAGTGCCTCGATGCTCTCCGCCATGCTGGGTAGGTGACCGAGCTGGGACACCACAAAGCCGGCGAGAGTGTTGTAATGACCCTCAGGAAGCCCGATGCCGACCAGTTCACGAACGGCGTCCAGGTGCGACAGCCCGTCCAGCTCGACACTGCCGTCGTCCAGCCGGCGGCTGGGCCGGCCGCTTGGGTCGTACTCGTCCTCGATGTCCCCGACCAGTTCTTCGATGAGGTCCTCGAGCGTCACGATGCCGTCCGTGCCGCCGTACTCGTCCACGACAATGGCGAGATGCCCACTGCGACGCATCTGGGATAATGCGGACACCAAGGGCAGCGTTCCGGGCAGCCAGGGTGCATCCCGGGCGAGCTCGGCGACGGTCTGGGGCTGGTCGGCCCGCGAGTGACCGTGATGGCGGCGATGGGCGGCGGTGAGCACGTCGCGGACGTGCGCCACGCCCAGGACGTCGTCGGGCGAATCTCCGGCGACGGGGTAGCGGGAGTGTGGTCGGCTGGCGATGTAGTTGGCAGCCTCCTCGATCGGCATCGTCGCGGCCAGGAAGTCGACCTCGGTCCGTGGAATCATGACCTCGCTCAGCACCCGGTCGGTAGCGGTGAAAACGTCGGTGAGGACCCGCCGCTCCTCCGGCGTGAGCTCCTCATGGCTACCGACCAGGACTCGCAGCTCCGCCTCGCTGACTTCGTCGGTCTTGGCGTGCGGGTCGATGCCCAGCAGGCGGACGACCGCGTTGGTCGATACCGACAGCAGCCAGATCACCGGGCGGAACAGCTGGGCGATGCGATTCAGAATGGGTGCGACGAACAGCGCCACCGGCTCAGGTCGCTGCAGGGCCAGCCGTTTGGGGACGAGCTCCCCGAGTACGAGTGAGATGTAGGCCACGACCAACGTGACAGCCGCCAGCGCCACGGTCTCGGCCAGTGCCTCCGGCAATCCCCATCCGGCCAGCACCTGCTGCAGGCTGACCGCGATGGTCACGCCACCGTAACTCGCCGCGAAGAAACCGGCGACGGTGACGCCAATCTGGACCGCGGACAGGTACCGGCTGGAGTCCTCGTGCAGATGTGCGACCGCCCTGCCGCGCCGGCCGCGCTCGGTGAGCCTACGGACCTGTGCTTCCCGCAGCGAGACCAGCGCGAGCTCCGACGCCGCGAAGTAACCGCCGATCAGCACGAACAGCAGGATCAAGAAGCTGGCGAACAGGCTGCTCATCTCGACATGATTGCCCACCCCGCATCCGCTCCCGAGGACGCGGTCAGCGCCCAGCTGGGTCAGCTGCTCATCGATGCCGGGTTCACCGGCATCGGGAGGTGTGCCGGACCGGACGGCGAGCCCTACCAGCTCGGCGCCGGACGATTGCTGCTGACCGCGCGCTGGTGAGAATCTCTTCCAACCTCCGTCGACGCGCGGACGCCCCGTCGTGATCCCGCCACATGGATGCTTGTGGTAGTTGCGGAAGGTCTGCGAACAGCGACAAGCATCCAGGGGCGACTACACCGACGAAGAGGCTGTTGTGGTGGTGTAAGTAGCTCCCGGAACAGTTACGTGCCGCTACCGATTGCCACTGGCGCTACTCCGAGGCACGGTATGTGGTGCCCGGATTACCGGGAAGCACCTTGCCAGGAGGATTTCGATGTCTGATGCGACGAACGTCGCCGCGCTCGACGGGCAGCACGCGGAGCTGCTGCCGTCCCGTACCGTCCTGTCGCTGCTCAGCGGGATCGATCTAGGCATCGACGGCGCTCCGGGTACTCCCGGCACACCCGGCACGGCTACTCCCGGCCGTGACATGCTCCCGATCGACTTGCCAGCCCCCCTCGGTAACAGCGGCAGCGCCGGCAGCAGCAGTCATGGCTGAGCCGACCACCGCTGGCGACGAGCTCTCCTGACTCCTTCCGCGCTGCGCGCACCACGTGACACCGCCGCGTGTCAGCCCGCCGGATAGGCTGCCATCGCCTTGTCCCGCTGGCCATGAGCGCACGCTGACCCTTCGATTCCACTGGCCGGCCACGACACGTGGAGGAGATGGGATGCGCGTCACCGGCATCGGGCATGCCGGGTTGTTCATCGAGACGCACGCGGGCAGTGTGCTGTGCGATCCATGGGTGAACCCGGCGTTCTTCGGGTCGTGGTTCCCGTTCCCGGACAACAGCGCGCTGGACTGGGACAACCTCGGGCGGGCTGACTACCTCTACGTCTCGCACCTGCACCGCGACCACTTCGACGCCGAGCTGCTGCGCCGCCACGTGCGCAAGGACACCACGGTGCTGCTGCCGGAGTACCCGACCGACGAGTTGGAGCGCGAGCTGGCGGCGCTGGGCTTCACGGAATTCCTGCGCACCGACAGCGGAATCCCCGTCGAGCGTGACGGGCTCCGCATCATGATCACATCACTGACCGGGCCGAGTGACGGACCGATCGGGGACTCGGCGCTGTCGCTCGACGATGGGCGCACCGTGTTGCTGAACCAGAACGACGCGCACCCGCTCGACATCGAGGCGCTGCGCGAGTTCGGGGACGTGCACGCCTACTTCACGCAGTTCTCCGGTGCGATCTGGTGGCCGATGGTCTATGACCTGCCCGAGGGCGCGAAACGGGAGTTCGCGCGGCGCAAGCGCGCCGGGCAGTCCGACCGGGCGCTGCGCTACATCGGCGCCGTCGGTGCCGCGCACGTGTTCCCCAATGCCGGGCCGCCGTGCTTCCTGGACGAGGAACTGTTCGGCCTCAACGGGCATGGGGTCGACGGGGAAAGCATCTTCACCGACCAGGTCGAGTTCCTCACCGAATTACGCGCCGCGCGGCCCACGGTGTCGGCGCACCTGCTGCTGCCGGGCACCGTCGTCGACCTCAACGGCCCGCACTGCACGCTGACGCACCAGCAGCACACCGACGCCGAGATCTCCCACATCTTCCAGGAGAAGACGGCGTACCTGATGGAGCTGCAGGCGCGCAAGCAGCCTGCGCTGGCCCGGGAGCGGGAGAGCCGCGCTCCGGTGCCCGCCGACCTCCTCGATCAACTCAAAACCTGGTGGGAACCGCTGCTCAAGCGCGCCGACAACATCTGCGAAGGGGTGGGCGGCCCGGTGCGTCTCGACGCCGGCGAGCTGTCGGTGGTCGTCGACTTCCCCGCCCGCGAGGTCCGCCGCTACGCCGGGGAGAACTGCCGCTACCGCTTGTCCACCGCCGCGGACCTGATCGCGACCAACGTCGTGCGCCACGAGGTCGACTGGTCCAACAGCCTGTTCCTCTCCTCCCGGTTCACCGCGCGGCGCGTCGGGCAGTACAACGAGTACGTCTACATCTTCTTCAAGTGCCTGTCCGAGGAGCGCATCGACTACGTCGAGAACTGGTACGACGAGCAGAATGACGACGGCCAGGACATCGAGCTCGACGGTTGGCGCGTGCAGCGACGCTGCCCGCACCTGCGCGCCGACCTCAGCAAGTTCGGCAGCATCTCCGACGGCGTGCTGACCTGCGCCCTGCACGGCTGGCGCTTCGACCTCGCCACTGGCCGCTGCCTCACCTCCGGCGGTCACGAGATCCGCGCCACCCCCCAGGACGCCTGACGCGGTTTGCGCGGCAAACCCCGGCCCCGACCGTGACGGTAATGTGCGGGGCCGTGCCCACGATGCTTGCCGAGCTCACGACGATGCGACTGGGCGGGCCTGCTGGGGAGTACGAGGCCGTGGGCACGTCCGAGCACCTTGTCGCGCTGATCCGGGAGGCCGACGCCGCGGGCATGCCGGTGCTCGTGATGGGGGGCGGCTCCAACCTCGTCGTCGGCGACCAAGGCTTCGAAGGTCTGGTCGTGCAGGTCGCCACGGCCGGGCTGGCGGTGCACGGGGAGGAGGTCACTGTCGATGCCGGCGTCGAGTGGGACACCGTCGTGGAGACCTCGCTCGACGCGGGGCTCGCCGGGCTGGAGCCACTGTCGGGCATTCCGGGATCGGCCGGGGGAACCCCTGTGCAGAACGTGGGTGCCTACGGTGGCCTGACCTCAGACCTACTCCGCCGCCTGACGGTGTATGACCGCGCAACCGGCACGACCGAGCAGTGGGCGCCAGGCAGGTGCGGCTTTGGCAGCCACCGGCAGTCGGTCTTCAAACACAGCGACCGCTACGTGGTGCTCGACGTGACCTTCCAGCTGACCCGCTCCACCCGATCACACCCCATCCGTTATGCGGGTCTCGCCGAACGGCTCGGTATCGGACTCAGCGCAACCGCACCGACCAGACAGGTACGAGACGCCGTCCTCGCTCTGCGCCGTGAGCGGGGCATGATCCTTGATGCCGACGATCACGACACGTGGAGCGTCGGATCGTTCTTCATCAATCCTGTGCTCGCGTCGGTGCCGGACAAGGCACGAGACTGCCCGCACTATCCCGATCCAGCGGGGACGAAGCTGCCGGCAGCGTGGCTCATCGAACATGCCGGTTTTCCCCGTGGATACGGTCGCGACTGGGGTCGCGGCGCGGTTGCGCTGTCGTCGAAACACGCCCTGGCCGTGACGAACCGCGGTACCGCCACGACCGCCGAGGTCATGGAATTCGCCGCCCACCTCCGGGACGGCGTTGAGCAGCGGTTCGGCATCCGCCTCGGGCCGGAATGCGACCTGGTGAACTGCAAGATCGGCTAGATCATCGCGGAACGATCTCCAGCAGCCACTCCGCCGTCGTCCACTCAGCACGTCGTCCTCAGCCGGTGGTCTGCTTCCGGCGCCCAGGGCCGTATCGAGGGAGATGGATGAGACTCGCATCTGCCTGCACGTCTGCGACAACATCGCGGACTCGTGCACGTCGCCAATTCAAGATCATCCGCAGTAGGGCTTCCTCGTTCTTCGGCGTCGACGCCACGATCGCAGCCAGCAACTCGTTTCGTCGAGTCCCGGCGCCCGCCTCGTTAGCAGCGGCCACCAGCTGGTCAAGTCGACGGTCGGCAGCGAGCGACCAGTTGACAGCTGCAGCCGTCGGTAAGGCGTTGTGGGCCTTCGCGTCAGCTTCGAGCGTCGCGGACGTCGTCGAACCGCTGATCCTCGACGGAGCGGTCGCCGTCAGCGCCGTAATATTGCTGGAGATGCTGCGCTTCACTCGCAGCCCGGCCGACCATCAGCGGCTGGCCACCAACCTCGCTGGCCTACCCCGTGTGAACACGACCGAGGACGTATGCCAGCGCGCCCTTGACGTCCAGCGCGAGCTCGCCGCGCGCGATGAGCACCGCGGGGTGAAGGTGCCCGATCTGCTGATCGCCGCTGCCGCGGAGGCCGCCAGCCTGACCGTCCTGCAACTACGACGCCGACTACGACCGGATCGCGGCAGTCACCAACCAGGGCGCCGAATGGGTAGTCGCGCGCGGTTCGGTCGACTGATCCGCCGCACTTTGTCGAGGGAACGCTCGACGGTGAAAGGGAGCAGTATGCTCATCTGCATGAGGACAACCATCAATCTGCCTGACGGGCTGGCAGAGGCGGCCAAGCGGCGGGCGGCCGAGGACGGGCGCACGTTCACCAGCCTGGTCGAGGAGGGTCTGCGGCGAGTGCTGGCTGACGACGGCGCGGCGCACGCCGTCCGCCTGCCGTCATACGGCGACCCAGCCGGTCGGCTCCTCGTCGACGTGACTGACCGCGAGGCCCTGTGGGCCGCCCTCGATGCTGACGCCGCCCGGTGATCCTGCCTGATATCAACGTCCTGGTGTACGCCTACCGGCGGGAGGCCCCCGACCACGAGCGCTACGCCACCTGGCTCGACGGCCTGGTCGGCGGCGCCGACGACCTCGCCCTGGTCGACGTCGTGCTCACCGGCTTCATCCGGGTCGTCACCAACCCGCGCATCGTGGCCGATCCGGCGCCGACGACTGAGGCCCTCGGCTTCGTCGACGTCCTGCGCGCCGCTCCCCGAGCGCGATGGCTGCCGCCGACCAGTGCCGCCTGGTCACACCTCGCGGCGATCGTCGCTGCCGACCCGCAGGTCCGGGGCAACCTCGTGCCCGACGCCTGGCTGGCTGCCCTGGCACTGGCCCACGGCTGCCGGCTGGCCACCGCCGACCGCGGCGTCGCCCGTTTCGAGGGCCTGCACTGGTTCACGCCCGTCGCTCGATGAACCCTTACGATCATGCGTGCTCGTGGCTTGCACCTTGGTCATCCGAGACAGCCATGGCCGCTGCAGAACAGGGCGCCACAACGAAGCGGACTGATGTCGTATACCGCCGGTCGCAGCGTTCACGATTGGGACGATTCGGTGGAGCGTATGTCGGCGCGAGTGTTCAGTCAGGTGCACGCTGGATCGGTGACAAGATCCGGGAACTGTAGTTGCACCCCCCGTGCCAGCCGGGAACTCGCCCGACGGGCCGGCACCGCGGCGGTGTCCCGGGAGTTGCGGCCATGGCAGGGTCGAGATCGCCAGGTTCGCCGCGCTACATGGATGCTTGTCGTTGTCCGAGAGCGGCTCCTGACAGCGATAAGCATCCATGTCGCAGTCGCCTACTTCGTGGTGGCCGGAGCCGCTGTTCGGGATCACGAGGTGGTGCGCACTCCTTGCTGGGATGCCGGATGGTGTTTACGCCCGTCGGCGGACCTCTTTGGTCGGGCTCAATGGCTCACCAGCAGCAGGAGATCAGCGCAGGTAACAGCGGCGACCGAACCCTCCGACGGTGCCACCTTTTCGCCGACCCCCGATTAGCCGACGCGGCTGACGAACTCGGCGACCTGCTGCACGTAGCGGCGGTAGCAGCTCAGGGCCAGCGGTACGGCCACCGTGACCTTTCGCAGGTCGATCTCGAGGTACTCGTGCACCAGGACATTGCGCATACCGATCGAAGGAAGTAGATCATCGCGCAGCTGTTTGTCGATCAGACCGCATTCCTCGGCAAGCTCGAAGGAGTCCCGATAGGAGGTAGCGACGCGCTGCAGGCGGGCGCCGACGACATGCTCGTTGATGGCAGTGGCGAGCTCCACGAGCTGCGTAAGGATGCGCTCGACGCCGTGTCGGAGCATCCGGTTCTCGACCAGCGGCGGCTCCCCCGCCGCATCGACTTCGGCGAGGTCGTCAAGGAGCCCTCGCATGACCGACAGCCTGCCCTGGACGATCGAGGGGTCAAGACGCCGTGGCGTCACGGGCGACCCGCCATCAGCGCCAGATCCAGCCGCCGCATCCACTCGGTGCCCAGCCGCTGCCCACTGGCCCGCATCTGCTGCCGAGCGAACTCACCCGATCGGTACTCGTACAACGGTTCGCCGGGTACCAGCGCATGCTGACGCGCCACCGGACCGGCGCGATCGAGGTCGAGCAGGTCCACGTGGTCGCTGTCGACCAGGTCCATCAGCGCGCTGATCACCACGATCACGTCGAGCCCGGCCCGTGCGCGTGAACCGACCGCGACATCGAGATCGCACGCGTCGGGCTGACCGCGGGACGCGCTGCCGAACATCACGACGAGTGAGAGGTCATGCAGCTCGGCTAAGGCCTCGAGGCGGCCGTCGACCGCGGCGTCACGGAGTCGCTGCGCCGCACCGATGGGACTGATCGCCACATCGCCGAGCATATCCGGTGCTGGAACTCGTGGCGGTGGCCTTCTTCGTCTCGTTCGCCGTCTCGATCCTGGTCAAGGTCGTGGTGGGCTCGGTTCTCGTCTCGCGGTGTGGATGTGACCGCGAGTGTCAGTCCGTGAGGTGCGTCGATACCGCTGCTGTTCGCTGGCGATGAGGTCGGGCAGGATTACGCCGCTGCAAATGGCTTCGACCAGCTTCTGTCGTTGCGCGGTGAGCTCGGCCAACTGGTGCTCCAGCTCCTCGCGCGGGAACGCCGGACGTCTGACCTTCGTGCACTCGCCAGTCGTTGCAACCTACTCACTTAGGGAACTCACTTTATGACCTCTCACCAGGATCAGTCCGACGAACTGCGGATGCTGCACTGGAACATCCATTCGTGGCGTGACGGCGCTGGCGCGTCGAATCTGGAAACCGTGGTCAACCTGATGCGAGCAACTGACCCGCATGTGGTGTCGCTCGTCGAGGTGGATGAGTCATGGGGACACCCGTCAGCACTCGACGAGGTAGCGGGCCGCTGCGGGTACGCCTCGCTCTTTGTACCTGCCTTCGAGTACGGCAATGACTCACCGACAGGTGGTTTTGGTAATGCGCTCCTCAGCAATCTGCCAATCCTTGCCGTCCAGCAGCGACAGCTCGTGTGGCCGCCAAGGCTCTACGACGGCAGTGAGCCCTCCGAACCGCGCTCAGTTGTGTTCGCTAACTTCCGGACCGCCGCCGGACTATTATGGATCGGCAGCACGCATCTACCTCGGAGTGAGGCAGACATTAGAACGGACGCTGCGCATCGACTCGCCGCGATGGCTCAGGAACTTACGGGTCAATGGTTGCTCCTCGGAGATTTCAATATGCCAGCCTCTCTCTGGCTCGATGCGTATCCGTTCTTGCGTGCCTACCCGACGCCGGCGAAGCCGACGTATCCCACCAAAAACCCGACAGAGCCAATTGACTACTGCTTGACGCCGCACACACTATCGGTACAGGCCGAGGTGTTGGTCCAGTCAGGCTCTGACCATCTGCCTATCTTTGTGAGATGTCGGCTAGAACAGTTTCGGTGAGGCCCCCCATGCTATTTCGATGCGGTCGGGGAGTTGGCGACGGATTTCTGCGGCGCGGTCGGAGGCTTGGCCCGGACCCTGGGCTCCTTCGGCTTCGGGGGATTACCCGGCAGGTGGCGGTGCGGATTCACGGAATCGACCCAGTTGTCCTGGAGGGCCTTGCTGACCAGGCCGACGAAGGTGTCCAGATCCTTGACGTTCTGGTTCTGGGCGTCCCTGATGACGCCGGCGAAGTCTCACGCGTACCGCATGGGTGTGTGGCAATAAGACAGGTGTGGCGTCCCGAGCGCGACACGTGACGGTCTCGATC
>JBOHHF010000353.1:0-5720 GCA_050700495.1 Pseudonocardiaceae bacterium
AGCTGGCCGCTGCCCGGGACTGTTTCGATCACCTCGGCGCCCGGCTGGACGCTGAGGCGGCAGCCGCGCAGTTGGCGGCCTCCACCGGCTCTGAAGTGTCGTCAAGCTTGCGATTAAACCTTGGCTCTGCCTGGCCTTTGATGTTTCGTGATCAACTCGGTGACTGTGGCGGACACCTAGCCCAGAACGTCGCAAGTGCCGTTGGCCTGCAGCTTAGAGGAAGATGATGCGTGACGGGCAAGCCGCCGCCGGCATCGTGCCCGTCTCAGCGGCACAGACGACCAAGGCCGAGCGCCACGAGAGGGCTCTAGCCATCGAACGCCGCAGCGGTCGAACAAGCACTCAAGGCCACCCACACCTTCGACGTCCTCGCTGGTTGGGTGGTCCACGTTCGGATCGATGGTCCCGGTCATCTGATCAATCCGCTATCCTCCACGAAGCCCCGCGCTCGCTCCACGAAGTCGTGTACCGCCGGAATCTTGGCGTGCGGTCTTAGCTGGCAGTAGAGGTCACGGAGACAGCTCGTCCCGCGCGCCGAGTCCAGGCTCTCGGCCAAGTCGATCGACTGCATGCCCAGCCCGGCTGCGGCGTCGAGGTCGCGCTGCTTGCCCGGCCGGGCTAGGGCGTCGGCGAGGTGGGTCACGGCAATCTGCCGGTCACGGATGAATGACCCGGGCAACTGGGCGATGCCCTCACGGAGCATGGCGACCGCCTGGTCAGGCTGACCGAGTCGTAGAAGACACTCGCCAGCATCGACGGTGATCGCTGCCCGATCCATCCAATACAGCCAGGGTGGGTTGTCGTCTGGCGTGAACTGCTCGATTTGGGTGCGCGCCTCGGAGATCGCGGCGGTGCACCCCGCGGTGTCGTGAAGCGTTCCCAAGGCCTCAGCATGCCGGATGTGCAGCTCGGCGAGCAGGGCTGGTGTTTGCCCGCCCCCGCGTACCGGCCACCGCAGTCTCGATGAGCGTCACGGCTTCTGCGGGTTGTCCCCGGCTGGTCGTCTGGTGGGCTTGAGAAGCAAGGATGTGGGCGCCCAGTGACCGGTCATCGGCGCTGTGGGCAGCGCGCAAGGCAGCGATGTTGTAGCGCTGCGCCAGCCCGTAGTCCCCGGTGTCCCGAGCTGACCAGCCGCACAGCTGCCCAGCTCGGCGAGTACGACGTGCAGTGCCAGGCCGATGTGCTCGTTGTAGGAGGCTCGGTCGAGTAGCGCGGTGACCCAGGCGAAGGTTTGCTGGGCCATCGCGAGCACGCCCCCGCCACCGGCCACGTCATCCATCCGGCGCAGCTCGGCGACCATGCCGCTGAGCCGGTCGACCAGCTCGCCGGATACCCGGCGCCCGGCCAATCCGGACATCAGCGGCTCGGGCTCGTGCACCAGCCACTGATGCGCGGGAGCGGTCAAGGCCGGGCCGGTCAGGGCCAAGAACACTCGCCGTTTCACCCGGTCATCACCACCGCTTAGCACGACTGCCACCTTGGCGGTACCTCGGTGGTTCCAGGGGGTGCTGAGCACTGGGTCGCGCTCGGGATCGTCGCTGGTGTCCGGGGCAGGCGATGCACCGATGATGGCGGTTCCACGGTTGCAAGCTGACTCTCGTCGTCGGGGAGCTTGAACCACAGCAGCTCTGCCGGAATCCGTAGTACCCGTGCCCAGTACACCAGGGTGTCCAGGTTGCGGATCGGTGCGCCGCCCTCGATCCGGCTGACTTGGGGCTGCTTCAGGCCTAGCCACTGGCCGAGCAGGGTTTGGGAGATGCCGTCGGGACCGTAGACGGTGTGGTGGTAGGGGTGCGTGCGGTAGGCGCGGGATACCCGGCCGATGTGCTGGGCGGTGAAGGCGTCTCGGAATTGCTCGGTCCGCCAGAACTCCGGCGGCACCTGGGGCGGGGCGATGAGCTTGTCCCGCGAGATGCGCTGGCAGCGGGCGCACTGGCGCCCTGGGTTGTCGGTGGCTAAATGTGTGCGCAGCGGCAGTAACGGTGCCGTGCTGGTCGCGATCCCACAATGCCCCCTTCGATCCCACCGATTCCGAACGAGTCTAACGAGCCGCTGCCGTCCATGATCCGGGCGTTATCGAGGGTGAGGTTTGCTGCGGTTATGAGTTGGGTGAATACGTCTATCCACTTTCCGGCATACCAGATGACCGATATACGTGTTTGGTGATCTCCAAGGCGCCAGGTAGGGAAGCGCGACTCACGGCTGCGATGGTGCTTCCGTGACGACAATCTGTGGGTTGCATCCGCGCCCTGGTCGCTGCCGGACGTCAACCGCAGTCAGACAGGGCAACTGTCCTGGTAGGGCAGGTCTGGGAGGTAGCGCTTCCATTCATCGCGATTGAGCCCGCCACCAGCGATGGAGCAGGCGCGCTCCACCGCACGGTCTCGGACCTGGTTGAGGTCAGTGAGGTCCCACAGGATCACTGTGCGGTCATTGCTGGCGGTGGCCAGGGTGTGCCCGTCGGGAGAGAAAGCCACCGAGGTCACCGCTTCAGCGTGGGCGGTGAGGGGCGGGCCGAGTTGGTAGGGTTCGGCCGGGTCGGTGAGGTCCCACAGGATCACCGTGCGGTCGATGCTGGCGGTGGCCAGGGTGCGTCCGTCCGGGGAGAACGCCACCGAGTGCACTGAGCCAGTGTGGGCGGTGAGGGGCTGGTCGAACTGTTGGGGCCGGGTCGGGTCGGTGAGGTCCCACAGGATCGCCGTGCGGTCGTCGCTGGCGGTGGCCAGGGTGTGCCCGTCGGGAGCGAGAGCCACCGAGCGCACCGTGCCGGTGTGGGCGGTGAGGGGCGGGCCGAGTGGGCGTGGCGCGGCAGGCTCGGTGAGATCCCACAAGATCACCTTATGGTCTTCGCCAGCGGTGGCCAGAGTGCGCCCATCCGGAGCAAAAGCCATCGAGAACACAGCTCCAGTGTGGGCGGTGAGGCGTTGGCCGAGTTGACGGGGCGCGGCCGGGTCGGTGAGATCCCACAAGATCACCGTGCCATAGGCGCCGGCGGTGGCCAGGGTGTGTCCGTTGTGGGAGAACACCACTGAGAACACCCAGCTGCCATGGCCGGCGAGGGGCTGGCCAAGTTTGTGGGGCGCGGCCCGGTCGGTGATGTCCCACAAGATCGTCGTGCCCAAAAGATCGGTGGTGGCCAGAGTGCGCCCGTCGGGGGCAAAGTCCGATGACGTCACCTCGAAGGTGCGGATGGTGAGGGGTTGACCGAGTTGGCGAGGTTCGGTCGGGTTGGTGAGATCCCACAAGATTGCGGTGTGGTCGCTGCTGGCGGTGGCCAGGGTGTGCCCGTCGGGGGCAAAGGCCACCGAGTGCACTGAGCCAGTGTGGGCGGTGAGGGGCTGGTCGAGCTGTTGGGGTCGGGCCGGGTCGGTGAGGTCCCACAGGATCGCCGTGCCATTGCTATTGGTGGTGACCAGGGTGTGCCCGTCGGGGGCAAAGGCCACTGACAACACCAAGCCGGTGTGGGCGGTGAGGTGTTGGTGGGGTGCGGCTGGGTCGGTGAGGTCCCACAGGATCGCCGTGCCATCGGCACTAGTGGTGGTCAGGGTGTGCCCGTCGGGGGAGAACGCCACCGAGAACACCCAGCTGCTGTGGGCGGTGAGGGGTTGGCCGAGTGGGCGGGGTGTGGCCGGGTTGGTGAGATCCCACAGGATCGCCGTGCTATCCCTGCTGGCGGTGGCCAGAGTTCGCCCGTCGGGGGAGAACGCCACCGAGCCCACCAAGTCGGTGTGGCCGGTGAGGGGTTGGCCGAGTGGGCGGGGTGCGGCCGGGTCGGTGAGATCCCACAGGATCACCGTCTTGTCGTTGCTGGCGGTGGCCAGGGTCCGCCCGTCGGGGGCAAAGGCCAGCGAGTTCACCGAGTCGGTGTGGGCGGTGAGGGGCCGGCCGGGCCGGGCCGGGTCGGTGAGATCCCACACGATCACCGTCTTGTCGTTGCTGGCGGTGGCCAAGGTCCGCCCGTCGGGGGAGAACGCCACCGAGCGCACCAAGTCGGTGTGGGCGGTGAGGGGTTGGCCGAGTGGGCGGGGTGTGGCTGGGTCGGTGAGGTCCCACAGGATCACCGTCTTGTCGTTGGTGGCGGTGGCCAAGGTCCGCCCGTCGGGGGAGAACGCCACCGAGTTCACCAAGTCGGTGTGGGCGATGAGTGCGCCTGCGTATCGGGTACGGGAAAGGAGGGCGAGCAGGCCGCCACGGGTTTCCGCACTGGGATGGATCCTCTCCGCGGCCACGCCGAGCCGCAGGGCAGTACGCGGATCGGACCCCAGGAGCGTGCCTGCTTGGGCGACGAGTTGGCGAGCAGTGGCGACCCGTTGCCGCTCCTGCGCCCTGTTTTGCCGGTCCACTGCGAGACCCGTTGCGACCAAGGCGAGGATGAGCAGCACCGACAGCACGCCGACACCCCGTCTACGGCGGAACCGGTCGCGGCGGATGCTGGTATGCAGGAACTCGCGGGCGGTCGGGCTGAGCGCGACCTGATCGGTGACCAGTACCCGGGGTCGTCGAGGCAACCAGCGTGCCGGGCCTCGTTGTCCCGGTGGGGGTGCGCTGTCCGCGCTGATCCGGGCGCCGATATCGGCGACAGCGCCAGCGAGCTGGCCGCCACCCCACAACCGCTCGCGCGCACGGCCGTCGCCGTCCCATTCGGCGGCAGCGTGCTCGACCGCCCGCCGAGCGCGCAGGGCCGACACGTTCTCCGCGATCGCTTCGGCCAGCGGGGGCCAGGCGGACAGGAATGCTTCGTGGGCAACGCCGATCACGGCGGTGCCGTTGTCGGCGTCGGTGGTCAGCAGCCGGTGCGCGACGAAAGCGTTCAGCTCGGTGACCACGTGATCGGGTAGCTCGGCACGGTGGACTCGCCAGCGGGTGGGGCGGCCCTGCTCATCGACGGTGACCAGTCGTAGCAACCCGGCGATCACCTGCTCGCGGCTCCGTCCGCCCGCAGTGCCGACGTCGGTCAGTGCCGCGTCGGCCTGGCAGGTCAGGGCACCCTGTACCCCGCCGAGCTGGTCGTAGCGTGCGCTGGACAGTCGCCCGCCGCGGCTGACGCCCTCAGCGAGCTGGGCCAGGGTGAACGCCAGCAGCGGCAGGGCTTCCCCGCTGTCGGTGTCGTCGACCAACCGGTCCACCAGTCCGTCGTCCACGTCGATCCCGGCCAGTTGGGCCGGCCTTTCGATGACGGCGCGTAGTGCCTCGCGGCGCAGCGGACGCAGGGTGTAGGTCCGGGTCGGCAGGGCGGCTAGCTCGGGATCGATCAGCAGTTGGTCGAGGAACTCTGGGCGCAGGGTGGCCACCACGCGCACCGGGCCGGTCAGCGCTGGGCGCAGTAGCTCGGTGAACCGGGCTCGCTCGGTGGGGGTGGTCTGGGTGAGCAGTTCCTCGAACTGGTCCACCACGATCAGCAGGTGCCGTTGCGGACCGGCGGGGGCGGCCAGCAGCAGCTCGTCAGCCAGGCCGGTCAGGCCCCGCTGGCCGAGCTGATGGTGAACGTGTTCGAGCGTCCAGTCCAGCGCGCTGCGCCGCGCCGCGTTGGCCAGTTCCCGGGCCAGCGCCGCCACCGGGTCGGCACCCGGCAGGATCGGCGGCAGGATTCGCCAACCCGGCTGGTCTGCGATCACTGGCAGCAGCCCGGCGCGGACCAGTGAGGACTTGCCGCACCCGGAGGGACCCACCACCAGCAGCGCCGCACCCTCGGCGCGTTCGGCGGGGGATCGCAGCAGCTC
>JBOHHF010000354.1:0-20891 GCA_050700495.1 Pseudonocardiaceae bacterium
CGGCTCAGTGCTGGTCCAACTCCGCCGGTCCGGGCTCAGCGTGCCGGCCACCGCCTTACCGTCTGAGTTGGTCAGCGCGACCTCACGCAATTCACCCCCGTTGACGCTCACCGAGGCGGGTAGCGCCGGCTTGACGTTCCCGGCCTTGTCGCCCGGCTGGAGACTGGTCTGTGCCGGCGGAGCAGGCTCCTTGTTGAACAGCCCGGACGGCTGCCCAGTGCCGCTACACCCGGCCACCAGCACCGCCAGGACAAGCAGCACCAGCGTCCCGATGATCCCATTCGTCCGGCCACTGTCCAGCACACCGCGCATAGTTCTCCGCCGAGTCTTCCGATCGCTGCCCGGAGCCAGGGTATCCCGGGTCAATCACAAACTCATGTCATCGACACCGCTGTTTCGCTCCCAGAACTGCCGGTGTCGCGGTCCATCCTGGCCTCCACAGGTCAGCGCGTCGCGACCGGTTGTCCGTCGCTCCGGTGGACATCCTGTGGGCACCTGCCATGGCTCAGCAGCAGCTCAGGACATGCAGGATCGTCACGGGTCGGCGCGGAACTGTGGAAAATAAGGACTGCTGAGCGCGGAAAATGTACATCAATAAGCGTGGGAAATGTGTAGCCTGGATCGGTGTCAACCACTGGGTACCTTCCTCGTCTGGCTGATGCGCGCCTGGCCGCGCTGCTCGATGATCTTCCGGCGGTGATGGTGACCGGTCCTCGCGCCGCCGGGAAGACGACTTCGGCGCGTCGCTTCGCTGCCGAGACCTTGCGTCTGGACGACCCGGCGGTCGCGGCTGCAGTCGCAGCCAATCCCGACGCGGCGCTGCGTCGGGCCCGCGAACCGGTATTGCTGGACGAGTGGCAGGAAGTGCCCGAGGTGCTCGGCGCCGTGAAGCGGGCCGTCGACGACGATCCGCGGGCCGGCCGGTACCTGCTCACCGGCAGTGTCGAAGCGGATCTTACCCAGCGCGTCTGGCCCGGCACGGGGCGGATCGTGCGGCTGGTCCTGCACGGCCTCACCGAGCGGGAGATCGCCGGCGCGGCGGATGCGCCGGGGCTGCTGCCGGCTGTCATCGACGGCGATCTCGACCAGGTCCGGCTGCCCTCCGACGTCCCGGACATCGACGGATACGTCGCTCTCGCGCTCCGCAGCGGGTTTCCCGAGGCTGCTCTCCGGCTGCGCGCGGCCACCCGAGACGCCTGGCTGGATGCCTATCTTGAGCACGTCGTCACCCGGGACGTGATGGCCGCCCGGGAGGTTCGCGACCCGGTGCGACTGCGGCGATACCTAGAGGTGCTCGGGCTGTCCACAGCGGGGCTCCCCGCCGAGGCCACGTTGTACCAGGCTGCCGATATCGATCGGCGCACCGCCGACGCCTACGATCGGCTGTTCGAAAGCCTCTATCTGCTCGATCGGCTGCCCGCGTGGTCGTCGAACCGGCTCACGCGCCTGGTGAAACGGCCGAAGCGGTACCTGACCGATCCTGCCCTCGCGGTGAGTGCCGCCCGCATCGATGCGGCTACCATCCTGCGCGACGGTGACCTGCTCGGCCGAATCCTCGATACTTTCGTCACAGCCCAGTTGCGCCCCGAGATCGCCTTGCTGCAACCTCGGAGCAGGCTGCACCACCTGCGCACGGAATCGGGTCGCCATGAGGTGGATCTGGTCATCGACCTGGGTGGCGGCCGTGTCGTCGGCATCGAGGTCAAGGCCGCTTCCGCACCGGGTACGAAGGACGCGCACCACCTCGCCTGGCTGCGTGAGCAGCTAGGCGAACGATTCGTGCGCGGAATCCTCTTCCACACCGGCCCCCACCCCTTCGAACTAGGCGACCGCATCTGGGCGTTACCAATCTGCGCCCTATGGCCCAAAACTCACTAACCTGATCGCATTCAGCAGGCTCAGCGGGGTAAAGGACGTGCTGATAGCCCCGCTCAGCCTGCTGAATGCGGGAAGTCAGGTGAGGGTGGTGGTGACTCGCTCGGCTGTGCAACGGGCGGGGAGTGTGGCGGGGTTGGTGTTGGTGCATTGGACTAGTGATGCGTCGGCGGCGAGTACTGCGAGTAGGACCTCGCCCGGCACGGTCGCGTTCCAGGCCGTGGTGCACAGCAGGCGGTCTCCGGCGGCCAGGCCCAGTTGCGCGGCTCGGGTCCGGGCGGCGGTGCGGAGCGTTTCAGTGTCCGGGCCTGCGCCGCCGGAGGTGAAGGTGTCGCCGTGCACCCGGACCTCACTGGCGAAGTCCCGGACCCCTGGCGGCAGCACGGGAATGCCCATGCCCAGCGCGTCCAGCCCCAGCGCTGCCACCTCGTCGGCGCCGGCGGCGCCGGCGATTCGATCAACCCCGCACAGGGCCACCTGCGCAGCGGCCGGCGATGTGGTGACTGTGGCGCCGCACCACCAGGCACCCAGCAGCACGCCGGCGGTCTGCCAGTGCGGCGGCAGCAACACCGCGACAGTGTCGCCGGGTTGGACGTCCAACTCGTCGCGTAACCAGTTGGCGGTCTTGGCTGCCCAGTTGGCCAGCGTGGCGCCGGACAGTTCGATCCGACTGCCGGTGGCGTCGTCGTAGTGGGTGATTCGTGGCCGGGCCGGGTCCACCCGTAGCAGTGGACCGAGCAGCTCGTCGGTGATGGTCATCGGCTCCTCAGCAAGATCGGCTCAGGCGACGCACGGCGCGTCGCTGCTCACCATCGGCACCATCGGCGCGGCTCGCGCGGTGACCGCGACCGGGCGACCGGTGTTGGTGGCGGCTGACCCGTCCTCCCGCAGGAAAGATGCACCGGCAATCCGCGGCTTGACCGGTCCGGGGTAGTCCCGACCGAGATAGACCTGCACGGTTCCGGCAGTCAGGTTGGAGCCCTCTTCGACCGGCACACCGCCTAGCGTGTCGGCCACCGCCTGGCCGGCGTTCTGCTCACCGGTCGGGTAACGCACCACGCTGGTAGCTCGGGCGGGCGTGTTGCCGACCGCGCCCGGGAGGAACCCTTGCCCGGCCAGCTGCTCGGAGACCAACTTGGCGAGCCCGGACCGGCCCGAGGCGTTGAGCACGTCGACGGTGACCGCCTTCCTGGCCGGGGAGCCGGGCGAGAGGTCCGGCGCGGGACGGACGTCGATGACCCGGGCGACGAAGGCCTGCACGGCCTGCGGGTCGACCTTGAGCACGTCGCCGTCGGACTCACTGTCGCCGTTGCCCAACACCGGAACGGTCTCGAACATCACGTTGCCCGCAGCCAGCCCCTGCATCCGGGCGGCGAAGTCCAGTACGTCGAGGTCCTGGTCGAGCACCAGCGACTGCTGGGTCGCGTCAATCAGCTGGCGGATCCGACCGGGGCTGGACAGCGTCCCGGCCGTCAGCACCTTGTCGGCCAGCGCCGCGAGGTACACCTGCTGGCGCACGATCCGGTCGAGGTCGCCGCGGGGCAGCCCATGCCGTTGCCGGACGAACGCCAGCGCGTCGGGCCCTGAGATCAGTTGCGGGCCGGCCGGGAAGTTCGCGCCGGAGAAATTGTCGCGAACCGGTTCCCGCAGGCATACCTGGACCCCGCCGACCGCATCGGTGAGCAGCGAGAAGCCCAGCAGGTTGATCTCCGCGTAGTGGTCGATGCCGACCCCGGTGAGATCTTTGACGGCCTGGAGCAACAGCTTACGACCCGCGGCGGTGGACGTGCTGCGCACCGCGGCCGGGTCGGTGCCTTGCGCGACGAGCCGTTCCGCGGTGGCGCTCTTCGCGCGGACGAATGCGGAGTTGAGCTTGTGCTTGCCGTACCCCTCGGGCAGCTGCACGTACAGATCCCGGGGCAGTGAGATCGCCACCGCATGCCTACCGTCGTTCGGGATTCGCACCAGGATCATGGTGTCGGTGAGCTCACCCTCGTTGTCTCCGGCGCGCAGCCGGGACAGCACCTCGGCGGGTAGCGGGTTGTCCTGCGCGTCGGTCCGGCTGTCCATGCCCACCAGCAGGATGTCGATGGCGGTATCCGGAGCGCTGAAGCCGATCACATCCGTGGTGCTCAAGCCTTGCTGAAGGCTCTGGAAGGTCGACCACCCGTACCCGGTGAGGCCGAGCGCCAGCGCAGAGACCATCGCGAAGACCAGCTTGGCGCCGCGGAACCTGGTGGTAGGGCGCCGCCGGGGAGGTGGTGTCCTCCTGGTGGTGCGCCGCCGGGGAGGTGGTGTCGCGCGACGCCGCCGGTCGGGCCGCCCGGCGGGAACGCCCGGCCAGGGTGGCCTGTCGTCCACGCATCCCCCTCCTGCGTCCTGCGGCTGGTGCGGCGCCAGTGCCAGGCTTACCGCGCCCAAGGGTATCCACGGGTTCAGTCCAGCCTTCGCGCGCTATCCCTATCCCTTAGTGCAGACGTGTGAACGCCTGGCCGGGTTGCCATGGCACACTCGGCCAGACGTGTGAACGCCTGGTCGGGTTGCCATGGCACACTCGGATCGCCGCCATGACGCTCAAAATCGCTCACGTTCACGGTCGCTGTCTGGTTGTCGGCCTGGTTGGGAGGATGGACCAATGCGGCTTCTGATCACCGGTGGTGCCGGGTTCATCGGCTCGACGTTCGTGCGCCGGGTGCTGAGTGGTGCGCAACCGTCGCTGGCCGGTGCCGACGTGGTGGTATTGGACAAGCTGACCTATGCAGGCAACGCGGAGAACCTGGCGCCGGTCGCGGGCGACCCGGCCCTGCACTTCGTCAAGGGCGACATCACCGAGGCGCTGCTGGTGGCCGACCTGATGGTCGGCGTCGACGCGGTGGTGCATTTCGCCGCGGAGTCGCACGTGGACCGCTCGATCCTGGGCGCCGCCCCGTTCGTGGTGACCAACGTGGTGGGTACCCACACCCTGCTGCAGGCCGCCCTCGAGGCCGGCGTGTCGCGGTTCGTGCACGTCTCCACCGATGAGGTCTACGGGTCGATCGAGTCGGGCTCGTGGCCCGAGGACCATCCACTGGAACCGAACTCGCCGTACTCGGCATCCAAGGCGGGTTCCGACCTGCTCGCGCGGGCGTACGCCCGCACGCACGGCATGGACGTGCGGATCACCCGCTGCTCCAACAACTACGGGCCCTACCAGTACCCGGAGAAGGTCATCCCACTGTTCGTCACCAACCTGCTCGACGGGCTGCCGGTGCCGCTGTACGGCGATGGGCTCAACGTACGGGACTGGTTGCACGTCGACGACCATTGCCACGGCATCGCGCTGGTCCTCGAGCGGGGTCGGGCCGGCGAGATCTACAACATCGGCGGTGGTACCGAACTGACCAACACCGAACTCACCGGCCTGCTGCTGGAGGCCACCGGCGCGGACTGGTCCAGCGTCCGGCCGGTGACCGACCGCAAGGCCCACGACCGCCGTTACTCGGTTGATTGCACCAAGATCTGCACCGAGCTCGGCTATCGCCCGGCCGTGGAGTTCACCCAGGGGCTGGCCGACACGGTGCGCTGGTACGCCGAACACCGGGAGTGGTGGGAGCCGCTGAAGGCGGCTTCGGTGGCGGTCCCGCGGTGACGCTGGCGCTGCTCGTGACCGGCGGTGGCGGCCAGCTCGGCCGGGATCTGGTCACCGCGGCGGCCAGAGCTGGGATCATCCGGGTCCATGCACCGGGCTCGGCCGAACTCGACGTCACCGATCTTGCGGCGGTGTCCGACGCGGTCGCGGCGGCCTCGGTCGATGCCCGCTTGGTCGTGATCAACGCTGCGGCGTATACAGCGGTAGATGCCGCCGAGGGCGACGGTGCGCGGCGCGCCCATGCCGTCAACGCCGACGGTCCGGCACACCTCGCCCACGCCTGCGCCGCACACCGGGCACATCTGGTTCAGGTCTCCACCGACTACGTCTTCGCCGGCGATGAAGTGAGGTCCCAGGGCCCCCCCCACAGGACCACTGATCCGACGGTGCCACGCAGCGTGTACGGCCGGACCAAGCTGGCGGGGGAGCGAGCGGTGCTGTCATCCGGGTCCGCTGCGCATGTGGTGCGCACCGCCTGGCTCTATGGCGCGCACGGCGGCAATTTCGTCCGCACCATGGCGCGGTTGGCGCAGGGGTCCGACCCCGTCCGGGTAGTCGACGATCAGCACGGCAGTCCAACCTGGACGGCCGACCTTGCCGACGGATTGATCGCGCTTGCACTGGTTGCCGCCCGGGTGCCGGTGGGTGTGCTGCACTGCGTCAATGCCGGTTCGACGACCTGGTTCGAGCTGGCCAGGGCGGTGTTCACCGAGATCGGTGCCGACCCGGACCGGGTGCGGCCCTGCAGTACCGCGGAGTTGCACCGGCCCGCGCCCCGCCCGGCGAACTCGGTGCTGGATACCGCCGGATGGGTGGCGGCCGGGTTGCCCGAACTGCGGCATTGGCGCCAGGCCCTGCGCGCCGCGATCGCCGAGGGCCTGGTCGTCGGTTGAATCAGTTCAGTGCGGGGGGGCGCTGTTCACCGCGTCGGCCGGCAGCGTGGCGTGCATCATCGAGACGTTGTAGCTGTCGTACTGGGTCATCGTGAAGTAGATGTCGCGCCCCTCGGAGTCCGGGTTCAGGAAACCGCCGTAGAGATGCGGGTACTCCTTGGACGTTGCAACCGTGATCGGCGCACCCCACGGTCCCGTGGGGTGCGGGGCCAGCCGGACCACGATCGCACCTTGCGCCTCGTCCATGGTCATCATCTGCCAGCTGTTGAGGGTCTCGTCGTAACGGACTGACAGCTCGCCGACGGGCCCCGGCACGATCGACGTCGCGATCATGCCGGCGCCCCGCTGCCAGTTCTTCCCGGTCCAGTACTCGTAGGCTGATGTGTCGAGCAGCCGTCGCTCCGGCACCCGGGCGACATGGGCGGCGCCGAAACGGCCGTTCGGTGTGCCGAAGGCGTAGACGAAGCCGTCCCGGCGGGCGTAGGCGATCATCTGGAATTTCTCGTCGAGGGCTGCGGTGTTCGGCCGGTGCGAACCGGGAACATCCTGCCAGGTCTGCCCGCCGTTGTCGGAGTACGCGATCGCGCTGTAGTTCGTGATCCACCGCCCGGGTGTGGTGAACTTGCGCACCGACATGTAGGCCATGTAGTCGCGCCCACCGACGTTGACGCCGCCGGTCGGGATCTTGGTCATCTCGACGCCGTTCTGCTTGAGCGACGGCAGCAGTTCCTTGGCGTGGCCGGGACGGTCGGTGACGAAGTTGTTGAAGGACATGCCGTCGGCCGGGTTGCGGTCCGAGCTGCGGGCCAGCGTGTTCGAGCGCCAATCGATCGTGGCAGGGTCGCCGAATCCGCTGCTGGTACCAGCCCAGCCGGACCCGAAGGTGTCGCCGAAGGCAGCCAGGATTTGCCCTCGCTCGTCGGTCCACATGATGCCGAGATCGGTACCTTTGATCATGTAACGTGCCTCGGTCGCGTTGATGGACCCAGCACCGGTGATCACGGCTACCGGGTTAGCCCGGCCCGCCGGCGCGGTGTGCGCCGCCCCGGGCGTCGCCGCGCTGACTGTGACGGCCGCGGTTGCCGCCGTCAAGGTCGCTAGGGCGACCCCGGCTCGCGCTCGTTGAGTGAGCATTCCTGTCCCCTCCTGACCGGAACGCGTTGCCGCGCGGGCAAGCACGTGTCAGCGTTCCGTAGCTACAAGCGACATCCCCCAGCACTCGAAGGGGGCATGACTGCCCTTTCCGGCGCCATTAGTAGCGAGTGTGCGACTCCACGTATCGTAACGTCGATCACCCTAATTCTCATGGGTGAATCCTGGTTAACCCGGCGTGTCGGTCGCTAATGCCCGGTGTGTCCGCCTCTGCTGCTCACAAACAGTCGCGGGCTCCCCGGTATGCACGGACCGTTGCCTCTGCGCATGCCTGCCAGGTGTAGCGGGCCGCGTGTGCCCTTCGGGCAGCTGCGCCTGCCGGATCGCAGCCCGCGGCGGCAGCGTCGTCGGCACTGCCGGCAGCACCGTCAACGCTGGCCAGCGCGGTGGCCAGGACAGCGGGGTTCTCGGGGGGGACGAGCGTGGCGAGCCCACCGGCGATCTCCCGCAGCGCCGGCAGGTCGGAGCACACCACCGGCACCCCGGTCGCCATCGCCTCCAGGACCGGCAGGCCGAAGCCCTCGGCGCGGGACGGCAACACCAGTGCCGTCGCACCGGCTACCACGCAGCGCAGATCTGCGTCGTGGAGGTAACCCAGGGCGCGCACCCGGGGGGAGGTCACCGGCGCCGAACCCCAGCCGGCCGGCCCGGCGAGCACCAGCGGAGCGAGACAGGGTTGCGACGCGTGCGCGTCGAGCAGCACGTCGAGGCCCTTGCGCGGCTGGGCGGCTCCGACGAACAGCAGGTACCGCGGTGGCAACCCCAGCCTCGTGCGCAGCGCTTCGGTGGGTCCGGTAGCAGCTAACCATGATCGATCCACCCCCAAGGGGGTCACCACGATCCGCTGCGCGGGGATGTCGAACCGTCGCGCCACCTGCTCGGCCACCGCTGCGCTGGGGGTGCAGACCACCGCCGCGCGGGCCACCGAACGCGTCACCAGGTCGGGCAGGTCGCGCTGCTGCGGGGCCAGATAGTCCGGACGATCCAGGAATGCCAGGTCATGCACGGTGACGACACCGCGGGCGTGCCGCGACGGTGGTAGCACGAAGTTGGTGGCGTGCAGCACGTCGGCGCCGGTGGCGAGCAGTTCGGCCGGGGGCCAGCCCACCCGCTGCCACAACGCTCGCAATGCCCGGGCCGGGACCGGGCCACCGCGTACCGCCACCCCAGGAGGTACCGCGCCGCGCAGCGCGACCTGACCGCGGGCGGTGAACGCGGTGACGGTGACGTCCACATCGGACCGAACCGCCAGCTCGCGCAGCAGCGCGGCGGTGTAGTGCCCGATCCCGCTGCGCTGCCCGAGTAGCGGCGTACCGTCCAGCAGGACGCGCAGCTGGCGCTGCGCGTCTCGTGAGTGGCATTGAGTGCTATAACACTGTTTGCCACTCACAAGGGCTTCGCCCACCGGCGAAGTCGCCCCGCGGCTCGCCGAGCCACCTCACCAGGCCCGCCGGCGGCGAGGTAGGAACGGACCAAAGCGGCGTCGCGGCGTAGCGCACCGGCCACCCCGGGCGGGCGGCGGGAAGCAGCCAGCGGGCTGGCGGGTAGCCGGTCGGGAGCAGGTCGCGGGTGCCGGCAGAACTCGACCAGCGGCGCCAGCGCCGCTTCCCAGGTGTAGCGCTGGGCCACCGCCGCGATCCGCTCCCGGCAACCGGCGGCGAAGGCGTCGTCATAGAGCACCTGTTGCAGCGCCGCGGCCAGCGCCATCGGATCCTCGGCGGGTACCACCACACCGAGCTTCTCGGCTGCCACCAGCTCGGCGAAGGCGTCGCCGTCGGTGGTGACGATGGGCAGCCCGGCCCACAGGTAGTCCAGCACCCGGGTGCGGAAGGCGAAGGTGGTTTCGACGTGCTCGAAGTGGGTGGTCACGCCGGCATCGGCGTCGAGCAGCCAGTTCTGCCGGTCGGCGTAGGGCACCCAGGTCTCGTTGAAGAACACCTGCTTCCCGGCGAGCCCGAGGGTCTCGGCGAGCCGGCGGGTCTGCCCGGCCATGCCCATCTCGGGCACGTCGGGGTTCGGGTGGCGCATCCCGAGGAACACCAGGCGCAGGTCGCCGTGCTCGCTGCCCAAGGCGTGCACGGCGCGCAGCAGGGTCAGCGGGTCGAACCAGGAGTAGACACCGCCGGCCCAGAGGACGACCTTGTCGTGCGGCCCGAAGCTCAGCGTGTCGCGCAAGCCGGGTCCGGTGCGCTGTGGCGGCTTGCCGGACAGCCCGAACGGGGCCACTGCGAGCAGTGAACGGGTCGTCGGGTCGGCGTCGTAGACGGTGGGGGACAGCCGGCCGATCGCTGCCAGGTGCCCGAGCCAGAAATGCCGCTGCCGTTCCGAGGCGCAGAGCAAGAAGTCGCCCCGGCGCAGCTGGGTCGACAGCACTGAGGTGACCGCGTCGACGACCTGAGCGCGTTGCTCACCGCCCAGATCGCGGGCCTGTTCCAACTGCTCGAGGTGCATCGGGTCGTAGATGTCGGCGACGACGATGTGGTTGGACGTCTTCAGAGACGGTACCTGCTCGAGCACGTGGCCTTGAAGGACTACCAGCTGGGCCCAGTCCAGTTCCGGGCTGATCTGGCGCGGTGAGACGTGCCGGACATCAAAGTCGGCGGGAGGTGGCGAGCAGTGGGAGTTGAGGCTGATCAGGCGCACGTCGTGCTCTCCGGCGAGCACCTCGGCCATGTTCCAGGCCCGGATCGCCGGTCCGGCCATCCGCTGTGACACCGCGTCCGAGGTGAGCACCAGGATCCGCCGGCGGGCCCCATACACGCGCGCGACGCCGAGCGCCTCGACGATCGCGTCGTGGGCGAGCAGGTAGGGGATCTCGGGGGAGGTGCGCTCCAGGGCGTTGCGCATCAGCGGGAGCAGGTCGGCGTCGGTGCGGACGCGGGCGGCCTGCTCGACGCACCGCGACGCGGCCAGCGCGGGCAGCATCTCTACGAACCGGTCGATGGCGTAAATCCCGGCCATGGTCACCCGCGGCACCGCCATCGGACCGGCGGTTTCCGGCCCCGGGCCGCGGCGGGTCATCTCGAACTCGGCGGGGTCGCATTCGCCCCGGGCGGTGGCCCGGCGCACGACCAACGCGAGTGCCGCGGGCAGCACCGTGGCCAGGGTCTCGTCGGAGACGTTCTTGTACAGCGCGGCGAGCGCGTTGCGCTCCAGCAGGTAGGTCTCGCGGGCCGGGTCAGCGCCGCGCAGTGAGGCATGATGGCGGTGATAGGCGACCGACCGCGGCTCGTAGCGCACCCGGTAGCCGCGCAGGTTGAGCCGCCAGCCGAGGTCGACGTCCTCACAGAACATGAAGAACCGCTCGTCGAACCCGCCGAGTTGCTCGAAGACATCGCGGCGGACCAGCAGCGCGGCGCCGGTGCCGAACAGCACGTCGTGGGCGACGTCGTGGGCACCATCGTCGGATTTGCCGACGTGCGGTTTGTAGCCCATCCCGTACCAGGTAAGACCGCCGTCGACGTAGTCGATCCGGGTGCCGTCCCAGTCCAGTACCTTGCTGGCCACCGCGGCGACGTCCGGGCCCTCGCTCAACGCTTCGACGGCGGCCCGCACCCAGTCGCGGTGCGGCCGCGCGTCGCTGTTGAGGAAGGCCACGATCGAGCCGGTGGCTGCGCCCACGCCGAGGTTGCAACCCCCGGCGAATCCGATGTTGGTGGCGCAATGGACCAGCCGGGCCTGCGGTACCGCGGCGGAGATCCGTTTCGCGCTGCCGTCACCCGAGGCGTTGTCCACGCAGATCAGCTCCAGCGCCTCGGCGGGCCAGTCCAGCTCGTCGCGCAGCGCCCGTAAGCAGGTCATGCTGTCCTCGGCGCCGCGGTAGTTGACCACGATCACCGACACCTTCGGCAGCGCACGCTCGCTCACGTCGGAGTTCCTCCCTCGGGTCCGCGGGTAGCCTGCCGCATCGCAATGCGGCTGTTCGGTGCAGGGCAGGACCCGGTCGGATGGAGCACTCGGCGCGGTACCTGCTGGAGCCGGGTAGCGCGGCTCTCACTCGTTTGAGTGTCACTCATCAAGGGAGCTGATGAAGTTAAGAATCACCGTCGGGGACCGCCTCCGAGGCGCTGCGGGTGGTCGACCTGCTCGACACGACGTTCGACCTCGGTGCGCTCGGGATCGCACCAGTGGCCCTCCCCTGCCTCGACCGGACGTTCGCCGAGCGCGTGCTCGCCGAGCTGGAGCTGCCCGCCGACGTCGAGCAGCAGATCCTCGCCGCTGAGCTGGTGAACACCGGCGACGGGATCAGCACCGAGCGGGTGGCCGCGCTCGACCCCGACGTGATCCTGCTGTCGGAGACCTCGGTGGGCACCTTCAAAGCCGACCCCGAGGCGCTGAAGCAGTTCGGCAGGGTGGTCTTCATCCTGGAGAACCTCAGCTGGCAGGAGCGCACGAAAGCCATCGGCGAGGCCGTGGGCCGCAGACCGCAGGCCGAGAAACTCGTGGCCGAGGCGCAGCGCAGCATCGACGAGCTGGGCACCCTGGTGCAGCAGTCCGGGTTGGCCGGCGCGACGGTGTCCCCGATGCGCCTGGATGTCCCGGGCTTCGGTGTGCTCGCGCTGATCCCGCCGTCGATCGGGTCCGGCATCATCGCCGACGCCGGTCTCGCCCAGCCCGCTGCGCAGACCGGCAACCCGCCGGCGCGGACCCCACAGCGGCGGTCACCGACAACCCACTGTGGACGTCCATGTCGGCGGTGCAGGCCGACCGGGTGGTGGAAGCACCCTGGCTGGTGTGGGCGCTGAACTCCGCCACCGGGGTGCAGCAGATCACTTCCGACCTCACCGAGGTCACCAGGCTGTTGCAGCAGAAGTAGCGGCCCCGACCGCGTTGCGGTCATCAGATCGGCGTCGAGCCGGAACCACCGCGGCGGGGGTCGGCCTGGAGGACGTGGACACATCCACACCTGATCCGGGCCGGTGCGGCGTAGGCGTGTAGTACCTAGAGGTACTACAGTTGCAGTGTGAATGATGTGCCCGTCCGCGAACTCAATCAGAACACCGCCGGTGTGCTGGCCCGGGTCAAGCGCGGTGAAGAGATCGACATCACCGAACGCGGCGTGATCATCGCTCGGCTGGTGCCGGCGCAGCCGCACCCGCTGGCCGATCTCATCACGTCCGGCAAGCTGCGCCCACCTACCGCTCGGGGCCCTGTGCCGCGTCCTACCGGCCCGGTCAGGACCGACTACGAGGCCGGTGAGTTGCTACGCGAGCTGCGGGACGAGGAACGCTACTGATCTACCTCGACACCGCGGCGCTGGTGAAGCTCATCCGCCGTGAGCCGGAGAGCGACGCCCTGGCTGACTGGCTCGACGCGCGAGCCACCACGACGCTGGTGACCTCAGCCCTTGCCGAGGTCGAGCTACCTCGAGCACTTCGGCGAACCGAGCCTGCGCTGGTCGCCGCCGCGCCAGCATTACTCGAGCGCATCGCCCGGTACGAGATCGACGAGTTCGTCCGCACGACGGCAGCCAGTTACACATCTCCTCATTTGCGCTCGCTGGACGCCATCCACCTCGCCACCGCGCATGCCGTGTTCGGCGGCCGGCTGGCGTCGTTCGTCAGCTACGACAAGCGTCTGCTCAGCGTGGTCGAGGCGCTCGGGGTGCCGGTAGCCAGTCCCGGAGCCGCTGCGACGACGTGATCAGGATGGCGGCACAGAGCGGGGATCATGACGCCGACGTCCGCATCAACGGGCAACCTTGCCGGCCACCTCGGCGCTAATCCGCACCGCGCGGACCACGTCCGGCCTGCTATAGCGCTGAGCGACGTACCCGGAGTCGCCCTGCTGGGCAGTGGCCCCCTCTTTGAATTTAGCTTACCCTAAGAAAGGGAGGCGGGGGAGCATGGCACCGACACGCACGGCTGGGCGCACCAATGGCGGGCGAGTGCCCGAATACTGGATTTACTTCGTCGAGGTGGCTCGCAAGGAGTGCCTCGGGCCGAGCTTCGTGCGTGTCACGTTCACCGGTGAGTGTCTGCGGGCTTTCGGTTCTGGTGGCCTCGACCAGCGGATCAAGCTCCTGCTACCGCAGCCCGGCCGGACGGTGGCCGACATCCCCAGCGGGGTCGGCTGGCACGCGGCGTGGCAGGCGATGCCGGACGAGATACGGCCCACCATGCGCAGCTACACCGTGCGGACCTACCGGCCTGAGGTGGCCGAGCTGGACATCGACTTCGTACTGCACGGCGCGGACGGCGGCCACGGCGGCCCGGCCTCAGCATGGGCCTCGACGGTTCGCCCTGGTGACGGTGTCGCGCTGGCCGGTCCCGACTGGCTGGGCGCCGGTCGGAGGTGGGGTTGTGAGTGGTCCCCACCCCCGACGGCGAGACGCCTGATACTCGCCGGTGACGAGACTGCTGTGCCGGCGGTGGCGGCTATCGTCGAGTCGCTCCCCCCGGCTGCCCGTGGTGTCGTCTGCGTTGAAGTGCCAACGGCAGGCGACCGCCAGTACTGGGACGTACCCGACCGGGTCGAGGTGCGGTGGCTGGTACGCCGGCATGCGGCCGGATCGGCCCCACACGGGTCGCTGCTCGTGGCTGCCGTGGCGGAGGTCTTGACCGAGCTGCGCAGGCCCGACCCACTGTCGGCGGGGGCCGACCTGGAGGACGTGGACGTCGACACATCCATCCTGTGGGACGTACCCGACGGGTCGACCGGCGAGCCCGATGTTCCCGGGTGCGAGCTCTACGCCTGGCTGGCCGGGGAAGCCGGGATGATCAAGAGGCTTCGGCGGCTGATGGTCAACGACCACGGCGTCCCACGCACCGCGGTCGCTTTCATGGGCTACTGGCGGCAGGGACGCAGCGGCTGACCCGCTCTCTCAGCGCGCCTGGTGATCAGGCCCCCGAACGGAGAACAACCTGCTTTTGAGCATCAATCCCGAGTGGGTGCGCATCAACCCTGACGCTACGTGGTGGATGGAGGTCGCTCGTCTCGATCTGCTGTTGCGTATGCAGATCTGGCGACTGCGTCAATCCGGCGGCGCAAAAGAGGAGAGGTTAGCTGCCTTCTACATCCCCGATGCCGAGATCGCATCAGGACTCCGACCTGCCGTCGCTAGGGTCGGCGAGGGTCGGCGGAGGTATTCGTCCTTGTCGGCAGTACCTCGGCGGACCAATTGAGAAACTCCGCGACCGTCGGCTGATCAGCGTAACGGGCAAGCTCTACCCGCACTCGGCCGATACGAGCATCGATCCGGCTGGAGCTGATCTCGCTCGCAGCTACCACAGCCTGCGTGGCGGTGGAGACGGCTTCCTCGATGTTCTGTTGCCTGATCAGCACCTCGGCGCGGCGCCCTAGATACCCGGCGCGGTTGCGCGGGTACTCTGGCCGGACCGTGGCCAGGACGGTGCGGCTACTGCGTTCGGCGATCGCAAGCTCTCCCAGGGACAAGGCTGCGAGCGTTTCGCAGCTGGCCAGATCCGCCTCGTTCAGAAAGCGAGCCAGCGCGGGTCCTCGTCGTGCCGACCGGCGCTCAGGAGCATGCCTGCCCGGTGGAATGCGTGCCAGGTGGCCCGCCCGTCCCTGGTTTGGGCATGGCCGAGTGCTTCCCGGACCAGCAGGAGTGACTGGAGCCGGGGCGTGGCCCACGTCTTGGCCGCCAACTGTCCAGCCTGGGCCAGCTCGATCGCCTCCCGGGCTCGACCCAGCTCGCAGGCCTGTCGCGACATCGACCTGAGGGTCGCGACGAACAGCCGGTCGTCCTCGATCAGCCGCGCGGTGTGTACGGCTTCGAGCGACCAGTACCGGGCTTCCGCCTCCCGCCCGGCCTCACGGGCCAGCGAGCCTTCCCGCCGCCGCCGTACTGGTCATCCAGTTCGCGGAGCCGAGACAGGCTGTGTTCCCAGGCTGTCACAGCCTCGCGGCCGAGCCGGGATACCTCGGTGGAGTCCAGGCCGACTAGGACGCCCGCACCGGCGCCGAACGTCGATACGAGGAACTCGAACCGGTTCACCGGTTCTCCTGCTCTCTCCGCCCATGCCGCCACTGTAGGACCGTGACTGGTCAGGGCGCACCCGGGCACGAGTGCCGGGTCGCTGCCGGCACCTGCGCGACGACCAGCGCGGGCCTCCCGGTCGGTGGCCTCGATCAAGGCGACAAGCGGGCGAGCACTCCAACGGTGCCCAGCGCCTGGTCACACGCCTTGGCGAGGGCAGCGGTGGGTGTGCGTTTGGCCTTTTCCACCTTGCTGATCGTGTCGCCCGAGTAGTTGATCTGGGCCCCGAGCCGGTCATGGGACAGGTCCGCCATCTAACGCCAGTGCCGAAGCTCGGCGCCGAAGAAATGCCGCAGCGAGGTGTGCGGCGTCAGCTCCCGCGGAGTCCTGTGCCACGGCCCCCTCCTCAGAATGTAGGGATGCGGACAATGTCACTGTCCGCATCCGAATCGTTGACTTTGTGCTCTGGACAGCAGTGCTGATGACGCTCAGTAATTGAGATCGTACTGCTGCCAGTGGCTGAGTCCGAGGTGAGCCGGTGCGGTCCGAGCAGGCGGATCTCAGGTCGGGTGGGACCGGCGCAGGACTTCGGGCAGCAGGATCTTGGGTAGGGAGCCGAGCCGGCTAGCGTGCTCCGGGATTCGGCCGATGAGCTCAGCGATCTCGGCGGTCACCCGCTGCCGCTCGGCCGCGTCGGCCTGCTTGGCGAGTTCCTCCAGCCGGGTCGTGTCGCTCATCGGCGCACCGGCCAGCGAACCGGCGACGGCGAGATGTGCTGCAGCGGCGAACGACTCCCCGAACACCCGCCCCTCGAGCATGGCCAGCGCGATGATGGTGTTCGACTCCGCGTCGCCGAGCGCCCGCCGCATCCGGTCGGCTGCGAACCGGCGGTCGGTCACGCAGTCGTAGGCGGCCTCCAGGCCGTCCTGCCGGGCAAGGCCGAGCACCGCGAGGTGCACCACGGTGGCCGTCGCATGCCCGAGCCTGATCAGCGCTGTCTCGGCCGCACTGGTGATCAGCTCGGTGGCGTGTTCCTCGGCGAAGGACCGCGATTCCTGCCAGTTCGCCGCGCTGATCCAGTCCGTGACCAGGTCCTCGAGCAGCAGCGGTTGGTACGCGGCGTCGACGCCGGCCGCCGTGATCTCGTCGAGAAGTTCCAGGTGCCGTTCGGCCAGCGGCGCGACGAGCAGGAGCAGCTCCTCGATCGCGACGAAGGCCCAGTCCGCCATCAGTTCCTCTTCGTGCGCCGCGAGGTAACTCTTCGACTGCCTCCAGGTCGGCGACGTGATCCACCCGGTCACGATGTTGACCTGCTCTGGGGTGAGACTCAACCAGTCCGGAGGTTCGGTCCGGTTGACCGTCCACCAGGCGTGGTCGACGTCGAGTGCGTTGCGGTGGCGGTGCCCGCGTAACGCGTTGCGGGCCGCGAGCACGATGGCGTCCGGGATGTCGGTCTCGTCCGACCCGAGCAGGCCGGCGAGCTCGCGAAAGCCCGTCGGCGGGTCGCCGTGCTGGACATGGAACCCGGCCCGCTCGATGATCAGCGCGTCCCGGACGTTCGGCGACTCGGCAAAGGCATCGACGCAGCTGGTGTAAACGTCGATCCCGTCGGAGATCCGGTCGAGTCCGGCGAGGTGACCGGTGAGGTTGTTCAGCGAGGTGACGAGATGCTGGAGGAAGACGGTGGGATCGGTCTCGGTGAGCACGTGGAAGGTGTCGACGGCCTCCGCGCCGGGAGCCAGCGCCGGCTCGCGTTGTCCGGTAGCGGACAGGTAGACGGCGTGGTCGTTCAGCACCATCGCGAGGAAGGGCAGATATGTCGTGGGGTTGGCGTTGGCCAGCACCCGGTAGATGCTGACGGCCTGCCGGGCGGGGGCCAGCGCGGCTGCGTGCTCTCCGAGCTCGGCCAGCCTGGTGGCGAGCTGGTGCACCGACACCGCGAGCTCGGGCAGGTAGATCTCAGGAGTGTCCTTGACCAGCCGGTACAGGGCGTCGACACCGGGCGTCCCGGCTATCGAGGCGTGCCGCGTCAGGTTGCGTCGCAGGTATGGGCTGCGCCGGTCCGGCGTGCCGTCGGCCGGCGGCTTGGCCTCGGGGAGGGCCACCAGCGTTTCGGCCAGCGCTTGGGCCGCCGGGCTACCGGGAAGCGGCAGCGGCGATCCGGTGAGATGCTCGGCGAGCTCCTGGTGGTACAGCCGGTAGATCGCTTCTCCATCCTGCTCGTCCTCGACGACATAACACCCGTAGTGCTCGAGGACCCAGTCCAGGTCGGCGGCCCGGTACTCGACGTCGTCTGGGCTCAGCGCGGTGGCCGCGGCCTCCCACACGACCCGCGGCATGCCCCGGGCCAGGCTCCAGGCGAGTGCGTGCAACAGGTCGCGGGCGGCACCGGGAATCTTGGCGCCGTCGCGAACCAAGGACACACCGGTGGAGAGGCCGTGGTCCAGCGCCCCGCCGACCGTCGTCGCGACCTGCCACTGCCAGCCCTGCGCGGACACGTCGATGACGCGCCGCAGAATCTGGGTGGTCATGATCCGGGCGTAGAGGAACCCGCCGAACTCGGTGGCCCTGCCTGCCAGGGCTGGCGCGACCTGCTCCACGAGATCGTCACGACCTCCGGCGCGCAGCCGCCTCGCCACGTACTGCTCGATGTCGCCCGGAGTGTCCGCTTCGGCGTCGAGATCGATGACCGGCACATCACGTCCGAACATCTCCGGCAGCTCGACGACGCGAGACCCTTCCGACGGAGGCCCGCACCACAGGAACTCCTGTTGCCGGGTCGTGAGCAGCACGCGCGCCACCGTGCCGAGCGCGACCAGCAGTTCCGTCGCGATCTTGTCGAGCTGCTCCGGAATCGCGTCGTCCAACCCGTCGAGCACCAGGGTGGGTGGCGACGCCATCCTCGTGAGGTCGGCGATCAATTGCCAGCCCGCCTCCGGCTTACGCAAACCGAGCTGCCCGGCCAGCGCGACCGCGAGATCCTGCTCGTTCATGCCGCGCAGATCCACCGACGCGTCGACGGCACCGACGCCCGGGTCCGGGCCTGCCGGCCCGTGCGCGAGTAGCTCCTCCCGGACGCCGGGATCGGACAGCGCGACGATGTGCCCTACCACGGCTGACTTGCCGCACCCCGCTGGCCCGGTCACCACGAGGGCGCCGGGGGTGTCGCCACCCATCCAGGTCACGATGCGCTGTAGCACCGCGCGGCGGCCGGTGAACAGCCACCTCTCGGGCTGCGGCTCAGCACCGCAGAATGCCGTTCCCGCGGTCATGTCCACCTCCGAGCCGAGTACATTACCCGGACGGCCGCACAACGAGACGGCGCAGTACCTGCAGCCGGTTGCGCTCATTCCAGCGGTGAAAGGCGCTGGGCACCGCAAGCGCCCGGTAGCCCAACAGCCGCAACCGCCACGACGTGTCGGGGTCCTCGTAGTAGCAGAATAGGGAACCTGGAATCCTGTCCGCAGCGCATCCGTGCAGCCTCGCCGCAGAAGCCGAACGGCGGCATCCCGGTGGTGTCCCGGCCGTGCCCGATGCGGGTCAGCGCCACGCCGACCGACGTCACGGTGCCATCGTCAGCGTACAGTACCGAGGCCGCGGCGACGGCCATACGCGAAACTCCCAAAAGCCCCTAGTCGTGTGTCAAACCAAAGGGTTACCCTGCTGCCGCGCTAACCCGGTATCATCACATTGGGCCGGTGGTGAACGGGTTTCGGCCTCGCCGCAACACCGGGAAAATTTGATATGAGCTCTGCGGTCGATTGGTGCAGCTATGAACGGCATCGGCTGCAGCTCGCCTACCTGGCGCTACTGGATCAGCTGGCGGGCTACTGTGAGGCACAGCAGCTCTATGCGAAGGGATTAGACTTCGGGCAGGCCGTCCTGCGCTGTGACCCGGCCCGGGAATGTACCCACCGCCAGCTGATGCGCCTGCGCTACCGGGTAGGGGACCGGACCTCTGCCCTACGTCAGTACGAACGTTGCACTTTCCTCATGGCCCAGGAGTTCGGAATCCAGCCGTCTACCGGCGCCGTCGCCCTGTACGAGCAGATCCGCGCCGACCGGGTTCCCGATATTCCGCTGCCCCGGTCCACCGAATCGCCGGTGGTCCAGCAGCCCGTTCCGGAGCGGCGGGAAACCGCCGCACTCGCAGGCCTGCACGTGCGGCTCGATCAGATCCAAGCCAGTCTGAGCGCACTTCAAGAATCAGTTATGTCACGTAGTGGCGCGCGTGTCGAGCATGCGTTGTACTTGAGTCTCGTTCAGCGCGATCCGGGTGGCAAGAATGTCCCCGATGTCTGTCCGACCATTCTGTTCTATCACCAGGGCAATTTCGGGAAGCGTATCGAGGGGCGAAGTACTGGAATTCACTTCAGGGAAGGCGACAACCTGGGCGTCACCGAGTATTCGGGCATCCGGGCAGGCAACATCTTTTCGAGTGTGAACGTCGGTATTGGCACGACTGCTACAGGTGGCCATTGGTTATGCGTGAAAGGTGGGTCCATCTATCTGGAGGGCGATGTTTGGGTGGGTGGCCGTCTCCTGTACTGGTGGAATCCAGATACAAAATGGAAGCATATTGAGAACAGGCAGGTGGCGCGGGCTCCAAAGACATTAAAGATAAGCCCTACCTGCCCGGGCCCTCGGGCAGTCGCCTGAAGGCCGCGTTACGTCCGATACGTAACGCCCTGAATAAGATCTCGCAGCTCGAGAGAATTGGCTTCCGCTGGAACGAGGCCGATTTGAAGTACCTGACCCGGGACATTGTGAGCAGTATTTCTGCGGGTCCTGGTGCCACGGAAGAAGAGAACCAACAGCTACAGGAGGAGGAGCGCCGCAAGGCGGTTGACGGGCTGCCCGGTGAATATATCGGGCTGATCGCGCAAGACGTCGAAGCGGTGGTACCGGAAGTGGTCCACGAGGACGCCGACGGCTACAAACACATCCATTACGCACACCTCACCGCGCTGCTGATCGAGGCCGTCAAGGAGCAGCAAGTGGCTATCGAACAACTGCGTGCCCGGCTGGCCACCATGCAGCCGGCCACCGCGTGAGTGCTTTCCCGCGCTAAAGAGGCAAGGAGAATTGCCGGTATGCAGGAGCAACTGGAGAAGCGTGTCACCGAGCTGGATACCAAGCGGGCAGATCTCCAACAGACTCTGCTGCGCATCAGCGGAGCCATCCGGGTGCTGAAGGAAATACTGGGAACGGACCGCGACTCGGCGGATGACGGCGCCGAATCACCGCAGCGCAGCACACCGCCGCCGGGTCAGGACTCAATGCCACGTAGCTTAAGTTGATCATGTTGCTGGTATTGGTTTCAGCCCGCGGATGTGGGGCGTGGCCGGTGCATGGTGGCGGGTGTTGGCTGGCTCGCCGGGCTTTTTGACGCGGTAGTTGTTGT
>JBOHHF010000355.1:0-1514 GCA_050700495.1 Pseudonocardiaceae bacterium
CGCTCGGTCTTCGGCCAGTGCAGGCCCATATAGGGCTCCGGGTCGGTGGCCGACCACTGATCCAGCACCGCGGCCAGGTGACCTCCACGCCCTGCTGGGGAAGGTGTGACTTCAGCACGCACACGACCACGATGTCGTGCTCGGCGGCCAAGTCCATGACGTTCTCGGTCACCAGCGCCCGATCCTCCCGGGCTGCGGCTGCGGCGACCTCCCGGTCCGGGCGGGCGTCCAGCCCGAGGTCGCGGACGTGTACGGCGTCGTGGCCGCGTTCGACGAGCTGCGCGCAGGTTCGCTGCGGGAACATCTCGTCGATCAGAAATCTCATGACGCCATGAGGCGCGTGCGCTGCTCGGCGCGCTGACGCGCCCGCTCGGCCGCAGCGTCGTTGGCGGCCACCTGCGTGTCGATGTTCTCCCGGTGCGCGGTCGCGAAATCGATGGCGGTACGGATGTGCCGGGGATGCAGGTCGAACTGCTCGGCCAGCGCTGCTACCCACTGCGCGTCGCTGCCGCCGGTGTAGCGCAGTGCCGAGATGACCTCCCAGACATGGGGCCCCACCGCCAGCCCAGCCCGCCGTCCCGTCGGCCCATCGCGGTAGACAATGCCCGGGTGCCGCAGCGTGTCCAGACCCTCCACCACGAGGCGTTCCAGCAGCGTTCGCTCGGCGATCCCCTCGGCAGCTGCTTGAGCTTCCAGCCGAGCGAGCTGTGCACCAGCTCGGCCAGCAAACCGGACCTGGTGCTGAGCATGCTGGGCGCCCTCGACCTACACGACGGGCACACCGTGTTGGAAATCGGCACCGGGACCGGCTACAACGCCGCGCTGCTGGCCGCTCGCCTCGGCGCATCCAACGTGACCACGGTGGAGATCGACCCCGCGTTGGCCGACGCTGCCCGCGCCGCATTGGACGCCAGCAGATTCCCGGTGACCGTGGTGACCGGCGATGGCGCCCAGGGTCATCCGGACCGGGCACCCTATGATCGGGTGATCGCGACCCCGATGCGGACCGACTTCGGCGGCAGCGTGCCCCTGACGCGCTTCACCGTGGACAAGCACGGCACCGCGACCGGCAGTCCCGTCGGCCGGGTCGGTTTCATGGCCGATTGCCCGCAGGTGTTCCTCCGGCACACCGCCCCGATCGGCCCGTTCTCCGACCAGGATCACCTGCATCAGATTCTGGCCAAGCACCCACCGGGCCGCGCACGTCGCGGTGGGTGAGAAACGCCGCCACGGCATGCACTCACTGCGGCACACGCTGGCGACCCGGCTGAAAATGAGCGGAATTGCATCTGATGCATCATTCGACGGTTTGTGTGATTGCCGTGTGACCAGGGCCTGCGGTTTCGGGTTGGCTGTGCTGGCGGGTTGAGGGGTGGAGTGACACGCAGGCTGACCTGCGGGTGATTGCTGGTTGTTGCATTGGCTGCCACGATGCGTCATCTGATGTCGTTGCATCTGGCGCCACACTGTGGCATCTGGTGCCAGTCCGCGAGGGGCCGCTGGTGGGCGACGGG
>JBOHHF010000356.1:0-3494 GCA_050700495.1 Pseudonocardiaceae bacterium
CGTGTACAGCCGGGCAGCCGCCCGGCTGACCGGGGAGCACCTCCCGGCTGACGAGCCGTTGCCGCGGATCAAGGTCCGGCTGGGCCTGTAGCCGCGTTGTACACGGTCATCATCGACGACCAGTCACAGCAGCAGGTCGACGCGCTTCCGGACGAGGCGCTGGCTCCGCATGCGCGCCCTCAACTTCGGCGCATCGCGACCCCACGGCGGCTGCTCATCGCCGATCTTTCGAACCGCCTACGTCAGGACGACTTTGCCCCTGACTACGACGCCGGGGTCACCCCTCGTCCTGCGCGCGGAGGGTTCGTGACAGCTCTGCCGAACCGTCCGAGCGGAAGCTGGCGGCGGTACTGCGGACCAGGCCGATGATCGCCAGTCCCAGGACCAGATTGACCGCTGCGGTGGCCAGCCGGGTCGCCAGGTCCTGGGACAGCGCCAGCGGGAGCAGTACCGCGATAGCCGTGCCAACCCCCCCGAGCCAACCGAAGAACCACCTCGGCCGGGGAGTGGTCAACAGCAGAAAGCGCATTGCGGCAGTGGCCAGTAGCGCCACCAGCGCCGCACCACCGGCGTAGCCAAACATGCTCGCGTACATCACCGCGCCACTCCCCCGAACGCCGAGGAGGGGGTAGTTCAGCATGCCGCGAACGAGGAGAAACGCGGCGATTGTCAGACCGAACACGATCACCGCCGTGACCACGCCGCTCGTCCACAACCTGCGTCCGTCGACGACACCGCCGGAACGGTCGCTGCCGGATCGCGCGTAACCAAATCGCGTGTAAAAGGGCTCTCGGTGGGTGAACATGGCCCGTATGATGCCCACAAATCTCTACGGGGAGGCACCGGCTCGCCGTAGACTTTCACAACTGGCCGGCCTGGACCCCCGAGAGGCCGCGTTGGGCCTGGCGCGGACCGGCACGTCGCAGTACTCGCGGGGCCCGGGCTCGATCGACTCGCTCGCTGGCCCAGCTCGGCGCTCTGCTCCAGCAGGCCCGCACCCAGGGCCGGGCACTGGACGCACTCGGCGTTGGGATCGACCGGTCCGCCCCGAAGCAGTGCAAGAGGTCCGGAGACATCGATAGAGGTGATCAGCGAAGGCGGAGCAGGGCGCCCGGGTGTTGTGCGAAGCAGACGCCTCGGCAGGAACGGATCTGTCGCCAAGATGAGGATTGACCTTGGAATACAGACGGTTGGGTGCATCCGGGCTCAGGTCCCTGCACTGAGCTTCGGTGCCGGTACCTTCGCCGGCCAGTCAAAAGCGAACCGTTGGCTTGGCCCGCTGATGCTGCTACCCGGGACAGGGAGGAAGCCATGCCCCAAGCAATCGAGGTCCGTGACCTCGTGGTCACCCTCGGCGGCCGGCGCATCCTGCACGGCCTGACGTTCACCGTACCCATCGGACAGGTGACCGGGTTGCTGGGACCCAGCGGTTGCGGCAAGACCACGTTGATGCGCTGCGTGGTCGGGGTCCAGCAGATCAGCTCCGGAGAGGTCCGGGTGCTCGGGACACCGGCCGGATCAGCACAGCTGCGCCATCGCGTGGGGTATGTCACCCAGACTTCCTCGATCTACACCGACCTGTCAGCGCGGGACAACGTCCGCTACTTCGCCGCCGTTCACGGCACCTCACGCGCCGCCGCCGACCAGGCGCTGGCCGACGTCGCCTTAGCCGACCGCGCCGGCCAGAAGGTGAGCACGCTGTCAGGGGGAGAGCGGGCGCGGGTATCCCTGGCGTGTGCGCTGCTCGCCGCGCCCGAGCTCCTCGTCCTCGACGAACCGACCGTGGGCCTCGACCCGGTACTGCGCCACGACCTATGGGCACACTTCCACGCCCTCGCCGCCGCGGGCACCACACTGTTCGTTTCCAGCCACGTCATGGACGAGGCCAGCCGCTGTGACCGGCTGCTGCTGATGCGCGACGGGCGCCTCATCGTCGACGACACACCCCAGGCCCTGCGTACCGCCACCGGCACCGGCGATCTGGAAGAGGCCTTTCTGCGCCTGATCCGGCGCGCCGAACCCGGCGCTTTCCCACACCCGTCCGTCCTCCAGAGCGAGACGGTTGACCAGCGGGAGCCAAGGTGACGCACCTGGTATCCCCACAGATCACCGCCGCAACCGCACGACGCGTCCTGGCCCAGCTGCGCGGCGACCGCCGCACAGTGGCCCTCCTACTGATCGTCCCGAGCGTGCTGCTGGTGCTGACAAACCAGATGTTCGACTCCACGCCCGTCTTCGACCGGGTCGCGCTGCAGCTGCTCGGGATCTTCCCGTTCACCATGATGTTCCTGATCACCAGTGTCGCTATGCTGCGGGAACGGACCAGTGGAACCCTGGAGCGGTTGCTCACAACACCGATGTCCAAACTTGACTTGCTGCTCGGCTACGGCATCGCCTTCGCCCTCGCCGCGGCGGCCCAGGCCGCGATCACCTGTGCGACCGCTTACTGGCTGCTGGGCCTGGACACGCCCGGAAGCCCGTGGCTGGTCGTCGGGATCGCGATCGCCAGCGCCATCCTCGGCATGGCCTTGGGCCTGCTCAGCAGCGCCTTCGCCACCAGCGAGTTCCAGGCGGTGCAGTTCATGCCCGTGGTGGTCATGCCTCAGATCCTGCTGAGCGGACTGTTCGTACCCCGCGAGCAGATGGTCGAATGGCTACAAACGATCAGCGACGCCCTGCCGATGCCCTATGTTATTGAGGCGCTGGACGAGGTGGGCCGGACCTCCCTCGTGACAGCCGAGCTGCTACACGACACGGGCATCGTGATCGGTGCCGCGATCATCGCACTGGCACTGGCCGCGTCCACACTGCGGCGGCGCACCGGGCCACTGACGCGCTCCACGCATCGGGTGCTGCTGGTCATCCCGCTCGTGGCGCTCATCGTCGGCGGCGCCCTAGCGGCGAGCTACTTCCTCGAAGCCAGCAGGTACGCCTGCACCGACAACGCCCAGATCGACGGCGACAAGATCCCGGTCACCGCACCCGTCGGTGGCACCCTCGTCGGCTGGCTCGCTACCCGGGGCAGCGCCTTGCGCAAGGACCAGGCCATCGGGCGCATCCAGATCCAGGGCGGCTTCGTACAACCACAAAAGGTCATCCAGGCGCCCGCCGACGGCACCGTCGTAGTCGACAACGGGGTCGAAGGAGCCTTCGTCATCGCCGGTACCCAGCTGGCCGTTGCCTATGACCTGTCCGAGATCTTCGTGACCGCACGGGTCGAGGAGACCGCCATCGGTGACGTTCGCCTCGGCCGGCGGGTTGACATAGCGGTTGACGCCTACCCCGACATCACCCTCACCGGTTATGTCTGGGAGATTCAAGGCGGCACCGCAGGGCTGTTCTCCCAATTCCGCCAGGACAACACCACCGGAAACTTCCAGGAGATCACGCAGGTGATCCCGGTGCGGATCGCGATCACGGAACGGAAGAACCTCACCCTCCTCCCCGGCATGAACGTCACCGTGAAGATCCACAAGAACTGAACGGTTGCGGCT
>JBOHHF010000357.1:0-2273 GCA_050700495.1 Pseudonocardiaceae bacterium
CGGGGGGCAGGTGCTTGCGGCGAGCCTCACCGCCCCAGCACGCCGCCATTGCCCGGCCTGCGAGCGGGGTAGCGCATCCACGCAAGACGGAGCTGGCACCGGTGGCGACCGATGCCGGGATGTGGCGCTCGCCAAGCGACTGCTCGACGACGCCAAGCTGCGCGGCTTTGCGTTCCAGCGGGTCGCGCCGGGGGAGGACGGTCCGCTGGTGGGAAACCGGGTCAGCGGTGACTGGACGGACCTGATCCACCTCGCGGGATTCAGCCGCGACTGCTTCGCCTGGCGAAAGCGGATATCGTCGCTGGCCGTTCCTCAGGATGCACTGGTGCAACGCCGGATCGACGGCAGTGCGCTCGATGTGCTCAACGAGGTCTTGACCTGGGAGGACGGACCGTGACTCGCTTCCGTCCGCAGGAGATTCGATCACGTTCAGGTCGGGTAGCGCTGGGTGAGTTCCGAACCGATCCGGGCGAGTTCGGCCCGGACCGACGCCGGTTCCACGACCTCGACGACCGCGCCCCAACCGGCGAGCTGCTGGGCGATCATCAGTGAATGGCGAATGATGACCAGTGTTGACCATGGCGGATCTGCCACGACGAAGGGAGCACAGATGTTGCGAGGACTGGCCACCATCTCGTTTTTTGCGGCTGATCTGGAGGCTGCGAAGCGCTGGTACACCGAGCTGCTGGGTATTGAGTCGTGTTCTGGCACGTCGACGACGTGCCCGCAGCCCTGGACCGGTTGCGGTCAATGGGGGCCAAGGAGCACGAGGCACTCACCGAGCGTGAGGAGGGGTTCATCACTGCTTCGGTGATCGATCCGTTCGGAAACATTCTGGGCGTCATGTACAACCCGCACTACCTGGAGATTCTGGGCTCGACACGCGGTTCAACCGGCGGCTGACCAACCTCCGCCGGAGGCGATGATCTGGCCGAGGTCGATCTCCTGCGCGGTCAGCTCCTCCAGTGTCTGGGCGCTGCTGCGGGCGTGGTTGGGGACGATGATGTCCACGTGAGAATTCGGTTGTCTTGGTTTGGGCTGTGCACCTACGGTGGGGGTATGACGATCTTCATCACGATGGTGCGTCGTGTCCGGCATCGGGCGGTCACGACGTGGGTGGGGTTGGCATCCGCTCGTTGATGAGTGGGCTGGGCGCATCGTTGCCGACGCCGATCTGCGGCCCGGGGAGTTGGTCGTGGACATCGGTGCTGGGCAGGGGGCATTGACCCGGCATCTGGTCGAGGCTGGGGCTCGGGTGCTCGCGGTGGAGTTGCATCCGGGTCGGGCCCGGTGGCTGCGGGAACGCTTCGCCGGGGCGCCGGTCACCGTGATCCAGAGCGATGTGCTGTCGCTGAGGTTGCCGCATGTCCCGTTCCGGGTTGTCGCCAGTCCGCCCTATGCGATCTCCAGTGCATTGCTGCGGGTGCTGCTCGGGTCGCATTCGCGGCTTGTTGCCGCCGATCTGGTGCTCCAGCGGGCTGTGGTGTTTCGTCACGTCGACCGGTGGTGCGTGACCGCAGGCCGAGTGAACCGGCGGTGGGACGCGCGGGCTGGGCGAGCCCTTCCCCGTCACGCGTTCCGCCCAGCACCCCAGGTGGACTCGGCCGTCCTGGTCATCCGCCGCCGGTCAGCGGCATGAGAGTGCGATCGGCCGCCGCGGGGACTTTGTGACCTTCCGACCCTAAGATCATCTCCGCTGGAAGGAAGCCATATGGACCGAAACATCCGCACGGTGGACGACGTCCTGAGGCTCCTGGACGGGCTGTTCGCGCCGGAGGCCGACCGCTGGACAGCCGACTCCGGCTCCTGCTGGTGGGACAAGTTCTACGCAGACCGCTCCAGACCCGTCCCGTTCTTCGTGGCGAAACCGGACGAGAACCTCATCTCCTACCTCGACCGCGGCCTGATCACCGCCGGCCGCGCCCTGGACCTGGGCTGCGGTCCCGGCCGCAACGCGCTGCACCTCGCCTGGGCGGGATTCACCGTGGACGCCGTGGACCTTTCCCCGACAGCCATCGCCTGGGCCACCGACCGCGCCCGCCAGGCAGGCGCCGAGGTCCACTTCCACTGCGGCGACGCCTTCACCCCCACCACGACGGACCTGCGCGGCCCGTATGACCTGATCTATGACTCCGGCTGCTTCCATCACCTGCCACCGCACCGCCGCATCAGCTACCTCGACCTCCTCGACCGGTTCCTCGCCCCCGGCGGCCATCTCGCCCTCACCTGCTTCGCGGCCGGCGAGATGGGCTCCGAGCTCCCCGACGCCGACC
>JBOHHF010000358.1:0-13262 GCA_050700495.1 Pseudonocardiaceae bacterium
TGCGAGCGGTCCGGCCCGCGCACCGGCTGCAGCGTGTACCCGCCACGGTCGGTGACGAGGCAGACCAGTGCGGCGCCAGCCGAGTGCCGTCGACCGTCACGGTCGCGACAGGCAACGCCGAACTTCCCGCCGCCGGCCTTGGGCCCATACACCATGGCCACGAAGGCCCGCGCGTCGGCGGGTTTGACGCTGCCGCGGATCAGCCGATTCTCCAGTTGCTCCCCAGTGAGCCCGCGCTGCCCGTCCGCTGGCGGTTGTGCCAGCAGCTCCGACGGCACCGACACCGACGATCCCGGACCCGCTGGGCGATCCGGCAGCTGCCGGGCGACCGCGGTGCACAACTCGCCCGCTGGGCCGGTGCGCACCACCAGTCGATGCTCGTCGAGCATCGCCAGCACTCCCCACTCACCCCGGGACCCGGCCAGCAAGCGCACCTGACCGGCCCCGGTCTGCACCCATCCGTTGATCTCGCGCGCTGGGCAGGCCAGCAAGCGCAGCGGATCCTCCAGCGCCGGCACCAAGCGTCGATGATCGGCCAGCCCACGGGACCGCAAGCCGTCGAGCGTGCGCCCCTCCTGCGCCCGCCGCTCCTGCTCGGTCAGCTCCGGGAGGCCGGGCAGATCCATGTTCCAGTGCCGGGTGCCCAAGCCCAGGGCATGCCAGACCGTGCGGTACTCCTCATGAGTCAGCTCAACCGTGATGCCACGCAAGGGGATCCCCTCAGTAGTCGTCGCCGATCACCGGTGGCGCGGTGGGCGGCAGGTCACCGACGATCGCGTTCGAATCGTCGTGGACGAGGTACTTGCTGCGATGTTCACGGTCCTGCTCGCCGCGCTGGCCGGCGCCCCCGACGAGGGGCTCCCCGTACCCAGCCACGCCGGCTCCGCGCGTCGCGCCGGCCGCGGTGGCTGCGCCGCGGGCACCGCTCACCCCTTCGGCGTGGGAGTGAGCGGTAGCGTCCAGCCGGGGACCGAATTGAGCTGCGCCGACGCTGGGCCGCGGTCCGAACGCTCCGCGGCCTGCGCCGCCACCGGCTGAGATTCCTGCCGCCGCACTACGCACGGGCGCCAGCCTCGCCGAGTCTCGTCCGGCGGTGCCGTTGCTGAACCCGGTGCCGGCCGGCAGCGGGCTCGGGGTCACGCTCTGTCCCGGTGTCGGGCTGCCGGCCAATCGGGCCGATCCCGGCGCGACGTTGCTCGGTCCGGCTTGCCTGCCCTCGGCCAGCTGTGGCGCCGTGGCCACCGGCTGGTACGCGGCCATCGGATGAGCTGCCAGCTGTGATGCCGCCGGGTGGTGGCCGACGGCGCTCCCGCTCCCGCTCATAGGCATTGGCGCAGCACCGCCGTCAACTCTGGCGTCGGTCAGCGGTAGCGCACCGATGCTGGCGTCCAGCGCCTGTGGCGCGGTGAAGGTCGGTGCAGGGTCGATGTTGCCGTTGGAGCTGGACTGATACACCCGCATCGCCTGACGAGCCTGCTCCGCGGCGTCCTGTTGGCGCTGCTGCGCCTTCTCTTCCTCGGTGGTCAGCCCTGAAAACCAGTCCATCTTCTGAGCGAACCATTCGCTGGGATCACCGAAGAAGCCGGCGGCCACCGGCGCCGGCGGGACCGGCGGGACGTTGTGCCTGGCGGTGACCCAGTAGTCGGCCTGGCCCTGCGCGCGCTGCGCTGCAGCGGTCGCGATCAGCGCGACGTCATCCAGCCACGGCAACATGGCGCCGGTGGCCGCAGTCGCAGCCTCCGCTGCCGCACCCTCACGGGAGGCGAGGATGCCGCGGATCGCGCTCTGCACGTAGGACTTGCCGGTCACTCCGACATCGTCACCCAGCCGCTGCCACGCCCGGCTGACCTCCTGCAGCGAGTCCGAGCCGACCCCGCCGTTGATGCGGTCGAAAATAACCTGATGATCGGTGTCGTCGTAGTTGAAGTTCGTTCCCATCGCTGCCTCCCCCGTCAGCTCTTCGGCGGCAGGTTCATCAGCACCGCCGCAGCGACTTGTTTGCCCACCACACACGCCTGCTGCGGGTTGTTGCGGAACTCCTTCGATTCGTAAGTCATCGAGACGCTCTGACGCTCCGCCGTTTTGACGTCGATGTCGCAAATCGGCAGGTCCACATTCGTCCTCGACACAAGCGCGGGATAGCCGGAGATCTCGGTGAGCTCAAAGAACGGGCGGCCCCGATTCTGACCATAGGCGACCTCTAAGGTCGGGTTATCGGTGAATATGCTGATATCAACCTGCCTGACTGTCTCCCGCTCACGCGTTGTAGTGAGCCACTCGCAGTCCAGGTTGCCGAGAACACCATCCCGTTGTCTCGGTGGAAGGTCGAGCCCGAACCCGGTCGCCTGCTCCGAGGTCAGCAACTCGCACGGTCGGCGAGCTAGGACCGCGACATCGCGGGGGTTCTTGACCGGCGGGATCGGGCTCGCCACCTCCATGGGACTCGGTCGGACGGGCTCCGGTGCCACGCCCGTGCCGCCACAACCCGCCACCACGATCACTGAACCGGCGGCGATCATGCCTGCGGTGAATCTGATTCTCATAGTGGCAACCCCGGGCTGGCCTTCGGGATGTTCAGCTCATCGACGTGCAGGTAGGTCTTCAGGTCCTCCCGCAAGCTGTGCGCCAGGCCCTCAAGCTGCGTCGCACCGGCACGTAGGGTCGCCTCGAGGTTGTTCACACCGGCATCCGAGGCCCACCGGCCGATCTGGGTGACCGCGTTCATGCTGACTCCGTCAACCCCGGGAGCAGGGACTCTCGCCAGGCTTTGCGCATCCCGCGCCAGGTTCGTGAAGAACCTGGCGGCCTCTTCGAGGTCAGCGATGGCTTGGGGAGCCCGCTCGTAGTCGACCGAGAAGCCCTGCGCCGCACCGCTACCGCCGAGCAGGGCCCCCAGCGCTGTGCCGGTGAGCACGTTGCCGGTATCACTGGCGGCGCCGGCCCACTCGTTCCCGCTACTCATCGTGTTCCCCTCGAGGCAAGGTGTGCAGGCGAGGGAAGGAGTCTGCCACACAGGCCGATCACTACATTGAGGTAATGGCATCGCAGATCATCCTGGTGCGGGGCGACATCACCGAGCAGCACGTCGACGCGGTGGTAAACGCCGCCAACAGCTCGCTACTCGGCGGGGGCGGCGTTGACGGCGCGATCCACCGCGGCGGCGGGCCGGCGATCCTCGCGGAATGCCGGGAACTGCGAGCCGGCCGCTACCGCGACGGTCTGCCCACCGGCCAGGCGGTCGCCACCACAGCCGGTGACCTGCCGGCCCGCTGGGTGATCCACACCGTCGGCCCGGTGTATACCGCGTCGGAGGACCGCTCCGAGCTGCTGGCTTCCTGCTACCGCGAGTCGCTGCGGCTGGCCGACGAGCTCGGCGCTCAGACCGTCGCCTTCCCCGCGGTGTCCGCCGGGATCTACGGGTGGCCGCTGGCCGGCGCCGCCCGCATCGCGCTGACCACCGTCCAGAACACGCCCGCCCGCGTGCGCGAGGCCCGGTTTGTCTTGTTCAGCGACACGGTCCTGAACGCCTTTCGCACCGTGCACCACAGCGCGACACACCGTGCCGGAGAGCCTGACACGCGGTCTTGACCGGGGCCGGACTCCACGAGTGGTGCAAGCAGGTCGCACCGTCGACGGCGCTACGCACATGGTATAGCCATGACCCGCAGCGGTTCGCGGAGTTTCGTCGCCGCTACCAGGCCGAGGCTGACCGCGAGCAAAGACCTGATCATCAGCGAGGCTGCAGTCCTCACCGAACTACTCCAGGAACGACCACAGCGATCGAACAGTTGATGTGTCGGCCGGGTCACGGAGTGGACGTGTGTCCGTCCTGCGGTGTGCTGTTCCTGTCGGGAGGGTGAGTGCCGCGTCCATGCGCCGCAGCTCGTCGCGCTGCAGCGCGCTCAGGTGTGCCAGGACCTGCTCCCCCTGTGGCGTCAGCAACACCCGCACCGCCCGGCCGTCGCTGGGGTGTGCACCTCGCTCCACGAGCCCCTGTCCCTGCGCCCGGTTGATCAGTTCGACCACGCTGTGGTGGCGCAGCTGGAGCCGGTCAGCGAGCTCCCGCACAGTCGCCCAGTCCCGGCCGGGGAACCCCTTCAGCGCCAGCAACAGCTGATATTGCTGCGGGGTAAGGCCGTTGCTGCGCACCGTTTCCTCACTGAAGCGCAGATAGCGGCGGATCCCGAAGCGGAACCGAGCCAACGCCTCGAAATCCTGCTTCGTCAGGGGTTCGGATTTCACCACCTCGTCTTCCACCACCACATGACACCACGTCCGCTCGGTCTCTCGATCCGCCACAACCCAATTATGTCGTGATACGACAGACTCTGTCCCGCTCCCCACCCGCGGAAGGGTTTCGCTGTGTCTCCCGGGCGCCCAGCAGAGCGCGTGAGCGCGGTGCGTGACGAGCGGTGACGACCCGCTAGGGATCAAGGTCGATTCGGACGGTGAGCAGGTCGGTGCCCATGGTCTGCACGACAGCGCCATTGAAACGCAGACCGATCTTCCGCAGGCGTTCCCGGGGGTCGTCGTGGGGAAGGGTGTGCGCTGCGCCGGAGCGCCACGCGCCCCGGACCTTCACGCGTACGCGCGGGTTGGCTTTGATGTTGCGCACGTAGTTCGCGCGGCGCCCGTGCTCGGCGACCAGCCAGAGGGTGTTGCCGTCGAGCCTGGTTCCGACCGGGGTCCGCCGGGGTTGGCCGGACTTGCGGCCGGTCGTCTCCAGGATCGCGTAGCTCGGCGGCGCGAGCCGCAGGGCGACGGCTGTCTTGACGATCGGGTTGGCCAGGTACTTGCCGAGTGCGGTGGTGAAGCGGCGCTTGTCCATCGTGTCGGCCCTACCCACCCGCCGCGGCGACCGGCAGCACCGCGAGCTTGGACTCGATGCGGTCCAGGAGTTGGCGGTAGGAGTCGCAGAAGGCGCTGCGCGCGTAATCCTTCGACAGCGGGGGGCGCTCGTAAGGTCGTTCACGCTCGGCGCCAGGCAGTACCACGCGCCCGTCAAAGCCCGCCTGGCGCGGCGTCTCGGCGGCCCTCACTCCCGCCAGGACTCGCTCCCACGATCGCGAATGTCTGTGGCTGCTCATCTCGGACTCCTCTCCGTCAACGCGAACCGCCGGGGACGGCGGGTTTCAGGCGGACGCAGCAGTGGGGTGGGGTGGGGTCCAGGTGGGCGGTGAGTCCGGTGGGAGCGAGGCCGTCGAGGAGCCCGTCGAGCAGGCGTAGGTTCATTCCGCAGACGAGTTGGGTGTATTCCTGCGCCAGGGTATGGAAGGGGCAGTTCACGAGGGTGACGTCGTCGCCGTCGATGCGGGGTTCGAAGCCGTGTGCCTCGAGTACCCGCATCGCGGTGTCCCGGGTATCACGATCGCCGGCGGCGCTGCGCGCCGTGTCGCCGAGTTCTCGGCCCAGCTGATAGGCCCGCTGGTCAAGAACCGCCCGCGGTGAGTCCCCGGAGCGTTCGGCGTGCTCCAGAGCGCCGGACAGCAGCCGCCCGGCCAGGTCGTAGCGGCGCTCGGGCAGCGACACGGCCACGTGATGTTGCGACCGCTGGTAGAGCTTGGCCGGGCGTCCCGCGCCGGGGCCGGTGCGGCCGGTGCGGCGCTGGTAGACCACGTCGAGCAGACCTCCGTCCACCAGCCGGTCGAGATGAAACGCCGCGGTCGTGCGCGGCAACTCGAAGGCTTCGGCAGCGTCGTCGCGACTCACCGGTGCGGGCTGACGCATCACGTAGTCGTACAGCCGGCGACGGGTCGGCTCGTCGAGCGCGGAGATCGCGGAGATCTGGGTCTCGCGGGACTCCATTCTATAACCAACTCCTGTTGACGAAACGGCTATCGCGTTCTAACGTTAGCACATCATGGATATAGAAGGGGTATCGGCGGCAAGGAGACTGAGATGAGCGAGCAGGTAGTGGTGGTCGGTGTCGACGGCTCCCCGGTCAGCTACACCGCCCTGCGGTGGGCGCTGGCCTACGCCGGGCGCACCGGCGCCCAGGTCCGCGCGGTCAGCTGCTGGACGCCGGTCGTGGCGAGGGGATGGGAAGCCGCGGTCACCGCAGAGCCGGTGCCATCCGAAGCCGAGCAAGAAGCGCGGGCCGAGCGGGAACTCGCCGAGGTCGTAGCGGCCGCACTGGTCCGGGTCCCGGCCGGGTCCACGCGGGTGGCAGTGCGGCAGAAGGTGGCCCGCGAACGGGCTGGCCCGGTGCTCGTCAACGAGGCCCACGGTGCCGCCCTGCTGGTCGTCGGCCACGGTCCTCGGAGCACTGAACTGCTGCACCGGTCAGTGAGCTGGTACTGCTTGCGGCACGCGACCTGCCCAGTGCTGGTCATCCCGCCCGCGATGGCCACTTGGCGGACACTGACTCCTGCGACCGCGGAGGTGCCCACGTCCAGTAGTCAGCTGACCGTCAGCACCGTCCGGAGTCGTCGACGAGTGGTCGCTGGCAGCCGACCCACCGCGCAGCAGATGCCCTGGTGACCCCCCTCAACCGGCTACCGCAGCTGGCCGACGCGATGGACCATGGGTGATCCCACTGCTGGGACACCTCGATCAGGTGGGCCCCGACCTGGACCAGCTGCTCGACAGTGTCTCTCAGCTCAACCATATGGCCAACCGGCTACCCACGGTGTTCCGGCGATGAAATCATCCCTGACCAGGGGACAGCGTCGTGCTCGCCGCGATCACGCTGTGGTCGTCGATCGCGGTGCTGGCCGTCATCGACGAATGGTGCGTGGGCACGCTCGCCTGGTAGCCGCCTGGCTGGCCGGGATCATCGTCAACCTGCTGAGCTTCCCCGGCTACTTCGACATCGCGCTGCGTGACTTCGGGTTGCTCGTCGGCGCGGTGGCGCTGGCCCGGCTGGCCACCCGCTACGCACCCGGACGGCGCGGGTCGTCAACGGCGTGATCGCGCCGTGACCGGTCGCAAAGAGGAGCACCGTCATGACAGATTGCCTGGCCACTGTGCCATCCGAGAGCACGGCGTACCGCACGCCCCTGGCTGGCATCCTGGGGGTCGATGAGGCGGCGGCAAGCTCGGATCCCGAGGTAGTGCGGCGGCCCTTCTGCGCTCTCGACGAGGCCAGCTATCACCTCGACTCGGTCTCCGAGCCTTGGAGCGTCCACCTGGAAGTCCGCCTCAATGGTCCCGTTGTCGAAGATCGCCTGCGACAGGCCGTGAGGGTGGCACTCACCAGACACCCTCGAGCACGCGCCCGGGCCACCATGGCCCGCCAGCGGCGGGCTGGGTACGAGTGGGAGATCACCCCCACACCTGACGTTGATCCCCTTGACGTCGTTGTGTGCTCTGATGACGACGCCCTGCAGACCGCCCGTGCCGACCTGCAGAGCCTGGCAGTTCCGCTTCTGACGTCGCCACCGCTGCGCATCCGCCTAGCCCGCCATCCCAAGGGTGACGTGGTGATGCTCAACGTCCATCACGCCGCCGGTGACGGCATCGCCGCGCTGCGCCTGCTTCGCTCCATCGCCCGGGCCTACGCCGGACGCCACGACCCGATGCCCCACACGCCGCCCGAGGAGGTGCAGATCCCGGCGCCGAGCGGCCGGTGGGCTCAGCTCCGGGCGCTGGTGGGCGAGCTCCGCCAAGCCGCCCCCCGCTCAGTGCACCTCGTCCCAAGCGGCGGCGAAGATCGCTCCGGCTACTGGCTCCATCACCTCGTCCTGGACACCGCGCAGACCGCAGCGCTGGCCACCAAGGCTGAAGCGGGGACCACCATCAACGATCTCCTGCTGGCCGGCCTGCATCTGGCCCTGGACAGCTGGAACTCCGAGCACGGCGGCGTTCCGGGTCGACTCAACGTACTCATGCCGGTCAACCTGCGCCCCAGGTCATCCTGGTATGAGGTGTTCGGCAACTTCACCTTCATGGTGCCTGTCGTCACCCGGCCCGAAGACCGAGGCGACCCCACCACCACAGTGGAGACGATCTGCCGTCGCACCCGGCGCATCAAGGACGAACGCACTCCCGCCGCCGTTGTCGGGCTCCTCAACGCCCTCCAACACCTGCCGGTCCCCGCGAAGCGGAGCATTGCCCGCTTCGCCGCTTCCGAACCGGTGATCCCGACGGCCATCCTGTCCAACCTCGGCCGCCTCGATGAGGGCTTGGACTTCGGAGCCGAGCTCCGCGCCCGCGAGGTGTGGTTCTCCCCACCGACCAGGATGCCTATGGGCCTGGCCGTCGGGGCAGTCACTGCAGGAGGCCGGTTACATCTGGTGTTCCGCCACCGACTCCCACTATTCGGCCCGACTGACGTCGCCGGCTTCGCCGACCGCTACGTAACGGCGCTTGATCAAGTTGTCGCTCACGCTCGCGTCGGACCCACTGCGTTCGGCGACCGCAGCACGATCCAACGTCGTGGAGGGCTCCGGGCGAGTTCCCGTTACCGGCACACGCCAGACGGGCCTCAGGCTCCCGGCCGCTGGCAGCACGGTCGACCAGTGACCCGGCAGGTGACCCGATGAAATCCCATGAGCATCGCACCGTGGGCGAGGCCGCCACCGCAGGCGCGCTCGTCCAAGTCGGCGGCGACTCAGCCGAAGAGCGTTTCGTTCTCAGCTATGGCGACCTGGTGGCCTTGAGCGGTGACTTCTTCGCCAGCCACCGCGGTGGGGCCCACGGCATTGAGGGCGCTTTCGGACCACAGGATCTCACAGCCGACGACTTGTTCCACTTGGCCGCCATCCCCGGCAATCGTGGAACAAAGCTCGGTACCCGGGACGAAATCATCTGCGCTCTCAAGGTGATGTCGGTGGACGGAGCCTTCGTTGACGCCCGTTTCAAGCCCGGAGGGGAGTTCAGCGACTTCCGGTTCACCGCGACTGCGGCGGCGACCGAGGTCGAAAGGCGGGTCCGGGACCGCTTTTTGGTCTTGGCCACCGCCAATGGCGACCACTTCGTCGCTCCCGGCCAAGCCGACACCGCTGACGACCACAACGGCCCGCAGTCCAGCCGCTTCGACTCAGCGGTCGTTGCCTATCGCCGCCTTCACGAGGCGGCCCTCGACGAGGCCTACCGGCTGGGGCGGTGCCGGGATGACGAGTCCCGGGCGATGGCACGGGAAGCGGCAGCCCAGCACTATCTCACGGATGCCTTCGCGGCGGGGCACCTGCGGACTCCGGTCACGGCCATCCGCTGCTTCTGGCATCACAGGTACCCACGGTTCTGGCAGAGTCTGCAACGCAAAGTCGCCGCCGACACGGCTTCGGCGCTACGAGAACTCGCCTGGCCAGCGAGGATTCTTCCTGATGGCTTCGTTTACGACCGCGCCCTCGCGGCGGTCAAGGCCCGCACGAGAGGGTATCCGCCCATCACCCTCGGCGACTTGTTGGCCCGGGTGTTTCACGACTGGGACGACAGCCACGGCCTCGCTCTCGGGGGAGGTGGAGTCCTCTTCGGCGACGGCCACCTCGAGGAGGGCGTTGGTAAAGAGCTCGCCGTCGCCGCGGTCCGCTCGGGCATCGACGACGTCGAGGTCGCCTACCGGCTTGGAGTGTCGGGCAGCCGGCTGCGCGGTGAGGCCCTCTACCGGGCAGTCCGGTCAGCCACCGGCGCCCCCGACGACGCATTCGGGCCCGAGACCCGGATTCCGATCCCGTCGGCCGGCAACCCCCCGCAGAACTGGTGGGCGACGGATATCGAGGCCTTGTGGAGTTCTCCCATCGTCGGCACCACGGGGACGACCGTGGGCATGGCGGTCGAGGAGACCCTGCGCGTGGGGGCCGAGGTCTCCCGTCGGCTGGATTCCCTGGGACCAGGCGTCTTCGAAGTACCACGTCTCCTGGGCGTGCCTGCCGTGCGGCGATGGGCGGCCCGCAAAGCCCGCCAGGCCTATCACCACGGATTCATCCAAGGTCTAGCCCAGGACCCCAGAGCGGCCGTGCTCGCGGTCGTCGACAACGAGGCAGGCTCGCGCACGGGCGCTCGGGCGACAGCTGGGCCAGCTCAGAGAGCATCTCGTAGTCACCCTGCAAACCCACAACCACAACCGGCACCACCGGAGCTAACCATGGCCGAGCAGCAGACTTTCGTGATCGTGGGCGCCAGCCTCGCCGGTGCGAAGGCGGCCCAGACCCTGCACGAGGAAGGCTTCACCGGTCGGATCGTGCTCATCGGCGCCGAGACCGAACGACCCTACGAACGGCCTCCGCTGTCGAAGGGATACCTCACGGGCAAGGAGGACAAGGCCAAACTCTACGTCCACGACGAGGGCTGGTACGGCGAAAACTCCGTAGAGCTGCGGCTGGGTCATCGGGTGACCGGCCTGGACCGGGCTGGACGCCAGGTGCAGCTTGAGGGGGGCGACCGGCTCGGGTACAGCAAGCTGTTGCTGGCTACCGGCGCGTCGCCGCGTCGGCTAGACCTACCTGGTGCCGACCTGGACGGCGTGCATTACCTGCGCCAGATCGAGGACTCCGAGCGGCTGCGCGAGGCCATCCGCGGCGGGGGCCGCGTCGTCGTGGTGGGTGCCGGCTGGATCGGGCTGGAGACCGCGGCCGCAGCCCGAGAGTACGGCTGCGAGGTCACCGTCATCGAGCCGCAACCCGCCCCGCTCCAGGCCGCCCTTGGTCCCGGCGCGGGCGGTTCCGTGATCGGTGGATTCTTCGCCCAGGTGCACCGCCAGCACGGCGTCGATGTCCAGCTCGGCACGGCGGTGACCGAGTTCCGCGGCACCGGGCGGGTCACGGCGGTCGTCACCGACGACGGCAGCGAGATCCCCACCGACGTCGTCATCGTCGGCGTGGGAGCCCAGCCCAACACCGAACTCGCCGAGCAGGCCGGTCTGGCCGTCGACAATGGTGTCCTCGTCGACGCCGCGCTGCGCACCGAAGACCCCGATGTCTACGCCGCCGGCGACGTCGCCAACGCGGTCAACCCGCTGTTCCGTGCACGGATCCGCGTCGAGCACTGGGCCAACGCGCTGCACGGGGGACCGGCCGCGGCCCGATCGATGCTCGGCCAGCAGGTCAGCTACGACCGTGCGCCGTACTTCTTCACCGACCAATACGACGTCGGAATGGAGTTCACCGGGTGGTTCCGTCCCGGCGGGTACGACGCGCTCATTATCCGCGGTGATCTCGGTGCGCGGACGTTTTATGCGTTCTGGCTCACCGACGACCGGGTCGTGGCCGGGATGCACGTCAACCAGTGGGACGAGGGCATCGCGCCAGTGCAAGACCTCATCCGCAGCGGCATGCCCGTCGACCGCCACCGGCTCGCCGACCCCGCAGTGCCGCTGGCCGACACCACCGAGAGCTGATGCGACGTCTGGCCACGTCGAGGAACTCCATATGGGCCGCAAGCTGCGAAGGTGAGCCCCGGCGGTCGGGGGAAATCGCCGGGGCTCATCAGGCTCATCGGAGCAGTACCGGGTTGCGTTACAGCGGGTTCCACGCGTGCGCTTGACCGGCAATCGTGGTGATCGCGGTCTGTGTGCTTTGAGCGGCAGAAAGAGTCGTTGGCTGCACCCATACCGGGATCATGCCCACATGACATGATCCCAGAGGTAGGCGGTAGTCGCAGCAAGAGGACAGGGAGACCGGCATGAGCCAGCCAGACCTCAAGCCCCGGAGCAGGGACGTCACCGACGGCCTGGAGCGTGCCGGTGCCCGTGGCATGTTGCGCGCCGTCGGTATGGGCGACGACGACTTCGCCAAGCCGCAGATCGGTGTCGCCTCGTCCTGGAACGAGATCACCCCGTGCAACCTGTCCCTGGACCGGCTCGCCAAGGCCAGCAAGGAGGGCGTGCACGCGGCCGGGGGATTCCCGATGGAGTTCGGCACGATCTCGGTGTCCGACGGCATCTCCATGGGCCATGTCGGGATGCACTACTCGCTGGTCTCGCGCGAGCTGATCGCCGATTCGGTGGAGACCGTGGTGGAGGCCGAACGGCTGGACGGGACGGTGCTGCTGGCCGGCTGCGACAAGAGCCTGCCCGGGATGCTGATGGCCGCCGCCCGGCTGGACCTGGCCGCGGTGTTCCTCTATGGCGGCACGATCCTGCCCGGCCGGGTCGGCGACCGTGAAGTCACCATCATCGACGCCTTCGAGGCGGTGGGGGCCTGCGCCCGCGGCCTGATCAGCCGGGCCGACGTCGACGCCATCGAGCGGGCGATCTGCCCCGGTGAGGGCGCTTGCGCCGGGATGTACACCGCCAACACGATGGCGTGTGCGGCCGAGGCGCTGGGCATGTCACTGCCCGGCTCGGCCAGCCCACCCGCGGTGGATCGGCGCCGCGACGGGTTCGCCCGGGCCAGCGGATCCGCCGTGGTGAACCTCATTGCCCGCGGGATCACCGCTCGACAGATCCTCACCCGCCCGGCGTTCGAGAACGCGATCGCGGTGGTGATGGCCTTCGGCGGCTCGACCAACGCAGTTCTGCACCTGCTCGCCATCGCCAACGAGGCCGGCGTGCCGCTGGAGCTGGACGACTTCAACCGGGTGGGTGACAGGGTGCCGCACCTGGCCGACGTCAAGCCCTTCGGCACGCACGTGATGGCCACTGTGGACCACGTCGGCGGCGTGCCGGTGGTGATGAAGGCGCTGCTGGACGCGGGACTGCTGCACGGCGACTGCCTCACCGTCACTGGACGCACCGTCGCCGAGAACCTCACCGAACTCGCGCCACCCGACCTGGACGGCAAGATCCTGCACCGCCTCACCGACCCGATGCATCCCACCGGCGGGATCACCATCCTGCGCGGTTCGCTGGCTCCCGAGGGCGCGGTGGTGAAGAGCGCCGGCTTCGACTCGACCCGCTTCGAGGGCACCGCCCGGGTGTTTGACGGCGAGCAGGCCGCGATGAACGCCATCGGAGAGCTCCAGCCCGGCGACGTGGTGGTGATCCGGTACGAGGGTCCGCAGGGCGGGCCGGGGATGCGCGAGATGCTCGCGGTCACCGGTGCGATCAAGGGCGCCGGGCTGGGCAAGGACGTCCTGCTGCTCACCGACGGGCACTTCTCCGGCGGCACCACCGGATTATGCGTCGGGCACGTGGCACCCGAGGCGGCGCACGGCGGACCGATTGCACTGATCCGCGACGGCGACCTGATCGTGCTCGACATGGACCGCCGCGAGCTGAACCTGCAGGTCGGCGCCGAGGAGCTGCGGCGGCGCCACCAGGAGTGGAAGGCGCCCGAGCGCCCGCTGCGCGGCGTGCTGGCCAAGTACGCCCGGCTGGTCGGCTCCGCTGCGGAAGGTGCCGTCTGTGGATAACTCGTGAGTGCGTAACAGTGTCATAACAC
>JBOHHF010000359.1:0-1999 GCA_050700495.1 Pseudonocardiaceae bacterium
GGGCCGATGGTGCCGGGGCTAGCTGTGGCATGCTCCGGGCAATTCGGCGCGCATGTGCCGCCAGCGCGTGTTGGCCTCCCTGCAGCAGTCGACGAATTTTCAACGAATACAGACGTTTATGCAGATCGCGGTGAGCCACTGGCTGACTTCGGTTTCGAGCTTTTCGCCCAGTCAGAGATCGCTCGCCTGACCGAGCTGCGCGCTATGGCGCTGGAGGATCGGGTGGAGGCCGATCTGGCCCTGGGTCGGCACGCAAGCTTGTGCGGGGAGTTGAGCCAGGCGGTGGTCGAGCAACCGCTGCGCGAACGGCTGTGGGCACAGCTCATTCGGACGTTGTACCGCTGCGGGCGACAGGCTGACGCGCTGCATGCGTACGCGCGGCTGCGCACACAGCTCGCCGAGCTGCTCGGCATCGATCCCAGCCCGGAGCTGATCAGGTTGCACGAGGCCGTGCTCCACCAGCGTCCCGATCTCGATTGGTCACCGCCGCAACCGCAGCCGACACACGGGTCATCCCTACCGGCCGAGGTGCCTGTACCCGAGAAACGGCTGCCGGCGGCCCGCGCCGCACTGGCCGCGCACGACTGGCAGCGGGCCTTCGAGCTGTTCTCCGCGGAGGACCAGATAGCGCCGCTGGTCGCGGAGGATCTTGAGGGCCTGGCCGAGGCGGCTTGGTGGTCGGGGCGTTACCGGGACGGTCTGGCCGCGCGGCAGCGTGCCCATCACGCCTACCTTCAGGCCGGTGACCACCGCCGAGCCGGTGTGGCCGCGGTCATGCTCATGATGCAGCACAGCAGTTACCGGCAGTTCGCGGTGGCCAAAGACTGGTTCCAGCGGGCTCAGCGTCTGCTCTCGGCCGAGCCTGAGTGCGCCGAGCATGGTTACCTGCACTGGGGAACCATGATCGTCAGTCTGATGCGGGACGACGCTGAGAAATGCCTGGCTGCGGCCCGGTCGACCTACGAGACTGGCGTCCGATACGGCAGCTATGACTTGCAGGCCCTCGGGATGGTGTTCCAGGGCGGAGTGCTCATCCAACGCGGGCAGGTCGAAGAGGGGTTGGCCTTGCACGACGAGGGGATGGTGATGGCCGTTGGCGGGGGCCTTTCGCAGCTGGCCACCGTCCAGATCTTCTGCCACGTCGTGCGGAGCTGCTGCGACCTGGGGGACTATCGTCGCGCCGAGGAGTGGAACAGGGCTATCGAGGACTGCTTCGTGCGTACCGGGTTGTCCAGCTTTCCCGGCGACTGTGAGACCCACTGCGCCACGATCATGATCCATCGCGGCGCCTGGGTGTTCGCCGAGCAGGAGGCCCACCGGGCCTGCGCCAAGGTGCAGTGCATCGACATGGTCCAAAGTCGGCATGGCCTTCGCCAGCATCGGCGAGATCCGGTTGCGGATGGGTGATCTCACCGGCGCGGCGGCGGCTTTCGCCAAGGTCGAGGAACTGGACGTCAGCGCGCTGCCCGGCCGCGCCCGGCGGGAGCTGCTGCGCGGACGCCCCGCCGATGCGGCGGCATTGATCGATGCGGCGCTTGCCAACAGAACCTGGGACCGCTTGGACCGTACCCGGCTGCTTCCCGACCAGGTGACCATCGCCGCTGGCGGTCGGCGATCTCCGCACCGCTCGCGCCGCCGCGACCGAACTGGGCGAGTCGGCGCAGGTCTACGGTAGCGCGGCGTTGTTCGCGGCGGCTGAGGGCGCCCGCGGCGCACTGACGCTGGCCACCGGTGAGGATGATCCGCTCCCGCCGTTGCGCAGCAGCGTCAAGCTGTGGCGCGAGGCCGAGTCGCCCTACGAGCGGGCGCGCGCTCAGATGCTGCTGGCTACCGCACTGGAGCGGGCCGGTCAGCCTGAGGCAGCCCGCATGAAGCTGGCCGCTGCCCGGGACTGTTTCGATCACCTCGGCGCCCGGCTGGACGCTGAGGCGGCAGCCGCGCAGTTGGCGGCCTCCACCGGCTCTGAAGTGTCGTCAAGCTTGCGATTAAACCTTGGCTC
>JBOHHF010000360.1:0-18714 GCA_050700495.1 Pseudonocardiaceae bacterium
CGGGCTCAGCGGGTTTATCGAAGCCCTGTTGACCCCGCTGAGCCCGCTGAATGCGGATAGCTAGCTTGTGGGGTCGCATCGCCGCAGCGCCCCCCGCAGTCGAGCCGGGGCCGCGTCCGGCTGGCAGCGGATGGCTCACCGCCCTTGCCGTCTACCGCGAGCCCCGGCTCGTGATCATCTTTCTGATGGGCTTCGCCAGCGGGCTACCGCTGGCGCTGACCGGGGCGACTCTCGCCATCTGGCTGACGGAACTGGGGCTGTCGCTCACATCGATCGGCCTGTTCGCCGCGCTCGGCGTGCCCTACACCGTCAAGTTCATCTGGTCCCCGCTCATCGACCGCGTGCCGATTCCCGTGCTGACTCGACGGTTGGGGCGGCGGCGAAGCTGGCTGCTGGTCATCCAGCTCGCTCTGGCCGGCGCCATCGTGGCGCTCGGGGCCACGCGGCCCCGGGAGGCGCCGTTCTGGACAGCGCTGGCCGCGCTCGGCGTCGCCTTTCTCTCCGCCAGCCAGGACGTCGTCATCGACGCCTACCGGATCGAGACGGCACGGGAGCACGAGCAGGGCGCGGCCGCCGCCATGACGCAGTACGGCTACCGGCTCGGGATACTGGCCAGCGGGGCGGGAGCCCTCTTCCTGGCCGTGCTCCTGCCGTGGTCGTGGGTCTACGCAGCGATGGCGGGACTTCTCTCGATCGGGGTGATGACCACGCTCCTCGCCCCCGAGCCAAGGGTCGGTGGGGTGGCGGCCGCTGGGGTGGCGGCGCCGAACGCCGACTTCCTCGACCGTCTCCGGGAGATGGTCGTCGCGCCCTTCGCCGAGTTTGTCCGCCGGCAGGGGATCGCGGTCACGCTCCTCATCTCAGTGTTCATCGTGCTCTACACACTCGGCGACGCCTTTGCCAGTATCATGGCCAACCCCTTCTACATCAAGATCGGCTTCAGCAAAGTCGAGATCGCGACGGTGACCAAGGCCTTCGGCCTGGCCGCGACGCTGACCGGCGTCTTCCTCGGCGGCCTCGCCGTCGTCCGGTACGGCGTGATGAAGGCACTTCTGGTCTGCGGGATCTGCCAAGCGCTCTCGAACCTGATGTTCGCTGCCCAGGCGCTCGCCGGTCACGACGTACGCATCCTCGTCTTCACCATCGCGATCGAGAACTTGACCAGTGGCATGGCCTCGGCCGCTTTTGTCGCGTATCTGTCAGTTCTCTGCAACGTGGCCTACACGGCGACTCAGTACGCTTTGTTCAGCTCGTTTGCGGCCATGGGGCGGACCTTCCTCGCCTCGACCAGCGGCTGGGTCGCCGATCACGTGGGCTGGGTGACGTTCTTCCTCATCTCGACCGTGCTCGCCCTGCCGGGGCTCGTGATCCTCGGATGGATGATGCACCGCCTGCCCGCCGCCGGGCGACCTCCACCATCGGGCAGCGTGGATCCGACGCCCGATCCGCCCGGGACAATGCGGCCGAGGATCGGGTGGCGAACCCCTCGCTGAGACGTAACGCGGGATCACCTCAGCCGTAGTGGGTGGTGAGATAGGCGGACGATTCGGTTAATGAAGACGAGCGGAGGCGCGGACGCGTGACTGGGCCTGATGGACGTTTCGTCGGGATCGGCGTCGGCAGCTACGAGCGCGCGGCGTATCCGGCGCTTCCGTGCGCGGTGAGTGATGTGCAGCAGCTGGCGAATCTGCTGAGGGATTTTGAGGGTGCGCCGCTGGTCGACCCGACCAGGAATGAGGCGTCGGACCACCTTGAGCTGCTGCCGAACTCGATGTCGGGCGGTGGCTCGCTGGTGCTGCTGTGGAGCGGTCACGGCAGGCCGTCTGCGGGTGATCACCACGGACAGCCCCGACCATTTAGCCGCGGGGATCTCGGCTGTGGAGGTGGTCCGGCAGGCAGCGCTTTCGGGCGCTGGCCAGTTGTTGTTCATCTTCGACACCTGCTTCTCGGGTGCGGCGGTGGCATCGGCGGCCTCGGTGGCGGTGACGTTGCTGCAGGCGGTGCCGTCGGAGAACGAGCAGGTGTGGGTGGGCGTGTTGGCATCGTGCTCACCGGCCCAGACAGCGATCGACAGGGTGTTCGGCCAGCGGCTGCGTGCCCTATTCCGGGACGGGCCACGCGATCCCGATCAGCGGCGCCGCTGGTCGGCGCACAACGAGCAGATCTACGGCGAAGACCTGTGGGATGCGCTCATCAAGGAATGGGGTGAGGGGGGCCAGAAGCCAGGCTTCCACAGGAGCGGTGTCGCAGAGCGCATGCTGCCCAACCCGCTGTTTGACCCGGGTGCTCCCGCGCAGGTGGTGGAGCACCTTCTGCTGGCCGCCCGCGGTGGCCCGTTGGCGGATCACCGCTCATGGTTCGCCGGTCGGACCGGCGAGGTGAACCGGGTGGTGTCCTGGGTGGCCTCACGCGAACGGGGGGTGCGGATAGTCACCGGCTCGGCGGGCACCGGTAAGTCGGCGATCGTGGGCCGAGTGGTCTGCCTGTCGGATCCCGACGAGCGGAAACGCCTGGGCGGGGGATGGGAACACGACGACCCCGGGCTGGGGTCGGTGGCGGCCAACGTGCACGCCCGGGGGTTGACCACCGATCAGGTCGCTGAGCGACTCGACGGCCAGTTGGTCGGCAGCGGGCTGCTGACCCCGGCCGAGTCGGGCCGGCGCAACGCCGCGGAGCTGGTGGGGGCGCTGCAACGGGCGCTGGCCGCAGACGCCGACTTGCCAGTGGTGGCGATCGATGGGCTGGATGAGGCTCGCGGGGAGGCTTTCACGATCGCTGGTCCGGCTGGCCGAGCACGCGACGGTGGTCGTGTCGACCCGGGATCTGCCTCGGGACGCGGCGACGACCGAGGGGCCGCCCACCCTGGTCGAGGCGTTAGGCCTGATAGAGGCACTGCGACCGACCGAGGTGCTCGACCTGGACGTGCTGGTCAGCGGCCAGCGGGCGCTGCACGACTATGTGGCCGCCCGGCTGGCCACGGTGGATTCCCGAATGGACCCCGGTGCGGTCGCCGACTACCTCAGCGACGCCTCATCCGGTTCCGCGGACCGGCCGTTCTTACTGGCCCGGCTGGTCACCGACCAGCTGCGCGTGCACGGCGCGCCGGGTGTCGACCATCAGCGCGGGCAATCCGGCGAGAAGTTCGGTGTGCCGACCGGCGAGGTAGTCCGACCAGGCACCCGATGCTGCGTCATGCAATTCCGGCAGCGCTAGCACCTCGGGGGGCTCGGCGAAGTCAGGCAGATCCAGCGCATGCACGGCGCAGCGCAGCTGCTCGGCGCCGGCGGTGTCCTGCTCGGGTGGCGTGATGCCCAGCAGCCGCCCAGGGTCGGTACCCAGCGCCCGCGCCGCGAGGGTGGACCGTCGGGCGGTAGCGTACGCGCCCCGCTCCAAGCGCGAGATCGTGTCGACGCTGACATCGGAGGCCTGCACTAGCTCCTCCTGGGTGAGCCCGCGGGCGGTGCGAATCCGGGCCAAATTCTCCCCGAGCGGCAGCATGCCCCAGACCGTACGCGAACTAGGCGTATGACGCCTAGTTGTGCGCAGTACCGCCGGGAAGCTCTCCTCTGATGCGGTTCCGCTGGGTGGCGGTAGCCGCGAAGGTAAACCGGTGATCTGGTATCTGCGCTCGGTCGGCGATGCCGACACCCACTGCGGTGGGCTGCGCAACGACGGGACGGTTCTCGGGCGCTGCGACGTAGTTTTCCAGCCTCGACAGCTGCCGTTTGGCCGTCTCGCATTGCCTGGCCAGCCGCCAGACCCTGACCAGATCTGCCCGCAGTGCTACCGAGCCCCGTGACAGGTCGCCGGTGACACCGCCGTGGAGGGGATGGTCGACACCGTGGTAAGGCAGCGCTTCGCAGCCCACGCAACAGCGCCTGCCGGGTGGCGGGCAGCGGCTACCCCTGACTGAGGCCATCTGGACCTGCGATTTTCGTCAGCAATGCAGCGGTGGCCTCAGAGCTGGTGAGGGCGGTCTGCTCGCGAAGCCGCGCAACCTCGCGCTCGAGGACGGCCAGGCGAGCCTCGAAGTCATCGTCCGGATCCGGCACGGGCGTGATCCTACCGGCGGATGACTTCACGCCGGGACGAGAGCCGCGAGCGCTCATGGGCAACGTACCTCGACGTAACGCCCCAACGCTGCCCCGCCGGGACGATTGACAGCAATAATTCGTCGGTCAGGGCTCCGCGGCCATGTGCTCGACGAGCTACATGAACTCGTTGTCAACCCGGAGGAGACCGACGACCTGCTCCGCCTTGGCCTGCATCGGCTTCCGCGCCGCGAGTTCCCCCTGCTCCGCAGCCTCGCCGCGGTCCTCGCCAACTACGACGGCGCCGCCGAACTCGACCAAGGGCTCGACATCCTCCTTGCCGGGCTGCACGTCCAGCTCCACGCCGCCGACGGCTGACACCCGGCCGGGCTCAGTGCCGGACCGCAGCGACGTCACAACGGCCGGCACAGGCGGTGCTGGCACCTAAACCCCGCACAACCGCACGAATTTCTCGGTTCCGAGTATCAGTGGAGGGTCCCCCTCACTCCTCATACTCGTGAATTCTGCAATCAAGCAACGATCACCACAGAGGGTGCGCCGCACTGGTCGGCCAAGACCACGCGTTGCGCGTTGCGGCGCGGACATTTCATCAGTCCCGGCTCGTGCAAGTTCGGACTCCTCAGCTACAGCGCGAGGAGCTCTGGCGAGAACGTAGCCCCCAATGTCTGGCTGAGCTACAGATACGCGAATGCCATTGTGAAGGAGATCACGTGAGAAACGAGCCTGATAAGCACATGCTCGCCACCGCCGCGACGAAACCGGAGTTGGCAGGTTCAGTGGCCCTCGTCACTGGCGGTGGACGCGGCGTCGGACGGGTGCTAGCGCTTGGCTTGGCCGGTGCTGGCGCAGTGGTGGGCCTGATCGCTCGCTCCCCTGACGAGCTCGCCGAGTCGGTGCAACTGATTGAGGCAGCGGGCGGCGTTGCCGTTGCAACCAGTGCGGACCTCAGCGATCCCACGGCCACCGCGACCGCCGTGGAGAAATTACGGCTCGAGCTCGGCCCCGTCGACCTGCTCGTGAACAACGCCGGGATCTGCGGACCAATCGGACCGGCCTGGGACGTCCAGGAGGAAGACTGGTGGCGCACCATCGAGGTCAACCTGCGCAGTGTCGCGCTGTGCAGCCGGCTGGTGCTGCCGGAGATGGTGGCCCGCAGACGGGGCCGGATCGTGAACGTGACCAGCCAGGCCGGGGTGTTCCGCTGGCCGTGGGTGTCGGCGTACTCGGTGTCCAAGGCGGCCGTCGTCAAGTTCACCGAGAACCTCGGGCACGAGACCGGGCGGCATGGGATCAGCGTTTTCAGTGTTCATCCCGGCCTTCTGCCGATCGGACTCAGCGCGCCGATGCTGACCCGCGCCGCACCGGCGGACTCGGCAGCGGGCTTGATGCACGCCTGGGTCCGCCGGGAGCTTGCCGCCGGCCGGGGCGCAGAGCCGCAGCAGTCAGTGGAGCTGCTGCTGAGGATAGCCACCGGCGAGGTCGACCGACTCAGCGGACGTCACCTGTCAGTGCACGACGATCTGGACACGCTGATCTCCCGTACCGAGGACGTCCTCCGCGACGACCGCTACGTGCTGCGACTCCGCAGCCTACCGACTGGAGCGGACGTCGAGTAAGAGCGAAACCGACGTGCGCGATAGAAGTGAGGAAAACAATGGTTACCGAGCCCTCCGTACGAGAAATGGCCCACCTGCCGAGCTACGACCAGGCCGATCCGGTAGAGAACGCTGTGATCACCCGGCTCGCCAAGAACTGGCGGCGCCGGGCCATTGTCAAGAGTGCCGAACTTGATCTGGACGCATTGTACGAGCTCGATCGTCCGGACTACTCCGAAAGCATGCTGCCCTTCCACGACCACCCCACATACCAGGCGTTGAACCCAGCTCGCCGGACCGAGCTGCTTGCCTGGGGCATGGTGGCTTTCAACCGCGGCGTCATGGACATCGAGCAGCACGTCGCCAATCCCGGCTTCGCTCTCTTGTTGAACGACGAATTCCCCGGCGTTGCAGGGGAGGCCGCCCACGCTGCGCTCGCGCAGGCGACAGTCGACGAGCAATACCACACGCTTATGCACTTGAACTCCAGTGCGGTGATCCGCCGCGCGCGCGGTTGGAACCTGCCCGCCGCCGCACTGCCGATGTCCTACCAGGCGATACGCCACCTGCAGCTGCGTGACCAGGCAGCTACGGATCGATTCGAGCAGAATCTGATCACACTGGCCTTTGCCACGGTGGCTGAAGTCTCGATCAGCGCACTGCTGTACATCGTCGCGGATGATACCGAGATCCAGCCTGTGCACAGCACCACCGCGAAGCTGCACAACCGCGACGAGTACTGCCATGCCTCCATCAGCGCGGAGATGGCGAAAATGGTGTACAGCCACCTTTCTGCCGGGCAGCAGCACTTCTTCCTCACCGCGCTGGCCGAGGGTTTGATCGCCTTTGCGGCCAACAACTTCGGCGCTTGGCGGCGAATTGTGGATCTGGTCGGCATTACTGACGGTCAGCGCATGATCGACGATTGCGAAGCTGATCTCAGCCGCGCCCGGATGCTCACCGACTACAGCGGTCTGCACCAGCTCTGCCAGCAAATGGGTGTGGCCGACCGTGTCGACTTCGCCTGGAACCGGTAGCGAGCTCGGAGAGCTGACGACACAGAAACGGAAAGTGTAGAAGAACATGACGTCAACTTTGGTCGCTGCCCTTCCCGACCACGTCATCGAGCAAGCGCGGCGCCGGCCGACGGCACCGGCACTGCTCTGGCACGGCGAGCGGATCAGCTATGGCGATCTCGAGGCGATGATGTATGACACCCGTTCGTACCTCGAGCGGCTTCCCCTTTCCGACAAGGGGCCCGTCGGCATCCTCGCCAAGAAGTCACCGCAAGCAATCGCGCTGATCTTGGCATGCTTGCTGGACCGACGTTCGATCCTGCTGCCGTCAGTCGACCTGGGTAGCGACACGCTGCAGCAACTGTTCGAGCAAGCCGGCTGCACGCAGGTGTTGTCACCGGGCGCCCACTCGACAACAACCGCTGGCAAGGTGAGGTGCGCGGCCGTGGGTGCGACACGCACCGAAGACCGTTCTCGACCGCAGCCGCCACCCGGCACCGGGGACGCGTCATTGATGCTGACCACCTCCGGTTCGACCGGAGTGCCGAAAATCGTGCCGCTGTCGTTACCGGCGATCGACCGCTTCACGGACTGGGCCGGTGCGCGCTTCGGCATCAACAACGGCACAACGGTCCTCAGCTACGCACCACTCAATTTCGACCTGAGCCTCCTGGACATCTGGACCACGCTCAAGCACGGGGGATGCGTCGCTCTGGTCGACCAGGACCGAGCAACTAACGCCCGTTACCTGGTGGACCTGCTCACGACCAATGAAGTTCACGTCATCCAAGCAGTCCCGATGCTGTATCGCCTCCTGATGGACGCGACCCGAGACGGTGGCCACCGTCTCGAGAGCGTCCGCCACGTGATCGTCACCGGCGACAGCATCCCGCACCGCACGCTTAAGGAGCTCCCTGCGCTCTTCCTGCAGGCGCGCTTCTACAATGTCTACGGCTCGACGGAGACCAACGACAGTTTTATTCACGAGATCAACGTGTCTCGCGTCAGCGCCCAGCACCAGATCCCCATCGGTCAGCCAATCGAGGGGGTCAGCGCGCTCGTGGTCAGCGACGGAGATCACGTTGTCGAGGGACCGGGAATGGGTGAGCTGTGGGTCTCGTCTCCATTCCAGACCCGGGGGTATCTCACCGAGGCGCTCAACGACAGCAAGTTCGTGCCATACCGCAGCGAAGCCGGCCAAAGGACGTACTTCCGCACCGGCGATATCGTGCGGCGTCACGGTGACGGTTCGATCACCCTGGAAGGCCGAACCGACAGCCACGTGAAGGTCCGCGGCGTGCGGATCAGCCTTCAGGCGATCGAGCAGGTCATCCTCGAACACGATCAGGTGTTGGAGGTCGCGGTCGTCGCGGTCCCAGACGACCTAGCCGGCAAACGGCTGCATGCGGTGGTCAGGCGGGACAGGGCTGGCAATTTAAACAGCTTGTCGCTGCGCCAGCATTGCGCTCACAATTTAGACAGGGCCGCCATCCCGTCCACCATAAATATCGTCACTGAACCTTTGCCGAAGACGTCGACCGGCAAGGTCGACCGGCAGCGCAGTTTTTTGTCCAACTAAGAGGAGAGCAAAATGACTGACCACACTCGCATGATCAAGGAATTCATTGTCAAGGAGTTCATGCCCGACGTCCCGGTCGAGCAACTGGAGACGGACTACGACCTGCTGGCCGGTGGTGTCATCGACAGCATCGGGCTGCTGAGAGCGATCGTTTGGCTGGAGGACACGTTCCAGCTCCCGCTGTACGACGCGGAGATCGTCCCAGAGAATTTCCGCTCGGTAGCAGCGATACACGCTTTCATCGAGCAAACGCAGTACGAGACGGCTGGAGCATCTGCAGCGTGACCACGTCTCATCCGCCACCGTCAGTGACCATCAGTTCAGTGACCATCAAAGGTCAGTGATCATCAAGTGAGGGGTTGACATGATTGTTCGTGCATTACCGAGCGTGCGGACCGTCGAGTGGGGGAATGGCCTGAGCCGCCGCTTCCTCCTGGAACCCGACGGCTTCGGGTACACGGTGACCGACACGATTGTCCGAGCAGGTACCAGCTCGCGACTGGCGTACAAGAATCACTTCGAGGCATGCTACTGCATCGCCGGCCGCGGCGAAGTGATTGATGCCAGCGGTGAGGCGCACGTCATCGAGCCGGGCACGATGTATGCCCTCGACAGGAGTGAGCCCCACTGTCTCGTAGCGTCGCCCGACGAGGACCTGAGGCTCGTGTGCGTGTTCTCCCCGGCACTGAACGGAGAGGAACGCCACAACCTGGACTCGGAGCAGTTCTCCCAGTACTAGAGGACGCCAGATTGCGTTCAACCACCATCCAGTCAGGAGTTCGACAATGATCGAGTGGAGCGACGAACAGCAGGCGTTGCGGAAGTCCTTCAGTCAGTGGCACGATGCGTTCAGCGCCGGTCACATCGAAGACGATCGTGACAGTGTCTTCTCACGGGAGAAATGGGACCTGGTCCGCGAGTCGGGCCTGCTACGCCTGCCGTTCGACGAACGGTGGGGTGGCCTCGGTCAGGATCTGCTCACGACTATGTACGTGTTCGAAGACCTGGGATACGGCTGCCGGGACGGCGGGCTGAATTTTTCAGTGTCAACACACATCGTGAGCGCCGGCATCCCGGTGCAGCGATTCGGTTCGAGTGACCTCAAGCAGCGGTATATGGCCCGAATCTGTGACGGAGCGTCGATCGGCGCCCACGCCATCACCGAGCCGGACGCCGGCTCGGACGCCATGAGCATGGGCACTACGGCCTCGGCCGAGGGGGACTTCTTTATTCTCGATGGCAGGAAGGCGTTCATCAGTAACGGTCCGGTCGCGGATCTGTTCGTCGTCTACGCGCGGACGGACACCGGCCAGGACTTCCGGGGTATCACAGCGTTTATCGTGGAGCGGGATACTCCGGGCTTCACCGTCGGGCAGCCGGTCGAGAAGATGGGGTTGAAGACGTCCCCATTCTGCGAATTGACCTTCGACAGCTGCAAAGTGCCAGCAGGGAACGTTCTCGGTCGGCCCGGGTCCGGCTTCTTCATCCTTGAGCACGTGCTGGCCTGGGAGATTCTCTGTTTGTTCGTCATGGCGGTGGGAGAAATGCAGCATCGTCTCGAACGCTGCCTTGACCATGCCAAGAGCCGACGGCAGTTCGGTCAGCTCATCGGCTCATTCCAGTCCGTTGCCGACAAGATCGTCGATGCTAAGATCGGAGTCGAGACGTCCCGCAAGTGGCTCTATGACACGGCCGAGCGCCACACCAACCGGGAGAACATCACGATGGACATCGCCATCGCCAAGCTGCTGACAAGCGAGGCCAACGTCGCCTCCGCGATGGCTGCGGTGCAGCTCTTCGGTGGCAGAGGGTACGTGACCGAGTACGGCCTCGAGAAGGATCTCCGCAACGCCATCGCGGGGACGATCTACTCCGGCACGTCCGAGATACAGCGGCGCCGGATCGCCACGATGCTGGGCCTCTAGGGCTGGGCCTCTAGGTTCCCCGTGCGTTACCAGCCGCGCGCGCGCCATTCGGGCAGATGCGGGCGCTCGGCGCCGAGGGTGGTGTCGTTGCCGTGACCCGGGTAAACCCAGGTCTCATCGGGGAATTGGTTGAATATCTTGGTATCGACGTCGTCGATGAGGCGGGCGAACGCCTCCGGGTCGTCGCCGGTGTTCCCGACACCGCCGGGGAAGAGGCAGTCGCCGGTCCATAGGTGTGGGTGGCCGTGCGGGTCGTCGTAGCTGAGGGCGATGCTGCCGGGGGTATGGCCGACGAGGTGGCGGGCGGTGAGCTCGACCTCGCCGACGCGGATGGTGTCGCCGTCCTCGACGAGGACGTCGGTGGGGACGGGGATGCCCTCGGCGTCGTAGCGGCCGGCGTAGGTGCGGGCGCCGGTGGCGTCGACGACCTCGCGCAGGGCACCCCAATGGTCGAAGTGCTGGTGCGTGGTGACGACAGTCGCGATGCCGCCGTCACCGATGAGGTTCAGCAGGGTCCGCGGCTCGGCGGCGGCATCGATCAGCAGCTGTTCATCAGTGACGCGGCAGCGCAGCAGGTACGCGTTGTTGTTCATGGGGCCGACCGCGACCTTCGACACCATCAGGTCGGTCAGTTCCTGCACATCCGCCGGCCCGCCGACCTGTACCACTCCGCTGTAAGTCATGGCGTCAGCGTAACGAGGGAAGGACCGGCATTGTGGCTCATACGGGGTCCATCAGGTTCGTGGCGTGCTTGAGCAGATCCTCGTACACCGTGGGATCATCCTCGTCGATCACTGGGAAGCCCACGCCGAACTGGCCGTTGACCCAGCGCGCCGACACCCCTGGGTTGGCCAGGTTCGTGCCGTCGTACAGGAATAGATGCGGGCTGCCGTTGACCCTGCCTTCACGGGCCGCCTCGAACTGGTCCATCACCGCCCGACGGGCCCGCCCCGAGTCGAAAGCCTCGGCCAGCGCCGCAACGTCAACGGCCCCGGTCTGCCGAGCGATCGCCAGGATCTCATGCCGCATCGAGATGCACCTTCCCTCGGCCCAGTACGCCCGCCGCAGGGCACGGTCCAGCTGCTCGCTGACGTGCCAGCCCTGTTCCTTGGCCGCCTGCACGGCCTCCAGCGGCGGCAGCATCGTCACGGGGTACTTCCAGTCCGGCCCCTGCCAGAGCTGCCAGCCGGCCTCCGGGTCCAGCGCGCCCACCACGGACACCTCGGAGTCCACCCCGGGCCGCTCGTTGACGTTGCCGTTGAACAGCTCCAGCGGGAAACCCCGGTGGTCGAACCAGATCCGGCCCTCCAGGCCCAGCCGCTTCCTGGTCTCGTGTAGTCGGTGCACGGCCAGGTGCGCGAAAGAGCAGATCAGGTCGGAGAACACCACGATCGTGTCGGGACTGCCCGGCAACCGTGGATCTCTCGGGTTGATGCTGGGATCGATGTCGACCGTCGTCACTGGCTGGCCCTCGCCCCTCTCCCGTAGCAAACTCACCGCAGACAACGCGTGAGGCCGGCCGCTGATTCCTGAGTCACCGGTGACGACCGGATCCAGGGCGGGTGAACTGTATGTGACAAGGTCAACATCTGCTGGTGGAACCTGGTGGAACAAGGCCCGAGTAGGGCAATATCGTCGAGCATCGGGTCAAGGCAGACTTCACCATCACATCGGGAGATCACGAATGAGCGACCAGGCCGACCAGACGATCACAGCGCTGCGCACCGGCCATGACGAACTCGCCGCCCTCGTCACCAGCATGACCCCCGATGACCTCGCACGACCTTCCGCGGCCACCGAATGGAACATCTCGCAGGTTCTCAGCCACCTCGGCAGTGGCGCCGAAATCGCGCTAGGCACGCTGGAGGGGGCGCTGGAGGGCACCGGCAACCCCGGCTCGGAGTTCAACCAGAGCGTATGGGCTCGCTGGGACGCCATGACTGCCAACGAACACGCCGAAGGCTTCCTGCGCGCCGACGAAGCGCTGGTCACGCGCTACGAAAGCCTCGACGACACCGCCAGAACGCAGCTATCCATCGACCTCGGGTTCCTGCCCGAGCCCGTCGACGTGGCCACCGCAGCGGCAACGCGGCTCAGCGAGTTCACTTATCACACCTGGGACATCCAGGTCATGTCCGATCCAGCAGCGGTACTGGCCCCTGACGCAGTCGAGTTGCTACTCGATCAGCTGGTTGTGTTCATGGGTTTCCTCGGACACCCCGAAGCACTCAACGGCAGACAGCTGACCCTGGCCGTACAGACCACCGAGCCCGACCGATCCTTTGGGCTCGATCTACGCGACGCGGTCACCCTGGTCGACACCCCTGCGCAACCCGACGGTGTCCTCACCACCCCCGCCGAGGCCTGGTTGCGCCTGGCCACCGGCCGCCTCGCACCACGACACACCCCATCCACCGTGCAGCTCACCGGCGGCACCATCACCCTCGACGATCTGCGCCGAGTCTTCCCCGGCTTCTGACCCGAGTCGATCCGAGGGGGCGGGTCCGAGGGGGCGGGTAGGTGGCCGGGGATGCGGAAGCGCTCAACCCATCGCTGATCATGCAGATCGGTCTGGGCTATTGGCCCTCCAAAACCCTGTTGTCGGCGGTTGAACTGGGCTTATTCACCACACTCGGTTCGGGTCAGCTCACCGGGCCCGCGATCGCGGAGCGGCTCGAGCTTCGCAGCCGTGCGGTGTATGACTTCCTCGACGGGCTCGTGGCCCTACACCTGCTCGAACGAGAAGGGCAGGGCGAGACGGCTCTCTACCGTAATACCGCGGAGACAGCGCTGTTCCTTGATCGCAACAGCCCCGGCTACATCGGCGCCGCGCTCGAGATGGCCAACGCCCGGTCATACGGCCATTGGATCGGCCTGACTGAAGCCCTGCGCACGGGCAACCCGCAGAACGAGATCAAGCACGCTGGCCAGTCCATGTTCAAGGAACTTTACCGTGATCCCGCCCGCCTGGAGCAGTACATGCAGGCGATGGTGGGGTGGCAGATGGGCAACTTTCATGCCCTGGCCAACAGGTTCGACTTCTCCCGCTACCAGACCGTCTGCGATGTGGGCGGTGCCAGTGGCCAGCTCTCGATCATTCTGGCCCAGCACCATCCCCACCTGAGGTGCACGACCTACGACCTTCCCCCGGTGGAACCGATTGCCACCCGCATCATCGCCGACGCCAACCTCAGCAACCGAGTCCGCGCGGTCTCCGGTGATTTCTTCGCCGATCCGCTGCCCACGGCAGATGTGATCACGATGGGAAACGCCCTGCACGACTGGAACCTGGAGCGCAAGCTCCAGCTCATCACAGCGATCTTCGAGGCACTCCCTCCCTGCGGTGCGTTCATCGTCATCGAGAACCTGATCGACGACGACCGGCGGGAGAACGTTCTCGGACTCATGCTGTCTCTGCACATGCTGATCGAGTCCGGAGACGCCTTCGGCTACACCGGTGCCGACTTCCGTGGATGGTGCACCGACGTGGGTTTCCAGGCGGTCGAGATACTTGCGCTGGGCGGCCCGGCCAGCGCCGGAATCGCCTACAAGTGACGTAGGCGGTGATGCGGCTGCCGTCCTGGAGGTCGCCCACGAGCGCTTGGCCCGCCCCGAACAACTTGCCCTCGATCGCAGGCTTCGTCAGCGAGCTGGTTTCCAAGCCAGGTCTCCAGCCGCTCGTTGGCCGCACCGAACGCATAGAGCACCGCGGTGTTGAGTTCAGCCGCTCCGTGGTGGCGGGGTGTGCGGGGGCAGACCCAGCTTCGTGATCGCTACGCAGCGCGCTCTCACCCCCTGGCAGTCACCTCCCGTGACAGGCAAGGGGTGCGCTTTTGCCCGGACGCCATGGCACCCCTGCTGAGATAGCTCACCTGTTCGGGTCCCCGTTAGTGTGAATATAGAGTGAATGTAGTCTGACTATAGGCCTTTTGTCTGAGTTGTGGAGACTGGGTTCACACTGTTGAACGGCCTCAAGGTCGACATGTTGTGATGGTTGCCACGAAAAGTTACCTGTAGCGATCGCTCATCTCGCCGCGATATGACCCACGACGACACTTTCCGTAGCGACCGCTCCCCCGGTCATACCCGGATGACTGACCTCCATCGGACAGGACAGAGGCATGACCATCACTACCGGCGACCCTGCTGAAGTGATCACGAGTGACGCTGATGGTGCGCCCGAGTCCGCGGGGGGACCGATGCGCATCACCGTGATCGGCACCGGCCTCCTGGGTGCCGTGCACGCAGCGTGCATGGCCGAGATCGGTCATGACGTCCTCGGGAACACCTCCGTCGCCGCCTAGCCCGTACTCGACTTCGAAAGGAGGACGCCGGTCATGGACCTCGTTGCCGACGGCTGGGCCGCCATCACCGCCGGCTGGAACGCCATCACCGATGGCTGGACCTCCATCACCGACAGGTGGACTTCCATCACCGACAGGTGGGCACCCTTCCCCGACGGCTGGGCCTTCGCCACCGAGAACTGGCGGCTGCTGCTGCCGATCGGCCTGGTCGGGTTGGTGTCCTGGTCGGTGTGGGCGGTGCGAAAGCTGCTCTCCATGCGGTACCGGCCCACCGCCAACGACTTCCGCACCACTACGTCGGTGGTCGTCCCGTCCTACCGTGAGGACCCCGATGTGCTGGATGCCTGCCTGGACACCTGGCTCGCCGAGAATCCCGACCAGGTCGTGGTCGTCCTCGATGTCGCCGACTCCGAGGCCCAACGCCGCCTGATCGCCCGCAATGATCCGCGCCTGGACGTCATCGTGTTCGCCCATCAGGGCAAACGCTCAGCGCTGGGCGTCGGTATCCGGGCCGCCACCGCCGAGGTGGTCGTGCTCACCGACTCCGACACCCGCTGGGTTCCGGGCTTGTTGGCGGCCGTTCAGATGCCTTTCATCGACCCCATGGTCGGGGCGGTAGGCACCCGGCAGAATGTCTTCGAACCCGATACCAGCGTGTGGCGCCGCGTCGCGGACTGGATCATCGACAACCGCTACCTGGACTACGTGCCCGCCACCGGCCGCGCCGGAGCGGTGGTCTGCGTCTCCGGCCGCACCGCCGCCTACCGCCGCTCGGTGGTGCTCCAGGTGCTACCCCACCTGGAGCATGAGTTCTTCCTCGGTCGGCGCTGCGTCGCCGGTGACGACGGCCGGCTGACCTGGCTGGTACTGGCCAGCGGCTTTCGCACTGAGCACCAGTCCACCGCCCGGGCGTTGTCGATGTTCCCCGCCACGTTCCGGGCCTTCTGCAAGCAACGCATCCGCTGGAGCCGCAACTCCTACCGTTGCTACCTCACCGCGCTGTGGAAGGGCTGGCTGTGGCGAGTGCCCGCGATCTCCCAGCTCACCGTATTCCAGATCCTGCTCACACCCGTCACGATGGGCGCCACCATCTACTACGTCGCCGTCGCCGCGATCTACCCCCGCGTGACGGCCGCGCTCGCGCTGGCACTGATCTGGATATTCCTGGGCCGCGCGATCCGTAGCATGTCGCACCTGCGGCGCCGGCCCGCCGACCTGTGGCTACTTCCGCTGGTGGCCGCGGTGATCATACTCGTGGCGTTGCCGATCAAGACCTACGCATTTGTGACCATGAACAAGCAAGGCTGGCTGACCCGGCGGGCCGACCTCATCGGCGGCGAAGCGCAGGACGCGGCCAGCATGACAACCAGCCACGCCCTCAGCGGCACCGCGGCGAAGGTCTGACGATGCGCACCCGTTCCACGAAGGTCGCCGAGCGATCCGGCCGCAGCCGCGGCCCGTGGTTGGCGATCATGCTCAGCCTGCTCGCTTTCGCCACCGTCCTGGCCGCGGCCGTTTACGTCCCCGGCTGGCTGTCCCGCAACGCACCGACTCGAGCCCAGCCGGGAACGGTTAGCCTGGAACAGGCCCGGCTGGAGCGGGCCCGATCGCAGGCGGCCCTGGTCGCCGCTGAGGACACCCGGCTACTCAGCCAGTTACGTGGCATGCCATGGGCCAGCCCGGCATACCTGGACAAGGAACACGGCGCAGCCGCAGCGATCCTCACCACCCGCCGCGCTCCCTACACCCTGGAGTCCCTGCTGCTGTTGGGAGCCGCCGAGCGCATCGACGCCAGCACCGTCGCTTTGATCAACTCGGTACTGGTCGGACCAGGAGCAAAACTCATCCTGGACGCCCCCGGCACCACGCTGCGGTTGACCAGCACCCCAACCGGTTTCACCTCCCTGGTGGGGTGGAAGGGCTCCATCGAACTCATCGGTGCCCCAGGCCGTCCGCTGACGCTGACCAGCTGGGACCCAGCCACCAACAGGCCCGACCAGCAGGTCGCCGACGGCCGCGCCTACGTCCGGGTCGCCGGTTCAGACCTGCAAACCCACTTCACCGCGATCTCGCACCTGGGCTTCTGGAGCGGTCGCACCGGCGGTCTGGCAGTCACCGGAAGCGAATCCGCCATCGGCACCGGATCGATCACCGACACCACCGTGCACGCCAACCACTACGGGTTTTTCAGCTCGGACACCAACGGGCTCACCATCGCCGACAGCACCTTCGACGGCGCCACCGCCGACGGGATCTTGCTGCACCAGGGCTCGACCGGCACCACGATCCGCACCAGTACCATCCGCGGCAACACCGGCAGCGGCGTCGTCGCCGACCGCGGCGCGTCAGAAGTGACCCTGCGCCATGTGACTGCGGAACGCAACGGCACCGACGGCATCCGATTCGATGGGCGGCCGCTGGCCGAACGACCCGGCGCCGCCGGGGCTTCCCTGGACGGCCAACGCGGCTTCCGCGTCCAGGACTCGGCTGTGCGCTTCAACGCAGGCAACGGCGTGCTGGTCTGGGACGCCGACGATACCGTCGTGGCAGGTACCGGAGTGGTCGACAATGCCGAGGGCATCGTCGTGCGCGGAGCGACCAAGCATGCCAAGATCAGCACGAACGCCGTCACCTCCTCGGCCGGTGCCGCGATCGCCGTGCGTGACGGCGCAACGGACGTGACCGTCGATCGCAACACCGTCGCCAGCGCCGACACCGGGGTCCAGGTTCGCTCTGCCAGCGCGGACGTGCAGGACAACACCATCACCGGCGCCCGGGCCCACGGCGTGTCCTTCCAGGGCGCCGCCCAGGGATCAGCGGCACGGGGCAATACGCTGGCTGGTAGCGGCCCCAGCGGTGTGGATCTGGCCCGGCTCGACGCCGGCGTCGCGGTCAGCGTCGTGAACAACTCCGAGGATCAGTGGCAGGTCACCATGAGCGTGAGCGACCGGCTGCGCCGGCTGTTCCTGGACCGACCGCTGCTGGCCTTATGGGCGTCGTTGCTGGTGCTGCCGATCGTCGCGTCGTTGCTCGGTCAACGCCGTCGGCGCCAGCGGCAGCCTGCCCACCCCTATCCCGATCACCCAGCCTTGGCCTTCGATGCCGCACCGATCCACGCAACCGGCGAATCCATACCGACTGTGGTGCGCTTCGGCACCTCCGCGTCCCCACCGGCCAGCCGGTGAACATCCGCGGACTGGCCACGGTGTCAGCGCTGGGGTTAGCACTCGCGGCCGGCTGCGCCGGCCCGGCAACACCTGACGCGCCCATCGCCACCCCACCTCGTTCCCTTCACACCGCCCCCGCCGCACCACCGGCCACGGTGCCCTGCAGCGGCCCCGCCGTTCAGGACGTGTCCACCACCGACCAGCTGCGCGCCGCACTCGTCCAGGCTCAACCCGGCGCAGTGATCCACCTCCGTGATGGCAGCTATCCCGGCCGGTTCGAGATCACGACGGCCGCCACCGCAGACCGGCCGATCACCCTGTGCGGCAGCAGGGCGGCCATCCTCGACGGTGGCCCCACCGACAGCGGCTACACCCTGCACCTGCGCGACGCCGACCACTGGCGGTTGTCGGGCTTCACCATCCACGGTGGCCAAAAGGGTCTCATGATCGATAGCACCCGCGGTGCGCTCATCGAAGGCTTGCTCATCCACGAGGTCGGTGATGAAGCGGTGCACTTGCGCACCGCCAGCTCGGACAACACCGTGCAGGCCAACACCATCCGCCGCACCGGGCTCCGCAAGGCCAAGTTCGGCGAAGGCATCTACATCGGCAGCGCCCGAAGCAATTGGTGCACCCACAGCAACTGCGGGCCCGACCGCAGCGATCGCAACATCATCCAGGCCAACGACATCGCCGAGACCACCGCCGAGGCCATCGATATCAAGGAAGGCACCAGCCACGGAACCCTGCGCGGCAACATCTTCTCCGGCGCCGCCATGACCGCCGCGGACTCCTGGGTCGACATCAAAGGCAACAACTGGACCATCGCCGACAACATCGGCACCGACGCTCCCGAAGACGGCTTTCAAACCCACCGAATCCTCGACGGCTGGGGCGAACGCAACACCTTCGGCAACAACACCGCCACCCTCAACGCCGACGGCTACGCCATCAACATCACCAAAAAAGACCTGGGCAACACCGTCAGCTGCACCAACCACGCCACCAACGCCGCCGATGGGCTCTCCAACATCCCATGCCAGTGAGATCGACTGTCACAGGCAAGGAGAAGTACA
>JBOHHF010000361.1:0-14948 GCA_050700495.1 Pseudonocardiaceae bacterium
ATAGAGGAGGGCGCGAATCCTCCCCCAAACCTCCCCCAAACCTCCCTTGACATTCACCCGATTGCGCATCGGGCAGCGAGTCCGCGTAGTTCGGGGGTGGTGCGTCCGGAGACGAGCAGTCCGGAGACGAGGGCTCGGACCGCGGGGCGGGAGTGGGTCTCCTGTGGGGCGTGGTGTTCGGCGGCCAGTAAGGCGCGGATGCAGTCCTCACGGCGGCCCCATTGGCCGAAGGCGGCGGCGATGTCGGTGTAGTAGCGGGCGCGGCGTTCCACGGTCGGCAGGCGTGCCGGTGTGAGGGTACGGGCGACGGTGAGGGCTGCGGCGGGATCGCCAAGGGAGTTCTCTGCGGAGATCCGGTGGAGTTGCACAGTGGCCGTGCTGAAACCGCCGCCGTGGTCGCGTAGCCAGGTGGGGCCGCCGAGTTCGGTGGCGATCGCAGCCGCGTGGTCGGTGAGCTGCCGCATCCCGGTCCGGTCGCCGCTGCGGGCGGCGGTGTAGGCGGCTGATTGGATGAGCAGGCCGCGTTCGGCGGTGCATGCGAGTCCGCCGCTGCGCAGGCCAGGGGCGTCGGCGGCGGTGAGGGCGATCGACACGGCTTGGGCGTGCCAGCCGGCCCTGCGGGCTAGGACCGCGAGGTTGCGTGCGGCCTCGGCTGCGGTGAGTACGTCGCCGCTGATGTCGGCGGTGACGCGGGCCCGGTCGGCGGCCATCCAGCCGAGCTGCTGGTCGTCGAGTTTGATCAGTATCCGGGTGGTCAGCAGGTAGACCTTGGCCAGCAGCGCGTGATGCTGCGGGGTGTCGCCATCGGCCGTCAGGGCGTGGGCTGCACGGATCAGCCAGGGCAGACGATGGGCGAGGTTGCCGTAGCGGCAGGCGTCGAAGTCGGCGAGTGCGTACGCGATCTCGACGCGAAGCCGGTCAGCTGGGAATGGGGCGGGTGCGGGGCCTAGGCCGAGCATCGCGTCGCGGGCCCGGCCGACGAGGCGGTCGCCTGGGGCGGCCTCGTCGGCCGGCGCAGTATCGCCGGCCAGCACGCAGGAGCTGGCAACTGTGGCGACTGTGGCCGCCAGCAACTGCCGTCGCCGCACCGGGTCATCACCATCCTCCCATGTGGACTCGGCCGACACCCTAGGTGGGGGAAGACGGGGGTACGGGCTCGCCGCGCCGACCACGTGGCTATGTGGCTGGTCGTGGCGGTTCGGCTGTGCGGTGAGACCGAAGGCCTGGGGTGGGATCGCGAGCGCGTCGGCGAAGCGCCGCAGTACCGTGATATCGGTCATCGGCGCGAGGCCGCGTTCGAACCGGGAGACCTGGGCCGCGGAGTATCCGACACGCGCCCCGAGCTCGACCAGCGTTAATCCCTGGGCTTGGCGAACGCGGCGCAGGATCGTCCCAGACGCCAGGTCTGCCGTAGCTGCGGTGGGTGGCATGCGCACGTGGTTGCCGGAATCCATGGGCCGCCCCGGTTGGTCGCTGGGCACATCGCGCCCGCCTCACCGTAACCGCCACAAACGTGCGTCCACGAGGGTTTTTGCGTGATGCGCAAACGGTTTGTGCACCACGACAGCACCTCTGCCGCCCGGCCGGTCTGTTGGGGCTTGCTGGGGATTGCCCGCCCGCTCAGGGGCGGATGAGGCAAAGGAGGCGAGATGCGATGACCCGACGCGTGGTGCTGTATCTACTCAATATCTCCAATCCCGACCGGTTGACCTCGGACTCGGGTTGGATCTTCGCGGACCTGCTCGCCCCGGCCCTGGCCAACGCCGGGGTCGAGGTGACCGTCGCGGCCCCGGCTCCCGTAGGGGATGCGCGGTGCGGCTTTCAGCGCACGGGCGTGCCGGGCACGAAGTACCGAGCCCGTTTCGCCCCCGATCTGGACCAGTTAGCCGTACGCCGAACGACGCCGGGCTCGGCCGCACCGTACTGCAGGCATTCGCCGCCGGGCTGGCCGCCTGCAAGCGGGTCCTGGTCCATTCCCCGGCCGCCGCCTGCTGGACGCGTGCCGCCGCCGGGCACATGAGCGTCGACGTGGCCAGCAAGCTGCGGGTGGCGCCCGCTCCACGCGATGAGTGCCTGGTGCGTGACCCCACGCCGACCGAGGACTCGTGCGGCGCCGGGGCATCGCGCCGAAGCCCATTTCGGCATCGCCCCGTTCCGCCCCGGCTGCCCATGGTCGGTGGTCGCACCGGGTGGGGCGGTGTCTATCACAGCTCGGTGGCAAGGTGGGAGAGCAGCTGTGCCTGATTGGGTTGGCGCAGCAGCCAGTAGCTCGCGGTGCGATGGATCCGGCAGTATTGGCGCCGCGTGCAGACCATCGAGCCGGAGTGTCGGCAGGACCGGCAGCGACCCCGCCGATCGATCGGGTGATCGCGCAGCAGTAGGTACAACACGGCACTGGCCTGGCACTGGACCGAGCCGATCCCGTCGACGGCGCCGGGCCCGGCGTGCACGGCCTTGAGCAGCACCCCGCGCAGTGCGTCACAGATGACTTGGTGGCTGGTCTGATCGACGGTGCGATCCTGTGTCATGGTGGTCGGTGGTGCGGCTTGGGTATTCACCGTTGCCTCCTGTCCAGCCCGGGGCGGTGGGGTGCCCTGCGCGATCGGCATGCCGTGGCCACCCCCGGGGACTCGCTTTTGTTGATGGTTGACGCGGTTGGCTGGTCGCTAGCTTGGTATCGATCATGGGTGGGTGGTTCCCGGCGTGGGCGGGAACATTTTCCCGGTTATCGCGGTCGCGCTGAGGTGGGCAATGGGCAGCCACTCAGGAACTTCCTGTCGATACGACTGCTGGGCTGCCGGTTCCGACCGGTCGGGGCTACTGTTTGCGGCGGGTTCTGTTCGGTACCGCACGCAAACGTCATGGGGGTGGGCGATGCCCCGGAACGCGGAAACCTCGGCGAAAGCCGAACGTGATCAGCTTCGTGACCGGATGCGTGGTCTGGGGTGCTCGGTCGCTCAGATCGCTGTCGAGATGAGCCGCAGGTTCACCCTTCGGCCTCGGGTGGCTTGGCGGCACGCCCTGGGGTGGCCACAGTGGAAGCTGGCGCAGCGGTACAACACCATCCATCCCGGGGCCAGGCTCTCGGACCATCGCGTCAGCGAGTACGAGAACTGGCCCCACGGCGGTGCCCCACCCAGCCTGCGTTACCTGGCCCGGTTGGCCGCCGCATACGGCCACGGGTGCACCCCGTCCCAGTTGGTCGACACCGACGACCTGGAGCACCTGACCCCGGCCGACCGCAGCCTGCTCACCTCATCGCCGAGTGGATACCCACCCGCCACGATCTCTGCGGGGGTGTCACCCTCCCCGGTGTGCGTCACGCCGGGTGACCGAGTTGACCCCGATCGTGCGCTCGGGTGCCGAAGCACCGACACTGTCTGCATCCGGGGCAGCCGACGTATCGTGCGCTGCGACGCACGCGGTCTGCCGGTCCGCGAGGAGGTCATCATGGCAGCCGACGAGTCCGCCCAGTTCCGCCGCTGGAGCGCCACCACCAACGTCGATGACGACGTACTCGAACAAATGACCGCTGACGTCGCCGAGGCCGCCCGACGCTACCTCATCGACCCGCCCGCCGCAGTGTTCCCCAGCCTGCTCGGTGCCCGTGACGACGTGTTCGCCCTGATCGCCGGACGGCAACAGCCCCGGCACACCGTGGTCCTGTACAAGGTGGCCGGGCAGATCTGCGCGCTACTAGCCCACGCCACAGCTGATCTCGGGCATCCGCACGCTGCCAATACCCAGGCCCGCACTGCGCTGCACTGCGCCGAGATGGCCGGCTACACCCCATTGCGGGTCTACATCCGCTGGGTCCAGTCCAACGTCGCCTACTGGGACGGCCGGTATGAGGAAGCGGCCCAACTCGTCGAGTCCGCCCTGCCCGATACACCCACCAACGGCACCGCGCTGTTGCGGCTGGCCAGCCAGCAGGCCCGGATCCACGCCGCCCGCCACCAGTCCAGCGAGGTCACCCGAGCCCTGGCGCTCGCCGCGACCGCTCCTACCCAGCCCACCTCCGAGGAACCGGGCGTGCTCGGCTTCGCCACCGGCAAGGCCGCGTACTACGCCAGCGAAGCCCACCGGGAACTCGGCGGCACCGCCCATCTCAACGCCGCCGTGGACTGGGCTCTCACTGCCGTGGACGAATTCACCGCGGAGTCCCGGCCCAACGCCTCCTTCATCGCCGCTGCCCACATCGACCTCGCCGGTGCGTACCTGGCCCGAGGTGATCTAGACGCGGTCAGCGAGCAACTCGCCCCGGTACTGCGTGCCACCCGTACTGAGTACCGCACCGTGCCGGTGATCAGCCGGGCCCGCTCCCTGCACAACCAGCTGACCCAGCGGCCCGACCTCACCTCCAGCACCCTGACCGCGCTGCACGATGACCTCACCGAGTTCTGCACCCACCCCGCTCCCACGCCGGCAGGGCTGGAGCCGGACGACACCGCATAACTCACCGCTGACGGAGAAAAGGGGACTCGCGCGTGCCCGTGCAGATCGCTGTGTGTGGCCCCCGCGACTGCACCGACGAGGACAAGACCCATGCCTACGACGTGGGAGGTTTACTCGCCAGGGCTGGTGCCGTCGTCATCTGCGGTGGCGGGACTGGTGTCATGGCTGCCGCCGCTGCCGGTGTCCGCGCTGAGAACGGCCTCGTGATCGGCGTCCGCCCCAACGACACCGCCGAGGATGCCTGCCCGGACCTGTCGGCGGTGATCGTCACCAATCTGGGTGAAGCCCGCAATGCGGTCATCGTCTGGTCCGCTGACGCCGTGATCGCCATCGGTGGATCGTGGGGCACCTTGTCCGAGATCGCCCTGGCCAAACGACGCGGCGGAATCCCGGTGATCACCCTCGGCGGCTGGACCATCCTTGATCACAACGGCAGCCCGCTGCCGGATCCGATCATTCCTGCCACCAATTCACAACACGCAGTCGACCTCGCCCTCGCGGCCCAGCGGAGATAAGCGAACTCAGGCCTCCTCCCGGAACTCGCCAGACCATGTTCGGACGTGCGTGCAGCCCCGCGCGCAGGTTGGAGATCTCTTATCTCCAAAGGTCGAGTGCGCCGACGATGTCGGGGGCTGGGGGCAGGCTGCTGGGTTGGCCTGGTCTGTCCGCGGTGGGGATGGGGAGGTCGGTGCGTAGTTGGATGAGGGTGCGCCACAGCATGAGGTCATCCCACTGGTGACGGATGAGCTTGCTGATTCGTCCGGTGAGTCGATCGAGTTTGTCCAGGTCTTCGAGATGGCCTCCGTCGGTGAGGAGTCTGGCGGCGGTCTTGTCCCCGATGCCGCGGATTCCGGGGATGTTGTCGGACTTGTCCCCGGTCAGGGCGCGGTAGTCGCACCATTGGTGGGGTAGCACCCCGTGTTTGTCGCGGACCTCTGCGGGGTGGACGCGGCGACGGTCGACGCGTCGTTGGGTGTTCAGGACCGAGACGCGGGGTGACAGGAGCTGGTAGAAGTCCTTGTCGGTGGACATGATCAGGTGCTCACGCGCCGGTTGAGCGGTGACGAGGGAGGCGATCACGTCGTCGGCTTCCCACTGGTTCTTCTCGATCCACTGGATGCCGAGCAGGTTGAGTCCGTCATGGATGCGGGGCAGGTCGGCGAAGACCTCCTCATCGCCGGTCACGGGGGGCTTGTAGCGGGGTAGCAGGGCTCGCCGGTCGGCGGCACCGTCCTGGCCGTCGAAGACCACGATGACCTCAGGTCGTGGGGTGTCCAGGTTGCGGGCCGCGGCTCGGATCAGCGCGAAGAATCCGAACACCAGCGTGATGTCACGGCCGCTTCGGGAGGTGATGCGGGCCGGGAAGCCGAACGCGGCCCGGTGCAGCAGGTTGTGGCCATCCACGTACAGCCTCGGCGGCGGCTCGGTGGCGCACACGGCGGCCTCCCTCCAGCGCACTGCTGCCCGTGACCGCGGCTGCCGGGTGCCCACGAGGTGGACGGCAGGCAGACTAGCCGATCAACATGGTTGCGGAGGAGGAGCATGACCGCGAGTCGCACCATCCTGTACTGCACCGTCAACGGGGTGTGTAACAACACCAATGGCCTCGGCCGGCAGACGAAGACGTTGCTGTCCGCCCTGCAGCGTCAGCGTGAGGAGCTGATTCGCTGCGTAGGCCGATTCGATGTGCATGTGGCTTGCCCGCAGCCGGGACCGGACACCTGGGCCTTCGATCCGGCTGATCTGGCATTCAGCCGGCGGGTTGTCGCGTCGTGGGGTGGGCTGGTGCACGCCTTGCCCTATGAGACGCAGGCGGAGTTCTGGTCGGTCCCTACCTGGCAAGCACTGTCAAAGGCAGGTGCGGGCTGCGCCTGGGGGTTGGCGCGACACTACGATGAGCTGCTTGTGATCGCTGTCGATACCCCCTTCGCTGTGCTCGGTGAGGTCCTGGCGCGTCGGAAGCGACCGGAGAGCGGATGCGGTGTCCGTGTTCTGCTCGCTTTCTACAGCACGGCCTTGATCGTGGAACGCCCGAATCCAGGTCCCGCGCGGGTTGCGTGGGACCGACGAGGGATCGACAGCGCGAACGAGGAAACCGACGTGTGGGTGGGTGACGTTGGCCGTTTCCTGACCGGTCATCTGAGGTCTGAGTTCGGGTTGAGACCTGGGCGGCTTGCTCCGTTCGCCTCCAGTCTCGATCTTGCCAGTCCCGACCTTCAGCCCATGCCGGTGGCAACGGCACGAGAGGTGGCGGCGCGCTGGCAGGTGCCGTTGGACCGGCCACTCGTGGTGGTCATTGGTAGGACTGATCCCATCAAGGGCATCGATCTCTTGATCCACGCCGCGGGTCCGTTGCGTGACGAGGTCCACGTGGTGATCATCGCAGTTCCCTTCGATCAAGATGATGCCCTGATCACGGATTACGCGCGGCGCATCGCGCGGGAGGGCCTGCGGGCGACCTTGATCACCGAGTACACCCGTGAGCTGCCGCGTGCATTGTGTGGGCTGCCCGAGACCGCTGCGGTGGTCTGTCCGTCGCGGGGGGAGACGTTGGCGAACGTGCCGTTCGAGGTCGCCTTGTGGGCCAGGCACGCCGGCCCTGTCGTGGTGGCACCACGCCGGGACGGGTTTGTTGAGCAGATCGACGACGGGGTGACCGGAGTGCTCTACGACACCGGCTCAGCGGGCGCGTTGACCAGCGCGATGAGACGGGCGCTGGACCTACCCGAGGTGCGTCGTGTTGGTATGCGGGCCGCGGCGTACGAGCGGGTGCGCGCTGAGCGGGACGTGGTGCGCAACCTTGCCCAGACGTTGGCGTTCTTCTGGCCGTCAGGGGAAGACTGAGTCAGCCGGCGAGGAAGAGGTCTTCGAGGTTCGGGCGCCAGACCTTGCTTTTCGTCGCGCTGGGCTCAAGTGCATGGGCGGAGAGCACCTCGGTCAGATGATCGAAGGCCTGGTGGGCGTCGAGACGGTGAGCGCAGAAGATCACGTAGTTGTCTGTGACGCGCACGACGGTGACGTCGGTGAGCGCGTGATCGATGCGCAGCAGGCGCAGGTTGGTCAGCAGCGGGGATAGTCCGCTGCCCGGTGCCAGTGGTGAGGGAAGCCCGTCCAGGGCGTGCCGCACGGTCGCGAGGAAAGTCCCGTCCTGTACCCAGGGCGCGAGCCAGCTGATGGCCTGTTCCACGGTGCTGCCCGCGGTGGCGTGGGCGATGTCGATGTCAGCGACCCAGCACGGGCTGGTGATACCCCGCTGCTGGACGTGGGTGAGAGCGTGGATGCGGCCCCGGCCGGGTCGCCACCCGAACATCCAGTCCGGGTAGGCGTGCTCTTCCAGGATCGGCTCGATGCATCCTCGGATGGCCCGGTGCACGATCCGGTCCTCCACGGTGGGAATGCTCACGCAGAGGTGTTTGTCTGCGCTGGGCCAGGTGATCTGGCGAACCGGACCAGGTCGCCAGGAGCCGTCCCGCAGCCGTACGGCCAGGTGAGCGAGCCGGTCGTGGAAGCCGACCCGGTAGTTGCGCCAGGACACACCGTCGGCGCCGGGACTGGACGCGGTGCGCATGCACCCGCGGGCCGCCTGGGTGAGGCGGCGGGGGTGGACGAGCAGTGGCATCAGCGAGTGCGCCTGGACCGGGCGCCCATGAGCGGGAGGGGTTCTGGTCATGGGCGGCCCCCGCTCTCGGCTGGTTCCCAGCGGCGCCGCGCGACACCAGCCGCCAGGATGTTGCGCGCTGCGGGGCCCTGGTGCAGCACGAGATCGAGCGCGGCCAGCCCGGGTAGGAAGGGGTCCTTGCCTTGTGGGTAGGAATGGTGGGTGTGGCTGATGATCTCGACACCGATCCCGGCCTGGGCCAGCAGCGCCGCGTCGAGGTAGCGGGGTGCGCCGGTGCCCACGCGCAGTACCGACGATCCGGTGCGTTGGGCCAGATCGATCAGCATCGCGGTCTTGCACCCGGCAGGGCTGATCGTACTGGAGTGCTCGATCCGGACCGACAGGCCCAGTACATCGAGCATGAGGCGGATGAGCGCGGTGTTGACCTCGTGCAGAGCCGTCCACGGGTGCTGGTAGACGCGGTGCAGATCGTTCCGGAGATCGTCGAAGTAGGGCGCCCGGCGGTAGGCCTGCTCCAGTGTGCGCCAGTGCCGCTGCGCCCAGCGTGGGTCGGCGATCTCGACTTCGCGAATGGCTTGCCCGAAGCGTCCGGACCGGTGGACGGGGACGCTGAGCAGCTGACGGCCGCCGCCGGGGCCGCGGATGACGTTGCGGTGTTGACGGCCGCGTTCGGCGAATTGGACATGGTCGAGCAACACCAGGTGATCAACGTCCAACAGCCGCGCGAAGTAGCCCTGCCAGGGCAGGTAGGCCGGTTGATGGGCCACCAGGATGCGCGATGCCATCGTTCGCCGTCTTGTCGTTGAGGTGGTTAGTAAGCCAGGCGGTACGGGACGAAGCTCTCGGCGTAGCGCCAGCCCAGAGCGCCGCCTGCGGCGGCGTCCACCGTGTGGATGTGGTCGACGCGGCGGGGGTGGCTGCCGTCGCGGAGCTGGGATGCGTAGCAGCGCAGTGCGTCCTGTTTGGACGCCCAGTGTTCGGAGGTGTCGACGTGACACCACCAGGGTTCGATGCAGGCCGACCAGTGGTCCTCGACCCCGCGGAAGCCCAGTACCAGCAGCGGGGTGTGTTTTGGTCCACGGCCGTGGACGCGGGCGGCGGCGAACGCGGCGCGATGCACGACTTGGTGGTCCTGGTGGAAGCTGCCCGCTGCGGGGATCAGGAGCGCGTCGGGGCGAATAGCGCACAGCGAGACCTGCTCGTGGCGCTCGATGAGCTCGACCACCGCGCGGGGCCGGGTGGCGATGTCCAGCGTGCCGGTGTGATCGACCCATGCCACTGCCCTGCGGGTGACTCCTAGCGCGTCACAGGCCGCCACGAACTCGCGCAGGCGGATGGTAGGGGTGCTCTGGCCTGCCCACAGTGGCGCGGCGCGCACCGTGACGGCTAGCACGTGCACGCTGACGCCGTCGGCGACGAGTCGGGCGATCGTGCCGCCGCAGCCCAAGGTTTCGTCGTCGGGGTGGGCGGCCACCACCAGCACCTGCTGCCCCGGTGTCAGGCCGAAGGCGATCATGGTTTCCCGCCGGTGCTCGGTGTGGCCTGGCGGGTTCGCGGAGTGCGGGTCGCGGCCGCGGACCGGTGGCCGACGGCGGCAAGGAACATCTCGGCGATCGCCGGTGGTTGGTGTCGGGCCGCGCGCCTGGGTCCGGTGTGGCTGGCATGGCGATAGTGGTGAGTGTTGTCGAGGAGGTCGGTGACGGCGTTCCAGAGGCCCTGCGCGCCGTGGGCGAGGGGCACCACAGTTCCGGCATCGCCGATCAGGGTGGGGACGTGGCCCAGATCGAACGTGATCACTGGGGTGGCGACGCTGAGCGCTTCCAGGGCGGTGTTGCAGAAGGTTTCCGGGGCGGTGGAGGCGATGATCGTGCACGAGGCGGCGGCAAGGAACGGTTGCACACCGTGCCAAGGCAACTCCGGGCGCAGCCGCACCCGAGGATGATCGTCGGCCAGGCGCTGGCAGGTGGTGATGACCTCGCGCTGCATCCCCGGCCAGTATTCGAATCCCGCGCTGGCCAGGACAATGTCCACGTCCCGACCGAGATCGGGTGGGCATGCGGTGATCAGCTCCGCGATGCCTTTGTGCGGTTCGGCCCTGGCGACGATGCGCACCGGGCCACGTCGACGCAGGTGCTCCCGGATCGCGTCGGCTGGGGGTGTTCCGGGGGTGATCAAGGCGTTAGGCACGGCATGCCAGCCGTGGGTGTCCAGACCGGCTGCCGCTGCCTGGTGAAGGAGGAACTCGCTGTTGGTCAGGACGTGGTCGGGATGGTGGGCCATTGCCTGGTGCAGGTAGGTGTCGGTGCGCAGCACCCGCACCATCAGCGCGGTCGCGATGCCGGGGTGCGGAGCGAGGTACCCCAGACCCCAGGTGGCGTCCGCCCAGCACACCAGGTCGGCGTCCATCTCGGACAGGATCCCGGTGACCTCGCCGGACAGACCGGGGGTGCTCGCCACGGCGGCGAGGAGATCCTCCTCGGTCGCGGGGCGAGGCAGGACCAGCGAGAGGCGGATGATCTCGGGTCGGTCCGCGGCGCTGACCGGGCCCGCGGCCAGGACGTGTGCCCGGTGACCGGTGGCCCGCAGCCCGTGCACCAGGGCGCCGATGCTGCGCTCGATGCCGGCCGGCTCGTCGGGGCCGTAGGTGAGCAAGACGAACACGATGGTCACGGTCGCCTCCGTGCCTGGTGCCGCGGCGGGAGTGTGCGGGTCTGGCTGGTTGCTGGGGGTGGCTCCCAGGGGAAGACCACCCAGTCGCGGACGTCCCACAGCCACAGATTCGGGTGATCGGTGGCGCCTGCGTTACGGCACAGGGTCACGGTCTGGATCTGTCGGGGGACGATGAGGGCGTCCAGCGCGGCCGACACCGCAGCGAGTGTGGCGCCGGTGCCGTAGATGTCGTCGCACAGCAGCACTCGCAGCCCGTGATCGAGATCGGTTGCGGTGATGACGTCGACGGTCACGATCCCGGTGGCCGGCTGGCGAACGGCCTCCCCGTGGTTGTGCGACGCGCGCACCATGACCAGTGGCCGGCCCAGCTGCGCGGCGAGCGCGAGCGCTAGCCGGGTTCCGCCGCGAGCGACGCCGATCACCACCTCAGGAGGTGCTTCGGCGAAAGCCTCGGCGAGGACCTGGATGCCGGTGCGAACGGCGCCCTCGTTCAACCGCAGCACCCCGGTGGAGTCGAACACGCGGGGCATCAGCGCGGACTCCTGTCCTCGGCCTCGACGCCGGGTGATCGGTGCCAGCCCCACCCGTCCATGACGGCGGTGGCGTGCTCCCACATCCGGATCGGATCGGGTATCCAGTGCGCAGCGGTGGGTGGGCAGCTGATCAAGCTCGGGCCGATCAGCCCCAGGTAGGTCGGTTCGATCAGCAGTAACAGCTCGCCGCCCGCCGCCCGCCGCGCCTGCCGAACCCAGGCCCGGTGCACCTGAGGACGTAGCTCGGCGACCCCGTGCGGGGTGAGCGGCTGGTCGTAGGGCAGCAGCGGGGTGTCCGCGTGGATCAGCCCGTGGTGCCCGGACAACACCAGGATGTGCTCTCGCCGCTGCGGATGTCCGCCGACATGCGCGCGGAGCTGAGGCACGCACCATCCCTGATACAGATCCAGTGCCGCGACCGGCGTGGTGGTAGCGAGCTTGCGGGCCGAGCATCCGACGATGACCACGTGCCGCACTGATGGTGTCGTGATCACGGGTCACACACCACCCGCAGCCCGAGACCGGGAGAGGCAAGAGTGACGGGGACCTCGTTGCGGTACCCGCACTGGGCGTAGCGCGGCAGCGAGTTGTAGGAGCCGCCCAGCACGACGGCGCCGTCACCGGGCCGACGGGTAGCGGTCCACTCCCACACGTTCCCCGCGACGTCGAGGATGCCGTCCGGGGTGGCCCCGTCGGCGAACCGGCCGACAGCGACCGAGTGGCCGTACCCTGTGCCGCGCAGATTGGCGTGCCGCGGGATCCAGTCCTGCTCACCCCACGGGAATCGACGCCCCGGGTGGCCGGTCGCCATCCATTCCCACTCCGGGGCGGTGGGCAACCGGCCACCCACGGCCTCGGCCACCGCGCGGGCCTGCAACCAGGTCAGGCCAACCACCGGTAGGTCACCACCCGGCCGTCCGACTTGGGCGCAGGTAACCGGGGTGCGAGACCACCACAACCCCGAGCCCCTCATATCAAGCAGGACCCACGACAACGCCGAGGGGTTTACCCTGGGGCACGCTCGGGCAGCAGGAACGATCGCATCGACCACGTCAGGGCCGCTACCCGACAGGTGCGGTGAGAGTCGAGGCGAACGACCGCCCTGCCCGAGCCCACTCGTGGACCCAGGGGGATGGTCAACGGCCACGACGATCACCCCATAACAAGGTGTGCAGCCGCAGACTGAAATGCCAGCCACGGTCCAGCACCGGGTCGACCAAGCTGCGCGCCCGGGCCAGGATCTGCTCTTCCGTGGTGCCCTCGGGCATGACCCACACCGGAGCAAGCCCGTACGCGGTCACCAAGGCGTCGATCTCGTCAAGGTCCGCAGGGCCGACAGCGACGAACTTCCACGCCAACGAGCCTGTGGCGGCCAGCGTTCGCAGCGCCGCAGGCACAATGCGGCGATGCCGAGCAACACCGGAGTTGGCCAGCTTGGGTGAGACCACGAACAGCTCCACCACGGTGCCCAGGCTCGCCGTCGGGATCCGGGTGCCGTTCGTCTCGACCTGGACCCGCGCCGGTGCGCACAGCTCAGCCAGACGCTGCACCGCCTCCTGTTGCAGCATCGGCTCGCCGCCGGTCACCACGACCAGGTCCACGGCCTGAGCGCGTACCCAGGATGCGATCTCAGTGACCGGCCCGCGCTGAGTCTCCCGGTCCCGACGGAACCTCGCCCAGTCCCAGGAGTAGCCGGTGTCGCACCACACACAGGTCAGGTTGCAGTGCGCGAACCGCACGAACGCCGCCCGCTGCCCGGCCAGGGGCCCCTCACCCTGCAGCGACACGAAGGTCTCGCACCACACTACGGACGGGTCGGACTCGGCAGGTCCGTGGTCGATCCCCTGTCCGGCGCGCACCCGGTCTCACCCACCCCACGCTGGCACCGGCACCAGTGAGTAGACCGCCCACGAGGTGGGGGTCTCCGACACTGCCGTGTGATGCAGCCGCCGTACCAGAGCCGGCTCCAAGTTGACCGAGCACCACTCGAAGAAGTGCCGGGCGAGACACTCGCACGACGGCTGGAACGGCAGCACCTCGTTGAGACAGCGGTGATCGAGGGCCTCAGCGATGTACCGCTTAATGGGATCCAGGCGATAGAAGTCGGCCACGAACCCGGTGTCATCCAGCTCGTCGGCGGCCAAGGCGACCCGGACGGTGTAGTTATGGCCGTGGTCCCGGCCGCAGGGATGGTCCGGGTCCAAGCCGTTCAAACGGTGGCTGGCCGAGAAGCTGAAGTGCTGAGCGATGAGGTACACGAGTTTCCTCCGGTCTCGTTCCGGGTGCCTGGCACCGGCCAGATGCGGTTGTGCGGTGGTCAGCAGCCGACGGGGTCCGATACACCTCCCCTAGCGAGCAGAAGCGCACGAACAACGAGGCCGATCAAACCGGCCCCGCCCCTCCCGAGAACCCTCATCCCGCCCGATCTCCTGACCGGCCCGGCAGGGCATAGTTGGTGGGATCATCGACTCCGGCCAGGGTGAAAGCCTCGCGCCGCTCCACGCAGGTGCCACAGCGCCCGCAATGGACTGTCCCGCCCTCGTAGCAAGACCACGTCAGCTCGAACGGCACCCCCAGTCGAGCGGCGATCCGAACGATCTCGGATTTGGTGAGCGACAAGAACGGCGCCACCACTTGAAACCGTGAGGATATGAAGCCGGCGTTGGCCAGCCGCACCATCACGGTGAACGCGCGAACGAACTCCGGGCGACAATCCGGATAGATCGGATGATCACCACCGTGGGCGCCGAAGGCAACCGCGTCGGCTCCCTGCGCGACGGCGATACCGGTCGCGATGTCGCGCATGATGGCGTTACGGTTTGGCACGACCGTGCGCCTCATCGACGCGTCGGTATAGTGCCCCTGCGGAACGTCCACATGCGCGTCGGTCAGGGCCGATCCGGTCAGCAACACCCCGACCTGCCGCAAGTCGATGACCTCGTGCGGTACACCCAGACTCGCAGCCACCGCACGAGCGGCGACCAGCTCAGTGCGGTGGCGTTGTCCGTAATCAAACGACACCAGGCTCAGCTGGGACCCGGCCGCGTGCAGCGCGAACGCCATCGTCGTGCTGTCCAACCCGCCGGAGACAATCCCCACGACCTGCTCCGGTGACTCATCCAGCTCAGGCAGGCCAGACGATCCCACCATCACGATCCCTGCCCTCCCGCGTTGCTCGGAGACGATCCCCACCGTGACGTCCACGACGGCTTACCCGACCCGACCCCGACCAGTACTGGGCTTTGCAGCGTTCACGTCGCCTGACCCCGGCTGTCAGACAAGACCCGCAACGGCCTTGAGGCGTCGGCGTTGTCCGCACACGAGCGTGGCGCCGATCACCGGAGGGCGCCTGACGGTGTGAACGGGAATTTTCTCCCGCCCAGTGTGGTCGCGCTGACTTCGGAAAACGGGCGGACGGTTGGGAAGAACTTCCGGCCGATCAGGCAGCAAGTCGGACAACCAGTGCCTCATCGGCGGCGGTCTTGGGAATCGACTGCCCTGTTGTCACCCAGAGCGAACGGCGGGTGAAGTAGGTCGGCAGAGACTGCGGTGAGTGCGTAACCGCCGACGTGATCACGAAATCACTCAACCACAGATCACGGCTGGTCTTGCGATGGCTCAGCGGACCTCGATCCGGACGAGGTGTCCGCTCGACCTGGTCAACCGGATGT
>JBOHHF010000362.1:0-1311 GCA_050700495.1 Pseudonocardiaceae bacterium
GCTTGGGCTCAAACGGTCGTAGCGACAGGCAATTATTATAGTCGATCTTGACTCTGTTACGATACCCCTTTTCGGGGATCTGCTGGGGGGATGGTTGATGAGTGGGGCTGAGCCGTTGTCTGCCGAGGAACGGGAAACAATTTCTCGGGAACTGCGTCAGGGACATTCGGCGCGTGTCATCGGAAAGCTGCTCCGGCGGCACCATAGCACGATCTCACGCGAGGTCCAGCGCAATGGTGGTCCTGACGATTACCGGGCTGTTGCCGCCCAGGAGCGTTATGGCCGGTGCAAGGAACGGCCGAAGGAGCGGAAGCTGGTGGCCTCGGCCCGACTGCATGATGCGGTGAACGAAGGCCTGGAACAGAAGTGGTCCCCGGAACAGATCAGCATAAGACTAGAAAGGGACCATCCTGAGGACCCGGAGATGAGAGTGTCCCACGAATGCATTTACCAGGCGCTGTATCTGCAGGCGAAAGGCGAGCTGCGCACCGAACTCAAGCTCGCTTTACGGCAGGGCCGGGCGCGGCGGGTTCCCCGGTCCCGGGCGTCCCTGACCAGGGGAAAGATCCCGGACATGGTCAACATCAGCGAGCGTCCCGTCGAAGCCGAGGATCGTGCGGTGCCTGGTTTTTGGGAAGGGGATCTGATCATCGGAAAGGCCTGCAAATCACAGATCGCCACCCTGGTCGAACGTACCACCCGGTTCACCATGCTCGTGAAGATTCCCTACGACCGCTGCGCCGATCGCGTCGCCGCGCTCCTGGCCAAGAAAATGGAGCAACTACCTGAATTCATGCGCCACAGCCTGACCTGGGACCAAGGCAAGGAAATGGCCCGCCACGCCGCGTTCACCGTCCGCACCGGCCTGCCCGTCTACTTTTGCGACCCGCACTCACCGTGGCAGCGCGGTACCAATGAGAATACCAACGGGCTGCTCCGGGAGTACTTCCCGAAAGGCACCGATCTCTCGTTGCACACCCAGGAAGAACTTGATAGAGTAGCGGCGGAACTCAATGGCAGGCCTCGCAAGACGCTGAACGGGCTGAAGCCGATCGAAGTCTTCGAAAAGCTGATTGCGGAGCATTGTGTCGCCATGACCGGTTGAAACCGCCATGCCTATGACGCCTTCTCCGAGAATCTATATGCTAGTCGGGACTAGAATACATGAGACTTACGTTTCATTGCACAGACTGGCACCGGACCGGTGACCTCTTCGTCCCGAACGCGGCGGGTCCCGGCTGGCCAGGTGTTTCGACGGCCGTCAGGTGCCGTCTACGTCGAGGTTCGTGCCGGTCGGTGTTGGCGCATGTC
>JBOHHF010000363.1:0-5022 GCA_050700495.1 Pseudonocardiaceae bacterium
TACCTGCTCCACGGTGACCTCAAGCGTTTTTCGTACATCACAATGTGAGCTGGGGAGACGCTGGTCGTCGGGATGGTCGCGGGTGGCCTGTTGCCACGCAAACCAGGCTGACGGCGAAAAATCCTCAGCTGCCTCGCTATCTTGCGTCAACCGCCAAGCGTGTATCACTAGGTGGTGCCACCTCGCGACAGCAATGTGCACGCGAGTGAATACCTGGCGCATGGACGCCGATACTCTCACACCGCGTCGACGCTATGGACCGTCGGCCAAGGTAAGGATTCCAAAGCGAAATGAATATCGCCGAGCATCCCACCGCGGGAAGATGCAGTGGGATGCTCGGCCGTCATGGATACCTATTCCCGGCTGATCGTGGCACACGCCTGTTGACCGTCGGATTCGTCTGGAGTTACTTTATAGGTCAACGCGTCCTTTTGTGTGACGATGCTGCGCGGTCCCAATTGGACACTCGGAGCAAGTATGCATGTGTTTGATCGCGCGATACCCTCCTACCGACAGCCCAGCGTCGACCAGGTCACCGCGCAGAGATGCGCGGTTTACCGATCCAAAACCCGGTACAAGTCCCTCACCTGTGGCCTGGCGAGCGGATCAGGCCGCTCGGTGGCATTCGTTGATTACACATCGCAGGCTAGCAGCCCGGCCTGACTGCATAGAAATGTCCGCCAAGAGGTGTCCACCTTCCGGGGAGCTGGACCATACCCCTGGGCGCGCAGAATCCGTCGCACGGTCGACGCACGCAGCCGATAACTCAGACCGAGGAGTTCGCCGTGTACTCGCCGATATCCTCACCGGGGATTCTCGCGCGCGAGTCGGGAGATCACGTCGCGGATCTGGCGGTTCGGCGACGGGCGGCCTGGCTGATTTGGGTAGCTCCACCAGCGGGCTACCAGGCGACGGTGCCGGGACAGCAACGTGGCCGGCGTGACCAGCCGGTGCATTCCGCAGCTGTCGCGGCAGCAGCCGGGCCCACTAACCCTTGTGGTGCCTTAGAGCCTGTTGGTAAATGGTCACGCGGCTTGTTGATCGGGCGCGGACGCCACGGTGCGGGGTCGTCCCCATCGGGGATGGGGTGGCGCGCCGGAGGTTGCGCGGGTCAGTTGCCGGGTCATGATCGTGACGGTGGCCCAGAGCACCATGGCTTCGTGGTGTTCGGGTCGTCGTTCGTAGTCACGGACCAGGCGGCGGTAGCGCAGTAGCCAGCCGAAGGTTCGTTCCACCACCCAGCGGCGGGGCAGCACGACGAATCCGGTGGTGTCCTCGCTGCGTTTGACGATGGTGATGGTGAGGGCCAGCACCTGACATGCCCAGTTCACCAGGCGGCCGGCGTAGCCGCCATCGGCCCAGATCAGACTGATCGTGGAGAACCGCTCGCGGAGCAGGGCCAGCAGTCGACACGCCCCATCACGATCCTGCACCGAGGCCGCGGTGACGACCACGGCCAGCAGTAGGCCTAGCGAATCGACCACCACGTGCCGTTTGCGCCCATTGATCTTCTTCCCACCATCGAAACCCCTGCTCGCAGCCCCGACCGTGTCCGCCGCCTTCACCGACTGCGAGTCGATCGAACCAGCAGTCGGTAGTTCAGCGCGGCCCCATGCTGTTCGTAGCCGCCCGCGCAGCCGGTCCACCAGCCCCTGCGGCAAGCCACGCTCATTCCACCGCACGAAAAAGGCATACACCGCCTCCCACGACGGGAAATCCACCGGCAATGCCCGCCACTCGATGCCGTAGCGGGTGACGTAACCGATCGCGTCCAGCACCGCCCGCAGATCATGCTCCATCGGTCTGCCGGCCGGGCTGCGGCGCAACTCGGCCATCACCGCCTCGGCCTGCGGGCGCAGCAGATCCCACTCGGCATCGGTCACATCCGAGGGATAACGCGGCACGCGCTCATGACACGCACATCCCGGCACACGGCAACTGGCCTTCGCGGCCTCAACGCGGTAGACAGACATTCACGGGCTTCTGGTAGATCGAGTAGGTGGTACTCCTCGCCTATCAGGAGCCCGCTCTCACGCCCGGCGCGACACGCCACCGTGATCAAACCGCTACCCGCCGTCACCCCGGGCACACCCAGCCAACATCATTTACCAACAGGCTCTAAGAGCTGTGAGAGCCAGAGCCGGTTTGGCAGCCCGCGGATCGGGCACAGGCTGGATGAGAATTCCGAGGAGCGACTGGAGGCGCGCGATGACTAGGTCCAACCCTGACCCGCTGGGGACCGACGACGATGTTCTCACGCAGAGCGAGACACTCGACGAGGACGGCATGGGCGTCGACCCGTTGGAGGGTGGAATGGACCCCCCGGACGGCTGGTCGGCCTCCGATCGGTACGGAACCACGGCGATCGAGCAGGCCACCGACCGGCCACTGACCGAGCGCCTGGCTGAGGAGCGCCCAGACGTCAGCACCGAGCCGGTGCCGGATCGTCCGGTGGCCGCGACCCCGCTGGATGAACTTGACGAGTCGGTCGACAATGAGGTGATACCCGGGGATCCGGCGAGCCGGGAGGGTCAGGTGCTCGTCGGCGACGAGGTCGACAACACCGGCGAGTCCGCAACCCGCCGCAGCGGATACCTGGTAACCGAACCCGACGAGCCTGCCGCGGACGAGGCTGTGTACGCGCGGGAGGAATGAGCAGCGCGAATTTTATCTTCAACTGAGCTGCTCCAGGTGTGACGCGTGCCATGGCGGGTATTCGGTGAAGTCCGACACCAGGAGGTAGAAATGACTGTTGCAGCAGAGATGCTCCGGACGTACCCAGCGGACCTGGGCGGGGTGGATCGTAACGTCCTGGCCCGCTGCATCGAGGAATGTGTGTCCTGCGCGCAAGCATGCACGGCGTGCGCGGACGCCTGCTTGTCCGAATCCGACGATCAGCTCTCAATGTTGCGCAAATGCATTCGCTCCGACGAAGACTGCGCCGACGTCTGCAACACCACAGCGCGCGTCCTGTCCCGGCACACTGGCTACGACGCCAACATCACGCGCACCGTCCTGCACACCTGTGCCACCGTCTGCCGCTCTTGCGGCGACGAGTGTGACAACCACGCCTCCCGGCATGAGCACTGCCGCGTCTGCGCTGAAGCATGCCGGCGCTGCGAGCAGGCATGCCAGGAGCTGATCAACGCACTCGGCTGAGGCTACAGCCAGAAGACGGGAGTAGAGCGCAATGGCCGACATCACGCAGCTGATCCTGGACGATCATGAGACGTTCCGGCGGCAGTTCGCCACCCTCGACGATGCAAGCGGGGCCGAACAGCTACGTACAGTCTGGGAACCCCTGGCCGCACTGCTTGACGTACATGCAGTGGCTGAGGAGGCCATCTTCTACCCGCAGCTGCTCCGCCGTGGCGACGACGCCGAGGACGAGACCATCGATGCGATCGGTGACCACAACGACATACGCGATGGGGTACACGAGGCGGCTCGACACCCGATCGGCAGCCCGCAATGGTGGGAGGCGGTCCGGAAGGCCCGGGTGGCCAACAGCGATCACATGGCCGAGGAGGAGGACGACGCCCTCCCTGATTTCCGGCGCAACGCCCCCCTCAGCGTGCGCGAGGAACTGGGCCAACGCTTCCTTGCGTTCAAGGCCGACCATGCCGACGCACGAGACCTGGATACCAGCGACAAGGACCCACAGGAGTACGTCAGCGCGGTACAGGCACAGATCTTTCCCGGCGGCGAGAGCGGCTCGCTGGGTATCGGCAGTTTGAAGGGACGTTGACATGACCGATCACCTGCTACGCAAGCATGCACCGATCCCGGCCACCGGTTGGGAGCAGATCGACGATGAAGCCAAGACCCGTCTTACGCCGAGGCTGGCCGCACGCCGATTGGTCGACTGGTCCGGCCCGCACGGCTGGACGCATTCCGCCACCAACCTCGGCTGGACCGCACCACTGGGCACCGCACCACCGGGGACGAAGTCCGAAACAACGGTCACCCGGCAACGGCAGGTTCTCACGCTGAGCGAGTTTCGGGTTAACTTCACCGTGGAGCGCTCGGGGTTGCAAGACGCGGAACGCGGTGCTACCGACGTGGACTATGCCGATCTTGACCGGGCCGCTTACGACGCCGCTTTGATCGAGAACCGGGCCGTGTTCCATGGTTGGCCGGATGCGGGGATCACCGGAATCGTGGAGTCCAGTGCTCATCCCTCGCTGACGCTGGGCGAGGACACCATGGCCTACCCGCATGCGGTCGCCCAGGCAACCGAGCTGCTTCGCCAGGCAGGGATCGAGGGCCCGTATGCGCTGGCCATCGGCCCGGACGGGTATACCCGCGTCGTGGAGACGACCGAGCACGGTTACCCGTTACGGGAACGCCTGAGCAAGATCCTCGGCGGAGATGTCGTGTGGGCCCCGGGCCTGGACGGTGCGCTGGTGGTGAGCAAGCGCGGCGGCGACTTCATTCTCGACATAGGGCAGGACCTCTCGATCGGCTACGTCCGGCACGACGCCGAGCTGGTGACGCTCTACCTGGAGGAGAGCTTCAGCTTCCGCGTCACCGAGCCCGACGCGGCGGTCGTACTCACGTAGATACGTAGATATACCGTCACCGCCGACCATGGGTCACTCGGTGAGGCGTTGCACCGTGCGCTCCGCGTCGGCCCACGCCTGCTCGGCGTCCCGGACGCGCCGCGCCGCAGCATCCCGCCGCTTCGTGGCCTCCGCCAGATCCCGTTCCAGGCGCTGCCGCTGGCGCAGCTGTGCCAGTTCGTTCGCGCGCGGCACCGGATGGGGGGCCGGCAGGTCTTGTTCCGGTCGCGATGAGGGCAGCGACGCCGCCACAGCCGGTCCAAATCCTGCGTAGCCCAGTGGGGCGACGAGCTGCCCGCCCTGCACATCACGCGCCACGTCGGGATCCGCCAGCGCAGCACCGAGCGTCTGCTCCACCTGCGCAGCGGTCTGGGCCCCGAGCGGGTGACCCGCGTCCTCGGCCAACTTCCTGGCCCTTTGCGTCAGCGCAGCAAGCAGCCCGTGCCGCTGGCTGCTCAGC
>JBOHHF010000364.1:0-2383 GCA_050700495.1 Pseudonocardiaceae bacterium
CACCACACCCTCGCCCATGATCGCCGACCGTGCCAGCCTCCCCACCCGAAACGATCACGCCACGCCGAACCAAACAAGAAGTACCAGACCAGCAGCATGATCAACTTAAGCTACGCGGCATTGCCTCACGAGGGTGCCTCGTAGACCGGGCCATCTCTCCATCCTCCACTCAGGACAGAGCCTCCATCAGACCCGGGGTGGTTCATCAACCTCGCAGCCCGCCTCTGGGTCGAACGCCCACGAGGCGAACTGCCCATCGACACCCTGAACAGCCAAAACCCCGCCTCACCTGGGGTGAAGCGGGGTTCCGACGTCAATCTTCTGGTCGGGGTGGCGGGATTTGAACCCACGGCCCCTCGCTCCCAAAGCGAGTGCGCTACCAAACTGCGCCACACCCCGTTGCACCGACTGTGCAGGGCGCAGCCTACGCGACCACCAGGTGCCCGCGTTGGCCACGGCACATACGCTGGCAACAGGTAGGCTTGGGCCGCTCCGTCGCCGCGGGGCGTGCGGGCGTAGCTCAATGGTAGAGCCCCAGCCTTCCAAGCTGGCCATGCGGGTTCGATTCCCGTCGCCCGCTCCGCAGCCCTCACCAGCACAAACTGCGGCCTCTTCCGATCATGGGATGGGCCACCGGCGCTGTTCGTGCGATGAGCGTGCTATTACACCGAACTTACTTGATCTTCGTGGGTGTGTATGGCTGTGAGCTGCGGGTTCGGTGTCGGTCGGGTCGGTGTTAGTGGCTACGTGTCGGCGAGGGTCAGGGGAAGCGGGACGTTGATCAGTTCGAAGACACGTCGCTGGGTAGGGGTGGGGTTTGTGATTTTCTCGATGCGCTGGCCAGTGAAGTTGATTGTTTCTCTGTTGAGATTTCCGAGGTGTTCGAGTAGGTCGCGGAAGCTTCGTACGGGCAGTCCGTCGGGGGTTTTCTTGTCCGCGTCTTTGGCTTTGGCGCTGGGTGAGCGCTGGGCGGGGGAAACGGGGTCGGCGCGGTGGCCGATGTGCCCGTCGGTGTAGGTGAGTGGAGCGAGGGTGTCCCGTAGGTGCCAGGTGATGTAGGCCGCGAGCATGCAGAGGAACACGTGAGAGCGGACCCGTTCGGATAGGTAGTGAAAGATGGGACGCAGGTCGAGGTCGTCGACTTTGATGATGCGGAAGTCGCGTTCGACGTAGGCGAGGCTTTTGTAGGCGGTGATGACGCCGGGAGTGTCTAGGGACTCGGTGTGTCGGCTGGTGCGGAGGACGTAGATTCCGTCGAGTCCGGCCTCGGTGTCGATCTGTGGCTGGTTGCGGTGGTAGTCGAAGGTGTTGGCGGTGATGGTGAGGGTGAAGTGCTTGGCCATTTTGTATTTGTTGACGATCTTACCGGCGGCCACGCCGATATCATCGGCTCCGTGCAGTTTTCCGTTCCGTACGCGAGCAGCGATTCTGGCGAGTTCGACGTCGGTGGCGGCAAGTAACTGCTGGCGTTTGTGTGCTCGCTGATCAGCCAGTGCGGGATTCCGGCAGCAGATCAGGCGCTCACCGGGATAGTCGGGGTGGGTGATTTCGGCGAAGTTCTGGGTGTCGAACAGCGACATCTGCAGGGGACCGTCGTCGCTGGCCAGGGCAGCGATCGCCGGGGCGCGCAGGGCGGTGATCCAGTCCATACCGCCACGGTCGCGCAGCTCCGCGATCCGGGCGTTGGTGATCATTCCACGGTCGCCGACCATGGTGATTTCATTGAGCCCGAAGTTCTCGGCCACCATGGCGACAGCGTCGATGAACGCCTTCGTGTCGGAGGTGTTGCCCGGGAACACCCGGATCGCGACCGGACGGCCTGCCGGGTCGGTGAGCAGCCCGTACTCGATTTGACGGAGGCCTCGTTTCTTATCCCGGGAATACCCGAAGGCGGCCAAGTCGCAGCAGCGTCCCTCCACCCAGGAACTGGACAGATCGAACATGGCGACCCCACCGGTGGCAAGGTGCCGACCGGCCAGGGTCTTCTCTATGATGTCTTGGCGCTCACCGAGCCAGTCCATTGCGGCGTACACCTCATCGGTGCTCGCCTGAGTAATGCCCAGATCGGTCCCGAGTGTTGTGTCGTTCCACCAGCCCAGTGTCGACAGTTTCGACGTCGGCCGCAGTACCCGGGAAAGGATCAGTCCATAGACTAGATCACGTTCCCGGCAGTTCGGTCCCAGGAGTCTTTTCACACCAAGCTTGGTGGCCATCGCGTGCACCGCGGAGACGCCGCCATGACTGAGGGATCGCTCGATCTCAAACGTCTTATCCGGCTCCACCAAAACGGCACCCGAGAGCGCCTTACGCAACACCTCGACGGCCCCCTCGGGCAACGCCGAAAGATTCGCCAGCGTTTCCTTCTGCGGCCGCCCCTGCTCGT
>JBOHHF010000365.1:0-13480 GCA_050700495.1 Pseudonocardiaceae bacterium
GCTAGATGGCGGTAGCGGTGGGATTTGAACCCACGGAGGGCGTGAACCCTCACGCGCTTTCGAGGCGCGCTCCTTCGGCCGCTCGGACACGCTACCGCCGGTCACGATACCGGACGGATCGGCGCGAGCCCCCCGCGGTGTGGTCGGTGAAGAACTCGGTGAGCAAGGCGGCGCACTCGTCAGCGAGGACACCGCCGGCGACTTCGGGGCGGTGCGGCGACCGGCGATCCCGCACGACGTCCCACAGCGAGCCGACCGCACCGGTCTTGGGCTCCCAGGCACCGAACACCAGGCGCCCCACCCGCGCCGCCACCAGGGCCCCGGCACACATCGTGCACGGCTCCACGGTGACCGCCAGGGTGCAGCCGGCCAGCCGCCACCCAGAGTCCCGCCCGTCCGACCGCAGCCGGGCGGCCCCGGCACGCAGCACCAGCAGCTCGGCGTGCGCGGTGGGATCCCCGGTGGCTTCCCGGGCATTGCAGGCCGCGGCCAGCTCGACGCCACGAGCGTCCACCAGCACCGCCCCGATCGGGATATCCCCGGTGACCGAAGCGCCACCAGCTACCTCCAGAGCACGCCAGACCAGCACCTCATCGGCGCCAGCCGCCGTCATCCCGGCTGCTTCTCCAACAGGGCCGAGAGCTGGGACCCGAAACCGCACCGCTGGGCGATCATGTCGAGCTGCTCGTCGGGGTACAGGTCCACCTCATCGATGATCACCTGCATCTCGGCTGCCGGCAGGCCCAGGTCGGCCAGCAGCCCTAGATCGCCCTCCGGCCAGACGTCGTCAGCGTCCACTGCGTCGTCCTCGGGGACCTCGACGCGCAGCAGGTCCAGCACGTCGGCCGCGACGTCGTAGTCCAGCGCTGCCACAGCGTCGGACAGCAGCAACGACACCCCGCCGGGCACGGGTCGCACCACGACGAAGAACTCGTCATCGACGTCGAGCAGGCCGAAGACGGCCCCCGTGGAGCGCTGCCCGCGCAGCTCAGTGATGGCCGCGTCGAGATCTCCCAGGGCCGCAGTGTCCAGTGGTGTGCACTGCCAGCGACCGTCCTCGCGAACCACAGCGACGGCGAAGCCGGTGACCGCCATGGCACCAGTATGCGCTGTCTGGGACTTCACGGAAGCACAATACGTGGCCGCGCCCCCAATGCCCAGACGAGGTGCGAAGATAAGGCGTTGTGAGCACGCCCGCCCCCCGTCACCGACGGCGCGCCAGCAGCCGTTCCGGGCCGCGTTCGACCACCAGCAGCCTGTTGCCCGCTGCCGCAACGCTGCAGCCGCGCACGGTCGCGCTGCGCCGTGCCCTGCATCGGCACCCGGAGCAGGGCCTGCACCTGCCCGAGACCCAGTCCGCCGTGCTGGCGGCGTTGGCCGACCTACCCGTACAAGTGCGGACCGGGCACAACACCAGTTCAGTAGTCGGGGTGATCGAGGGCGGGCGACCGGGCCCGACCGTCCTGCTGCGGGCAGACATGGACGCGCTGCCGGTCACCGAGCAGTCGGGAGTGCCGTTCAGCTCGGAGCTGCCGGGCTCGATGCACGCCTGCGGGCACGACACCCACGCCGCGATGCTGACGTCGGCCGCACGGCTGATCGCCGAGCAGCGTGCGGAGCTGGCCGGGCGGGTGCTGCTGATGTTCCAGCCCGGGGAGGAGGGTTTCCACGGCGCCCGGCACATGCTCGACGAGGGCCTGCTGGACATCGCCGGGATGCCGGAGCGCGCGCTGGCCGTACACATCACGTCCACTCTGGACCGTGGAGTGGTGCAGACCAGGCCCGGCGCCATCATGGCGTCGTCGGACATGCTGCGGGTGACCGTCACGGGCCGAGGGGGGCACGCCTCGGCGCCCCAGAACGCGCTGGATCCGGTGCCGGCAGCAGCCGCGATGGTCGGCGCGCTCCAAATGATGATCACCCGGACGCTCAACGTCTTCGACCCAGCGGTGATCACCATCACCCGGATCTGCGCGGGCACCACCTCCAACATCATCCCGGAGATCGCGGAGCTGGAAGGCACGATCCGTGCACTGTCCGAGCACACCCGCGCCACCGTGCACCGGGAGGCGCGCCGCGTCTGCGAGCACGTCGCGGCAGCCCATGGCTGCGCCGCCACCGTGGCGATCGAGCACGGCTACCCGGTCACCGTCAACGACGACGAGGTGAGCCCCCAGGTGTTGGACCTGGCCCGCCGGATGCTGGGCGAACACCACGCCGAGCCCATGCCGGACCCGATGATGGGTGCCGAGGACTTCTCCTACGTGCTGGCGAAGGTGCCCGGTGCGATGGCGTTCCTCGGCGCCTGCCCGGCCGGCGCCGAGCCGGATACCACACCGGCGAACCATTCCAATCGGGTGGTCTTCGACGAGTCGGCGATGGTGCACGGGGTGGCCCTTTACGCCGGTTTCGCGCTCGAGGCGTTGACGCAGTGAGCGACCGAGCGCTGTGCGTGATCGGGTTGGGTTTGATCGGCGGGTCGCTGCTACGCGCCGCCGCCGACGCCGGGTGGAAGGTGCGGGGCACCGCGCCGTCCGCTACCACCGTCAACGCTGCCCGGGAGGCCGGCTTCGACGTCGCGTCCTCGACCGAGGATGCGCTGCGGGCCGCCGCCGGTGACGACGCGCTGGTAGTGCTCGCGATACCCCTGCCCGCGGTCGTCGACGTGCTGCCGGTGGTAGCGCAGCACGCCCCGCGCTGCCGGCTCACCGACGTGGTAAGCGTCAAGCAACCCGTCGCGGCGGCGGTGGCACGGCACGCCCCCTCGGCGCGCTATGTCGGCGGGCACCCGATGGCGGGGACGTCCGCCTCAGGCTGGGCGGCCGGGTCGGCGACGCTGTTCACTGGGGCGCCCTGGGTAGTGGGTACGGACGACGGCGCTGACCCGTTGGTGTGGGCACAGGTCACCCGGCTCGCCCTGGATTGCGGTGCGAAGGTGGTGCCGGCCGGCGCGCAGGACCACGACACCGCGGTCGCCCGGGTGTCACACCTGCCGCACGTGCTGGCCGCGGTGCTCGCGTCGGTGGGCGCTGACGGTGGACCCCTGGCGATGGCGCTGGGCGCGGGCTCGTTCACCGACGGCACCCGAGTGGCCGCCTCCCAGCCCGAACTGGTACGCGCAATGTGCGAGGGCAACCGCGATGCACTGCTCGCGGCGGTGGACGATGCGCTCGGCCGGCTGGGCGCGGCGCGCGGCTCACTGGCGTCCACCGGCGGGCTGGACGCCACCATCCGGGCCGGTCACCTGGCCCGCCGAACCTTCGACGCAGCCCGCAACGCCGAACGCGGTGACACGGTACACATCGACCTGACCACCCCCGGCGCCCTCGCACAGCTACGCGAACTAGCCCGCGCCGGCGCCCACGTCACCGCCCTCCACAACACCCGCTGCCAGCTCGAAGTCTGACCCCGAAGACCGCCAAGTGGAACCTTTTCGCGGTTTGAGCGCCCAGGAGACCGCCAAGTGGAACCTTGTGGCACAAGAAGGGGATCCGTATAACGCGATCGTGCGGATGGTAGCGGTGGGTGCGGCGGGGCCGGGGGCGTTGAGCGGGTGGGCGGTGGCGGTGAAAGACCTCATCGACGTGGCCGGCGTGCCCACCCGCTGTGGTAGCGCGGTGCTGGCCGACGCCGCCCCAGCACAGCGCGACGCCGACGTGGTGGCCCGGCTGCGCGCGGCCGGTGCCGTGGTGGTCGCCAAGACCCACACCCACGAGTTCGGCTACGGCCCCACCGGGGATGTCGCCGCCGACGGCCCGTGCCGCAACCCGCACGATCCGCAGCGGATCACCGGCGGTTCGTCGAGCGGGTCAGCGGCCGCGGTGGCCGCAGGGCTGGTACCGCTGGCGGTGGGCACCGACACCGGTTGCTCGGCGCGCACCCCGGCCGCGCTGTGCGGGGTGGTCGGGCTCAAACCAGCGTACGGCGCGCTACCCACCACCGGGGTGTTCCCGCTGTCGGAGACGTTGGACCACATCGGGCTGCTCGGCGCCGACATCAACACCGTCGCCGTCGCCTTCAGCGCGCTGACCGGGCACCGGATCGACCCGGCAGCCCCGCTGGCAGGCACCGTGGTCGGGCGCCCCACCGACTCCTACTGGCGGGTGCACGATCCGGAGATCACCGCCGCCGTGGACCGCGCCGCCGCCGCGTTGGGCACTGCGGGAGCCATCCTGCGCCACGTCAGCATGCCGGGCATCGAGGAACTTGCCGCCACCTATGACGTGATCGTCGGTGCCGAGGCCTACGCTACCCACGCGCGTTGGCTGGCGCAGCGCCCCGGCGACTACCAGCCGGCCACTGCGGAGCGGTTACAGGCCGCCGCCAGGCACACCGCCGCTGACTACGTCCGCGCGCAACGGACCCGCCGCCGGCTGGCCGCCGAGTTGACCGACCGGCTGAGAACCCACGGCATCGGCCTGCTGCTGCTGCCGACCACCCCGCTGTGCGCCACCCCGATCGGCGCCGAGCAGGTCCAAGCCTCGGACGGCACCCAGGTCGCGGTGCGCCCCGCGCTGCTGTCCCTCACGCTGCCGTTCAACCTGCTGGGCTGGCCCGCCGTGTCAGTACCCGCACCGGGTATGACCGGGCTACCGGTCGGGATCCAGGTCGCCGCGGTGCAGGGTGGGGAGCAGAAGGTGCTCGCCGCCGGTGCCCGCATCGCCGCTCACTGACGCCAGCCAAGGGTTCACGTACGCAGGGCCAATCCAGGGTACTGGAGCACCAGACCGTCGCCGTCCACTGTGAGCTCCGCTTCGAGCAACTCGCTCGCGAAGCTCACCACCGTCGTCTCGCCTACCGCCGCGGTACGGTAGGTCTGCTGGACACAGCCCACCTCAAGGCCCGGCAACGAGACGAACACCACCGGCAGGTCGTGGTGGGCGGCAGCACGGTGCAGGCCCAGCCGGCGCACGGGCAGAGCGTTGAACAGTGGACTGAACGCCAGATCGATGTCCAGGGCGCCGCTGAAGCTGGTCCGTACGGTGCCCGCACCCTCGCCGACCCGGTCGACCAGCCAGATGCCCTCCTCCGAACGAGTCAGACTGACGTACTGCTCGCCTTGAGCCCGAAGTGTGCGAACGGTCAGCCGCTGGACCACACCGACCTCGTCGGTGGCCAGCGAATAGGACGCGGAGTACGCCTCGGCGCTGTCTTGCTGAGCGCTGACCAGGCAACCGCTGGCCCGGATGCTGCGCTCGCCGAGGACTGCCCGAGCCCCCTCCAACCGTAGGCCATCTATCCCCGCCCAGGCGAGCATCCTCGTTACCTGCGGCGCGCGGCGAGCCGGCCTGGATGCGATCTCGCCGGTAAGCCGCTCACCGGCTTCCGAAGCGCTCATTGGCCGGCCTGAAGGGGGTCGTCGTCAAGATCCACCGGAGCCTCCCTCACGCTGCTGGTTGTCCCGCCCGGCCGGCGGCCGGATGCGGTCGCGAGCCTAGCTGTGCTCGATCATCGCATGGCCACGCAACGGCCGGGCGCCACGGCGATCGACTAGGTATAGCCGCCACCACCTAGGCGAGTGCCATCCGATAGCAGGTATGCTGGCGGTGAAGGTGGGGAGTAGCCTTCACCGCGGACAGGAGCCGGGGGCAGCACTGTGCTGGTTCTCGTCTGCAAATAAACCAGTAGATCCGTCGACGGCCGGGGGGCTCCCGAGCATGCGGGGATTCACCCTGCTGCGCACACACGTTGTGCGCTCCCGACCCGGCTGACGGCCGCCCGCAAGACCACAACGAAGAAGGACCACATGTGCACGCCCGTCTCCGACCGTCGACCGCGGGCCGGAATGACCCTCTCTCCCCGTCATCGGCAGAGCCGACCCCTGCCGATGAGTGCTGTGGCCGTGCGCCGCGGCCAATTCGGGGAGTTCGAGCTGCGCCCGGTGCGGGAACACACCGTCGAAGCGCTGACCCCTGAGAAGGAAACCGGGAAGCGTTAACCGCTGGCAGGAGGTAACTGCACCCGACGTATCCGCACAGCGGGCCGGGGTGCTCAGTGGCCGTCACCGCGCCGGGTGGCGCGGCGGCGACCTCCCGCTTACGCGTCGGGGGGAACAGCCCCTACGGTAACGGCATGCTGACAGTGACCGAGGCGGCGGCCCGCGCCATCAACTCACTCGTGACCAAGAACCAGATGCCGGAGGGGTCGGGCCTGCGGATCGCCCCCCAAAGCCAAACCACCCGCTCAGAAGGCATGGGGCTGTCCATCGCGGCGGGCCCGGCCGACGAAGATACCGTGCTCGAGGCCAATGGTGCCAAGATCTTCCTGGCGGTCACTGTGGTCTATGATCTCCACGAGCAGGAGCTTGACGTCGAACCCGCTGACGATGGCGGCGAAGTACGCTTCATCGTCGGGCGCAGGAAAGACTGAGGACCGCACCCGTCAACCACCGTCCTGGGACGGGCGGGGCAACCGGCCTCCGTTGGCCCGAGTCTCGGCCCGTACTCGTCGAGCCGAGATTACGCCGACAACAAGCGTTGGAAGAATTCGCGGTAGCGCTGAAAGCTCACCCGCAGATCCTCCGTGGACATCGCCTCGCTGGGGTGTCCACTCGCGACGTTCAGACGGATCTCTTCCAGCGTCCGATCGACCAGCACGCTGGCCTCGCGCACTGCACGCTGCGGATCATCGACGAACGTGCCCTGCACTTGTTGCCATTCGTTCCGCAAGCCCACCACATCATTGAGCAGACCCACCCGCTCCGCACTGCCGACGTCATGGGTTACCGCAGTCGAGGGATGGCCGCCGGTGTCAGGGGCGACGGGCTCAGGGTGGTTGGTCACGTCAGACGCGTGAGTCGGGCCAGGCTCGTGCGCTGTACCGGCAGGCTCGTGGGCTGGCTCGTGCGCTGTACCGGCAGGCTCGTGGTCAGCACCGCCGGGTGATGTCGAACCCGGGTCATCCGGATGCCCGCTCCGTTCCCCGCCGGCGGCCTCCCGCTTGTCCTTGTCGAGGAAGCGGCTCAACTCGCTGTCAACGAAGCGACGTACCCGCTTGCCCAGACCCTCTGATTGTTCGGGCTCCCCGAAGTGTTCGTGCCGCGTGTTCATCCTGGGCCTCCGTAAGCTTGCACACCCCTTTGCCCCCTTTGTTACGTACCCCGCTGTCCGGGCGGTCACACACGACACCCCCGTTCGGTCCATCGGCTCAGTCACCGGCCCCACTGCTGGCAGTGAGCTGCCGGTATCCGCCGCCGCGCTGGGCGAGGACGTGACCGACCACACGGTGTTCGACGTCTCGGCCGGGTTGCGTGCAACGGGATGGCCCACCACTTGGCACTGGTCCTGCTGGCCGACCTGCGTGGGGTGCTGGCGCGGCTGTCCCGGCAGCGGGAATCCACCCAGAAATCGCGCCCTAACTCCTCCTTCGCCCACCACGAGCGGCCCACCCAGTAGGTCCGTCAGCTATCGCTGCACACACCAGCGGTGTCCATATCGGTGCATTCCTGGGCCTACGGCACATTCCGTGGACCAGCCATGCCCGCGAGCCGGCTTTGATACCTACGAGGACAACACCATGATCGCCACTCTGCGGCACCGGCTGATCACAAACACATCACCGGCTCGCCAGCACACCAGGGCCAACCCGTCCTGCGCTTGCCTCCACAAGACCTGAGGTATTGCTCTGTGCGCCTTCTGTCGGCATGCTGGCCTACCCGGAACCGATGGGAGATAACAGTGCCGCAGATTACCAACGGTATGCCCACCACGCGGCTACAGGGGGTCACCTGGAGAAAAAGTCGTCATAGCAATCCCAGCGGGAACTGTGTGGAGTTGGCGGAGTTGCCAGCCGGAGTCGCCATACGCAACTCCCGGCATCCGAGTGGTCCTGCCCTGGTCCACGCCCGGCCCGAAATGGCCGCGTTCGTCCAGAGCGTGAAGGATGGTACGTTCGATCAAATAATGGGATGATTCCCGTTATCGGTAGGTCGCGCCCGACGACGCGCCGACCGAGGTGGCAACATGGCGAGTCGATGGGGGGTGATCGACGGCGTGGCATTTCACCCATGGAGGAATGATGAGGCAAGCTCGGTGGGGTCAGGATGCGACCGTTGGCCATGCGCAGGTCCGACTGCAGGGACCGACCGTCCTGCGTATCGCGTTGGGGGCTCAGCTACGCCAGCTCCGCGAAGGCAGCGGGATCACCGCCGAAGCAGCCGGGCACGCCATCCAGGTGTCTCACGGCAAGATCAGCCGTATGGAGCTCGGGCGGGTCAACTTCAAGGAGCAGGAGGTCGCCGATCTACTCACCCTCTACGACGTCACAGATCAACAGAAACGAGATGTGTTTCTGGGGCTAGCCCGTCGGGCCAACGAACCTGGCTGGTGGCACCGTTACAGCGACATCTTACCGGACTGGTTCGAGTTGTATCTCGGCCTCGAGCAAGCCTGCACAGTCATTCGCACCTATGAACCCCAGCTCGTACCCGGCCTGCTGCAGACCCAGCAATGCGCCCGCGCTGTTATCCAGCTCGGCCACTCGACCGGATCCGCCGACGACATCGAGCGCCGGACCACCCTTCGGCTGACACGTCAGGAAATTCTCACTCAACCCGGGGCACCCAACTTGTGGGCCGTGATCGATGAGGCGGCGCTATGGCGACTCGAAGGGCGTTCGGTGATGCGGGAACAGATCCGGCATCTGATCGAGATGGCCGAGCTACCCAACATCACACTCCAGGCGATACCATTCTATGCCGGGAGCCACGCGGCGGTAGGTGGCCCATTCGCGATCCTGCGATTCGCTGAACCCGACCTACCGGATATCGTATACCTTGAGCAGCTCACCAGCGCTCTCTATCTGGACAAGAGTCAGGATATCCAGCATTATCTGGTAATTATGGACCGCTTGTGCGTTCAAGCCAAATCTCCCACCGAGACAACGAGGTTCTTGAACAGCACCCTCAAGGAGTGCTGACCTGAGATCAGGGCTTTCACCCAGTGCGGCGGCATGGTAACGACATCCGGAAGCCGCTGCTGCTGGACGGGTACGGACTCTCCCTCACGGACACCGAAGCCGCGTGTCGTCCTCCCAAGGTACCTACGCCTGCAGCGGAGGTGCTCGCGGGGGAACGGAACCCGGCGCAGTCGGTCCGCTGCCACTCGCACTGGCACCGGGCAGCTTACCGCGGCTCCTGCTGCCGTCGCTCTGGCCCGGGGGCGCACTGGACAGCTCTGCCGGGCCTCGGCCCGGTCGGGACCCCGAGGGCGCGCCTTCACGTTGCTACCTCGAGCACCGCGGCGACGAGGCCAGCACGTTTGCTGACGTCCCGAACGGGGTATCTGTCCAGTATCGAATCCCTGGGAGGGGCCATGATCGTTCTCGGTATCATCCTGCTGGTTCTTGGATACCTGTTCGGGATCCAGATTCTGTGGATTCTCGGGATCGTCTTGCTCGTGGTTGGGGCGATCCTCGCGCTGCTCGGCGCCGTCGGGCGCCCCGTCGGTGGCCGCCGCTACTATTATTGACCCTTCCGGTCCCGGCGTAGTACTGCGACGGTGCTACGTCGGGTCGTTGTCGAGGGCGTTCAGCGCTCCCGCTGGCCCCGGCTACGACCCAATGTGGCAGTTCTCCGGCTGGCACAAACTCGCGCGTCACCCGAGGTCGGCGTCGCGGGGAGCCAGTCGCGGGGGAGCCGGGAGCGTCGAGCGCCAGAGGGCAGGCTCAGGTGGTGCGCGGAGCGAGCGCGGCCTTGACGGCCCGCGAGGCGCGGAAAGCCCCCAGTACTTCGACCGAGGTGATCGTCGCAAGCGCAAGTTCGGCGTCGACGTCGTCGGCGATGGTCGCAAGCCCCAAGACGCGCAGCTCGGTCGTGCGGTCGGCGTCGCGGAGCTGCTCGAGTTCGCGTCGGGTGAGGTGCTGCACGCCGAGGATCAGGGTCCGCCGGGCGACCGTATCAGCCACGGCATCCGACCGGCTCTCGAGCTGGCGCCGGATAGCCGTGCGGATGAAGTCCGTGCGGTTGGCGAAGAAACCCTCGTCGACGAGCAGGTCGATCTGCCCAAGGTCGACAAGCCCCACATTGATGGTGATCTTCTCGCTCTTGTCGACCTCAGCCACGACACCAGCCTAATACCATCCGGCGGGATGGCGAACGGAGTATCCGTCCCCTACATATAACCGGCAGATTCAAAGGGTGGTTCTCGGCAGATTCCAGGACTCAAGCCGGCTAAACCTCGAGCTGGGGTTGGCGATCAAGAATCTCGTTGATCGCGAACCCCGGGGCCTGGCCGGTTCTTGCTGACCGGTTCCGCCCGTCTGCGCGGGCCGCACTGCCTGCCTGACACGCTCCCCGGACGGTTCCGAGACCATTGAACTATGGGCGCTGTTCCAGGGCGAAGCGGCGACGCTTCTTCGAGAACCACCTCGCCGACATCATCACTCGCGACGTGAAACAGATTACGGACATCGGGCGGTCCTGGAGACGATCTACCTGATCAGGCTCGTTCCAGCGTGGTCGGCCAGCGCCACCATCCGGCTATGCGCCTTCGTGCCTACCGCTGGATCAGCCAGCCGATGCGGTGGCCAGCCGCCAGGCTGGTACTGGTGAGGGCCCCGCGCGCCGTGCTTCTACGATGTCCGAGACGTTCGCGCGGACACGGAACAGGGGTACGTGGTGACCGACGAGCCAGCTCGGCTTGATCGGGTGTTGGCGCGCGCTGAGTTCGGGTGGGCTGGTAAGGCTCGGCTGGCCTGCGCGGCGGTTCGGCCATGACCGCGCCGCTGGGGGGCTCCGGCCTGCCAGCACACGCGCAGGCCGAGACTGCCCCCGAGGCAATGGGCACCGAGGCAATGGGCACGGCGATCCAGGGCCGGTCCCTTGGCCAGCTCGCCTGGCTGCGCCTCAAGCGTGACAAGGTCGCCCTGGCCGGTGGCGGTGTCGTCGCGGTCCTCATCTTGGTCGCGATCTTCGCGCCGGTGATCGTCGCGGTGCTCGGGCATCCGCCGTTGGAGTTCCACTACGAGAAGGTCGATCCCGACCTGCAGGTGGCCGCCGGCAACTTCGGCGGAATCAGCCCGGACTTCCTCTTCGGCGCCGAGCCGGTCAACGGTCGCGACGTGTTCAGCCGCGTCGTCTACGGCTCGCGGATCTCGCTGCTCATCGCGTTCCTCGCGACGCTGCTGTCGGTGGTGCTCGGCACCGTGATGGGCGTCATCGCCGGGTATTTCGGGGGTTGGGTCGACACCCTGATCAGCCGGGCGATGGACGTCTTCCTGGCGTTCCCGCTGCTGCTGTTCGCGATCGCGCTGGCCGGTGTGGTGCCCGACCGGGCGTTCGGCCTGGAGGGCGACACCCTGCGGATCGCTCTGATGGTGTTCATCATCGGGTTCTTCAACTGGCCCTACCTCGGCCGGATCATCCGCGGGCAGGCGCTGTCGCTACGCGAGCGCGAGTTCATCGACGCCGCGCGCAGCCTCGGCGCTGGCAACCCGCGGATCCTGTGCACCGAGATGCTGCCCAACCTGGCCGCGCCGATCCTGGTCTACTCGACGCTGCTGATCCCGACCAACATCCTGTTCGAGGCGGCGCTGTCCTTCCTCGGCGTCGGCGTGCGACCGCCGACCCCGACCTGGGGTGGAATGCTGTCCGAGGCCACGCACTGGTTCCAGATCGCACCGAACTTCATGCTCTTCCCCGGGCTGGCGATCTTCATCACGGTGCTGGCGTTCAACCTGTTCGGCGACGGTATACGCGACGCGCTGGATCCACGGTCGAGGTGAAGCTCCATCCGGAAGACCGGCGCTGGAAGACGGCAGATGACGAAGGGTGACACGAGATGAGAACGAGTCGCCGAGCTGCGCTGCGCGCGACCACCGCGCCGGTGCTGGCTGCTGCGCTGGTACTGGCCGCGTGCGGCGCGCCGGCGTCCGGCAGCGGCACCGCTGGCGGCGCGGTCGGTGGAGTCCATAATCCCTCGAACGCGACGGGCGGCACCCTGCGGTTCTCGAACTCCGGCGACTGGGACTCCCTCGACCCGGCCGACACGTACTACGCCTACTCCTGGAACTTCATCCGCAACTACGGACGGGCGCTGTTGGTGTTCAAGTCAGCACCGGGCCAGCAGGGCGCAACGCTCGTGCCCGACCTCGCCGAGTCGCTGGGCCGCTCCAGCGACGACGCCAAGACCTGGACCTACACCCTGCGCCAGGGTGTGAAGTTCGAGGACGGCACACCGGTCACCAGCAAGCACGTCAAGTACGCCGTCGAACGGTCACTGGACAAGACGACCTTCCCCAACGGGCCGACGTACTTCAACGACGTCCTGGACCTGCAGGGCTACACCAGCCCGTACTCTGATGCCGATCCGGACAAGCTCGGCCTCAAGGCGATCGAGACCCCGGACGACCGGACGATCGTGTTCCGGCTGCGCAAGGCGTTCAGCGGTTTCGACTACCTCGCGCAGACGCCGGCCACCATGCCGGTGCCGCGAGCGTTGGACACCGGGTCGAAGTACAAGGAGCACGTCGTCTCGACCGGCCCGTACATGTTCGAGACCAACGAGCTGGGCAAGCGTTTCACGATGGTCCGCAACCCCCACTGGGACGCGGCCACCGACCAGAACCGCCGGGCGCTGCCCGACCGGATCACCGTCGACCTGAACGTCAACGCCGACGACACCGACAACCGGCTCATCTCCGCTGACCTCGACGTCTCGATCGAAGGCTCCGGTGTCGGGCCGTCGGCGCAGGGCCGGATCCTCGCCGACCAGGGCCTGCGAGGGAACACCGACTCCGCGCTCGTCGCCCGGCTGTGGTATACGGCGCTGAACTCCGACGTCGCGCCGCTGGACAACATCCACTGCCGCAAGGCGGTACTGTACGCCGCCGACCGGACCGGCAACCAGCGCGCCTACGGCGGAGCGACAGGCGGCGAGATCGCCACGAACATCCTGCCGCCGGTGATCCCGGGCGCGCAGCGGTTCGACCTCTACCCGTCGCCGAACAATGCCGGTGACATCGCCAAGGCCAGAGATGAGCTTGCCCAGTGCGGCCGGCCCGGCGGTTTCACCACCGGCATCTCCTACCGCGCCGAGCGGCCCAAGGAGAAGGCCACCGCCGAAGCGCTGCAGCAGTCGCTGTCGCGGGCCGGGATCAACCTGGAGATCAAGCCGTACCCGCTGGTCGACTACCTGCGCCTGTACGCCGGCAAGCCGGACTTCGCGAAGTCCAACGGGCTCGGCCTGATGGTCTACGGCTGGGCCGCGGATTGGCCCGACGGCTACGGGTTCCTCTCCCAGATGGTCGACAGCCGGGTCATCCGGGCTACCGGAGGCAACTCCAACCTGGGGATCAAGGACCCGGCGATCGACCAGCTGCTCGACCAGGCACTGGTGACCACTGACACCGCGGCGCGGGAGCAGATCTGGGTCGGCATCGACCGCAAGGTGATGGAGGGTGCGTTCGTGCTGCCCGGCGTCTGGGCCAAGGGCCTGCTGTACCGGCCGCCGAACCTGACCAACGTGTTCATCACCGACGGGTT
>JBOHHF010000366.1:0-1111 GCA_050700495.1 Pseudonocardiaceae bacterium
AACCTGTCCAGCGCCGCGAAGGCCGTGCGGCGCCTTCCCGCCCAGCACCGGATCGCGCTCACCGGCACCCCGGTGGAGAACCGGCTCGCCGAGCTGTGGTCGGTGATGGACGTGCTCAACCCCGGCATCCTCGGCACGCCCGAGACGTTCCGCACCCGCTTCGCGGTCCCCGTAGAACGCCACCGGGACCCCGAAGCCGCGGACCTGCTGCGCCGGGTCACCCGGCCCTACCTCCTGCGCCGGGTCAAGACCGACCCCACCGTGATCGACGACCTCCCGGAGAAGATCGAGATCCGGCAGGACTACCGGCTCACCCCCGAGCAGGCCTCGCTCTACCGGACCGTGGTCGACGACATGATGGACAAGATCGAGGGCTCCGACGGCATCAAGCGCCGCGGCAACGTGCTGGCCGCGATGGCCAAGCTCAAGCAGGTGTGCAACCACCCCGCGCAGCTGCTGCACGACCGTTCCTCGGTGGGCCGCCGTTCCGGGAAGGTAATCCGGCTGGAGGAGATTCTCGAGGAGATCCTGGCCGAGGGTGACAAGGTGCTGTGCTTCACCCAGTTCACCGCATTCGCCGAGCTGCTGCTCCCCCATCTGTCGGCCCGTTTCGGTCAGGAGGTGCTCTACCTGCACGGCGGCACCCCGAGGAGTCGGCGTGACGAGATGGTCGTGCGATTCCAGGCCGGCGGCGGTCCGGCGATCTTCCTGTTGTCGCTGAAAGCCGGTGGCACCGGTCTCAACCTCACCGCCGCGAATCACGTGGTGCACCTGGACCGGTGGTGGAACCCGGCGGTGGAGAACCAGGCCACCGACCGCGCCTTCCGGATCGGTCAGCGGCGCAACGTGCAGGTCCGCAAGTTCATCTGCACCGGCACGCTGGAGGAGAAGATCGACGAAATGATCGAGAAGAAGAAGGCCCTGGCCGATCTGGTGATCAGCGACGGCGAGGGGTGGCTGACCGAGCTGTCCACGGACAACCTGCGCGAGGTCTTCGCCCTGTCCGAGGGAGCCGTCGGTGAGTAGCAGCTGGTATCCACCACCCTCTCGCCCGCGCGCCGTCGAGGGCGGGCTCAAGGCGCGCAGCACCCGCGGCGCCATCGCGCAGAAC
>JBOHHF010000367.1:0-1864 GCA_050700495.1 Pseudonocardiaceae bacterium
CAGCTCGGAGGTATGGCTCACGAAGACCCGCCGTGGCTGCCCCACGGTGCGCAAGCATGCCACCCACCGTCACGGATGGGTGACCGGCGATCAGCCCTCAAGACGCCCGACCATCGGCGACCGCATCCGGCGCAGCGCAGCCGGCGACTCACGCGAGCCCCTCCAGTGCCTGCATCAAGTCGCGCAGCAGAGTCATCAGTGCATCCGTATCCTTGACGCAGGTGTCCCAGAGAATCTGGGTAGACAGATCACTTACTGGCTGATACAGCATCTTGTCTCGCATGCGGATCGGACCGGGAAAAGGTGAGGTTCCTGCGCTATACCCGCACCCGACAGAACTGTTTAAGCGCACTGCCGACGTTCGCCCAGCAGAACGCAGCCGCCAACCGGCGATCCTCCGAAGAATCAAACGCAATACGGCCGCCGTCGCGGATCCGGATGATGACCTGAGGTACTTCGAGGGCTTGAGCTAGGTCCGGCTCTCCTGACGCTCGGCTCAAGCCGCGTCCACCGACCGCAGCGGCCCAGCGACAATACGGTCGGCGCGCGGCGCGTCGGAACTCACCACGGTGAGGCTGGTTCCCAAGAGTGACTCAGCCTCAAGTTCGAACCGCGCCAGATCGAGGTACGTCCGACCTGCCTTCACGTCGGCGACCACGGTGCCGGCACCGCCATGGCGCAGGTTCGCCAGACCATGACGCGCACCCAGGTCAACGAGAACCGCCGCGAAGCGATCGAGTAGTTCCTTACTCGTAGGGACAGTCACCTATCCACCGTAGCGCGTATGGATCACCGGCCACAGGTCGGGCAGCTCGACGGGATGACCTCCAGCTCGACGTCACGGTCGTCGGGTCAGACTCATTCGATGCGGGCGTCGAAGTCATCGGTGGCCGGGTAGCGGGTGCAGGGAGCGGTCTCGATCACGTACCGGACGTGGGCGCGGCCGATCCGGTGCTTGCGCGCCGACTGCGCGAACTTGATGTCCTGCACATCCCTATTATGCCGGACAAAATAGATCGGCCGCCGGCTGCCTGGTAGGGAAAGCGCCTCTGGATGAGCCGCTGCGATCGCAGCCCTGGGTTCCCAGAACTCGCCGTGCCGCACCGCACCCTGAGCCCGGGGGGACAAGTCTGGTCGAACCTGATGGACTCGGTGGTGGCGTCGCAGCTCATCGGCGGCGGTGGGTAGCTGCACCGCGACTGCTCCGGCCGATCCCACGGACCTGGCACGGCTCGGCCGGCGGCAATGGGGCCGCCACATTGCCCTTACCGTCATCGGCTGCGACCAGCTGTGAACAGCGCAAAGCCCGGCCCGCCGACCGTCCGGACGGGGATCGGGCTCACTTCCTCAGTCTACGGGGCTTTGGCCTCGTCAGGAGGCCGTGCGCCGACCGCCAGCCGTCAGCGGTGCCGGGATCGATCAATCCCCAGCGGTCCGGCGACGGCAGGTCTCGGTGTCTTCATCGAGCCGGCGGGCCGCCTCGTGCTGCCCCAGTGCCCGCAGGTCGGCGGCGAGGTGGCTGGCCGAGATCAGGGTGTCGGGATGCTCCTCACCCAGCACCCGACGCCGCCGGGCCAGGGTGTCCTCATTCAGCCGCCGCGCCGCCTCGTGCTGCCCCAACTCCTGTAGGTCGCCAGCGAGGTTGTTGGCCGAGGTCAGGGTGTCGGGGTGCTCCTCACCCAGCACCCGACGCTTCCGGGCCAGGGTGTCCTCATCCAGCCGCCGCGCCGCCCCATACTCCCCCAACCCCCGCAGGTCGGCGGCGAGGTTGTTGGCCGAGGTCAGGGTGTCGGGGTGGTCCTCACCCAGCACCCGACGCCGCCGGGCCAGGGTGTCCTCATTCAGCCGCCGCGCCGCCCCATAC
>JBOHHF010000368.1:0-11263 GCA_050700495.1 Pseudonocardiaceae bacterium
GCCGCTGTCATGTAGTCAGCGGTGTAAGCCGTCTGCCTGACCAACGTCCGTTGCTGCTGGGAAAACGCTCGCCCTGAAGCGGTAAACGATGGCAGATGGTGGTTTGTCATGTGACGGTCGAGATCTCCGGTCATCGGTGCGTTGCCTCGCTTTCTCTTCGGGTGGCAGTGGTGCGTCTTCGCGCGAGTAGCCACGCCTCCGAGCCCAGTACACGGCTGCCACCTGCGCCAGGCTTGGAAGCGGAAGCAGGCCGGATGCGGCGCGGAACGAGCGCGGAACCGGCGGCTGCGAGCCGCACATGCCACGCAAACGGACGCACACCGTCTCTGTCGGGCGGCGTTCTCCACGACATGAAACAGCCCGCTCCGAAGAGCGGGCTAGAGGAGGGAGCTGGCGTTGGGCTGTCGTCTTAGCCGGTCTGAGTGACAGCTATATCCCCCACATTTTTTTCATGTGGGCCGGGTCTACGGGATAATTGAAGTAAGCGAAGTATTCGCGGTCGATCCAATCGTAATTATGATCGTCCCGAGGCGAGTCATCCACCACTTCCACTTGACGCGCGAACACTGAGCCATCATCGCCCCGGAAGTCGAGCAGATGCGGATCTCGCTGCCACTCGATGATGATGAGGATGACAGTCTGCAAGTAAATCGAAAAGCTGCCGACGCACTCCTTCGGGGCCTCGCCCGACTGGAGCCACGCAGCAATGTAGTGGGACAGCGAACTGAAAGGCGGTGGATGCGGACTCGAACTAAAGTGCCGTGACAAGTTCGGCGAATAGCGGCGAACAAAATCTCGGAACGAGCCAACACCTGTTGGCGCTAGAAACATTGCCTGGCCTCCAATGAGTGTCGGCCAGCTCCCTCGCTATATTAATTACATATAATGCATACCATGGCAAGTAATGCCAGCGATCGCGGCGGTGATAAAATGTCCCGCACAATACGAGAAAGGACTGGCTGGGATGGATGGCCCGTGGGGGAATGAAGGGATTGCCGGCGAGTTTGAAACGCTTTTTGAGACCGGAGCAACCCGTGAAGCTCTCGGGGCGTGCCCGCAGCTCATTTCCGAATTGTCCAAAGCTCTCGGGCGAGAAGAAGCAACTCGCGCAATTCCCGTCCGCGCAGTAGAGGCGGTCCTGCGAAAGGCTATCCAGCAGTATGCAGCGGGGACAAATACGACCGTCGAGCATGTCCAGGCCGCGAACGAGCTGCTTGGGTGGACCACACATAGCCATGAAGAAATTCGGGCCATTCTCGCCGAAGTCAACGAGTTTGGCTCCAAGACACATGCTAAACTTTCGACCGTTGACCTGACAAGTCTTGGCGTGCGAGCGGCCCTTGCTGGTGCACAATTTAGTGAGCGGCTTAAAAGCCAGCGCGCTGTTCGTGACCGGCGTCCGAAGATCGCTAAGTATTTGTCGAATGCTGTGCACGATGTTCTGGAAGATAAGATTGCAATGCGTGAGCTCGCCGCTCAATTCGGGGAAGATTCTGAGGCCGATAGGGGGCAAGACCTTAATAAAAGCTTGCAAAGCATCGAGATGCCAGTTGAGGCACGGCGTCGCTTATCGCGAAGGACAATCGGCGCTATCGTGGGCGCAGCCACGATTGGTGTCGTCGCAACAGCATTGGCGTGGTTACAGGCAGCAGTCGAGATTTCGGGACAGGAAGGCGTGCAAATATCGCAGCCAACAGTGGCGGCTCCCGCGCCGTTCGTCCGTCAGGCCACAGTCAGATACACGGAGGGCAAGGGCCTGAATACCTTTCTCGGACCAGGAAACACCTATCCTAGAGGAAATCCGTTAAACTTTGCCGAGAACCAGGTGATCGCAGTGGTGTGCCAGGACCGAAATGGGCAATCGGTCCATGACCCAACAGGTGACCCGAACCGCTATGCAGAGCCGTGGTCAGTGTGGAACAAGCTCAGCAACGGGTTGTGGGTATCTGACCTCTACACTGATCTTCCCAAGGTTCCGGGCGACACGCCGCCGGATAAGATACCTCGGTGTTAGCCTTACCCCTCTCTCGCCCACCGCACCCCCAACTTCCGTATCTCCGCCAAATCAGTCCACCCAGCCGGTAAAACCGGTATGGTATCCAGAACATCGACCATTCCATGCTCGCCCAGCTTCTTACCGCTGAGCACGTAAGCCACTGGCTCCCCTCGCCGCCACCGTATGGTGAAGCCGTCTTGCCGGTGACGGCCAAGAAATACCCAGCCGACCGGTGCGACTTTCGGTGCAGCCCCTCCTTGCGTCATACGGCTTCGCCTGTCCGGCTGCCATGACTGACCGCCTCCCCCTCAATAACCACCGCCGTCCTCATCCCCCGCTCACGGATACGCCCCGCCATCTCCCTCAGCCACTCGCCTAAAGCCAGCTGGTCATCCCGCGAAAGATCATTTTCTATGACCCCCACGCAGAACGCGCCGCACGCATTCGTCATGCGCCGCAGCTCAAGCAAGAGCTGACGGTCCTCATCAGTCACTGCCTTCTAGCCTGTTCACTCTGGGAGACTGAGAAGCGGGAACAGTTCACCGGGCACTGGCGCCGTAGCACTTGGGGCAAATCTGCTCAGGATCAGGCGGCTCCCCCGGCAGCGCCGGGCCACGGGTCGTGAGCGCCCGCACTGGTGAGAACTCCACGCCGCAAACAGCAAGCACCCGGCCACGGCGCAAATGGCCCTTATGCGTGTCCTGGTCGCCCGTCGATCGCAAGTACCAGAAGGTCATGACATCCTCGACCTCTGAGCAGGGACAGAAACACAGGACGGGCAGCGGCTATGGCCAGGCTCAACAAGGCTTGCGGGCAACACGTCTTGGCCGCAGAGAGCAATATAGCGGCCTTTAGGGTGACGGCCAGCGGCAAGAGCATCATTTGTCAGTAGGTGCACATTAAGGGTGTGAGCGTCAACGACTTCGGCAGCGCGGCGGCGTGAAACGTGCTCAGCTCGTCGGGCTTTGAGGGTGTGTTTGGCTGGCATCCCTGGTTCCTCCGTCATTGGGATGGCCATGCCAGTGACGGGAGTTAGACTGCCGGGGGCATCACTGGCACGGCCATCACCCCTGCCTATGAGGGGCGAAGGATGACGGTAGCGATCACGCGAGGAGTAGAGCCGAGCTTAAGCTTTGTCCGAACTGTCAGTTCGTTCGGGCTTCGAGCTGTCAGTTCAGGAGCCCGATGCGCCCGGCGAACTCCCGCACCTCAGAAGCGTAGGAGGGCTTAGCGCGTTTGACGAGAGTGGTGACCATGTTGCGCATCGTCCTCTTGTAAAGAAAATCTTCGGCACACAGCCGCTCGGCCATCTTGAGATGGACGAATACCGCAGTATCGTTGTTCTTGCACTCATAGACGCGGGCCACTTGTGCAAGGTGCGCAACCTGGCGTCCCAGGCAGGGGATCGTCGTAATATCGACCTCATTGGCAAACCGCAGCGCTGCCGAGATTTCACCCGCTTCGTACTCAAGGTTCACGATATGAATGCCGAGATTCTCAGGACCAAAGATCATATGATGAAAATCTTTGCCACTCCCGACCCGCTGTGCCGCTTTGCGGACTGGCCCCCGTAGCAGCTCACGGCCGCGCCATGGGTCACCGGTACGTCCGGCGGCAATCGCCGCCACCAGTAGCAGCCCGCCGTAGAGTGAAAAGTGCTCCGGCGTTCCGTTGGGCAGCGATGTCTCCAGAGCCTCGCTGCCCTTCATGGCAAGGTCCAACGCGCCAGCGGGCTTGTCGTCGGCTAGCAGGCCATGAGCAAGGTTCCAGGTGGCAGCTGCGATGAGCAGCGGATCATCAGTTTCTTCCGCATAACGCATGGCCCGGTCAGATACCACACCGCCGAGATCCACCTGCCCAATCGTGATCACCACTGATCGGGCTAGTTGGTAGACTTCGGATGCTTGACGGAAGGCTTCGGGCGATCGTTCGGTGGCCTGTATGACACGTTCAGCATCAACAATAAGGCTGGGCAACACCTGTAGAACGTCGCTGTACCTGGTAGATGAGGTGAACCAGGACTGCCAGGCCGCGTTAACGCGCTTGATTAATGCAGGAAGGTCAGGCGGTGTCCCCGGTTCGGTTAAGCCAATGGAGCGGTAGGTGATGAGTGCCCGCTCAATCTCAGCCAGCCGGGCGTCGAGCGGCTCTTCACGGCTCTCACTGGGAGCCTCACCGATCAGGGCGGAGGTCCGCACGCCCAGCACCTTGGCCAGCTTGCGCAGCACGGAGAGCGAGGGCGTCTTAGTTCCGGCCTCGATCATCTCCAGGTAGCGCACGGTGATACCGGCATGCGTGGCGACGCTGACCGTGGTCTTCTTGCGGGCGATGCGGTAGAGGCGGAGGAGCTGGCCGGTGGGGATGTCGGGCAAGGGGGTTCCTTCCGGGCGCTTGACGGGCGTGCGTCTCCTATGCTAGCCGTCCAAAGAACCACGCGACCACAGAGCGTAATTATAGCTCTGAGCTGCGGAAACGTGCCGCAGCATGGTAAGATCATAGTGCCCGGAGGATGCATAGCAAGATAGTTGACTACTCGGACCATGTCACGCCAGGGCACGATGTGGCCGTCGTCGGGGCTGGCGGTGTTGATGGCCGTGACGCCGGGGCCGTCGATGCCGAAGTCGCCATCCATCTCTACCACCACGGTCCAAGCGGCCCTGATCTGGGGAGCGATCGTTATCAGATCCAGCGGCCCGGCTTCGGGAAGTGACCACACCACGGCGATCGACCCGCTCTGGATCTGCCACCTTTGGATCACGAACTTCTCGTGGGTTTCGGCGCCGAGGTAGTCGGCCGGAGCGATGGCATCGGGCCAGAACCGCAGCTGTACTCGGGCAGCGAGTTCCGGGCCGGACGCTGCGGCCCAACGCAGCACGGCTTCGTCGTGCCAGTAGGGCTCGCTACCGTCGGTGCCGGCGGGTTCCGGGAAATCCCCCCGGGTGCGCAGGATGCGGCGCAGCCGTCCGAGGCGCAGGCCGAGCCGGCGAGCAGCACCGTCCAGGTTGACGTGCTCGGGGTCGCTCACGAGCTCTCCGTTTGTGGCCCGGTTGCGGGCGAGGGCAGAAGGTTGACGGTGTGTGTGCCGCGCTGCTCCGGCAGTGGACTCCCGTTTGCTCTGAGGTCCCGCGGTAGCTGCCGGTAAATGACGTCGAGGGTGAGCAACTCGGGACCTTGGGGTATTCCGTCATGAAGCAGTGTGAGCAAACGCCCCGGTGAACGTCGTGTGCTGGGCACCACGGGGGGCGCGCGCCGGGGTGTTCGCCGATGTAGCAGTGAGCGTGTAGGTGCCGCTGATTTCGATCTGGCCGGCGACCACCGAGCCGGGGTCAGCCATCGCCTCGATCGCTCGGCCGGAGAAGCAGCAGTCAAGGATCAGCACCCGGTTGCTGGCCGCTGAGTTGGCGATGACCCGTTGAAGGAGGCTGAACGGCGCCGCGGTCCAGTCAACGAGGTCCCGGCTAGTCGTCGACAGCGCGAGATACAGCTCATTTTGCACGATCAGGCCATGCCCGGCGTAGTAGATCAGCAGCAAATCCTGCGCCTGGTCCGCGACCTGCGTCAGGTGACCGCCCACCATCCCCAAGTCGGCCGGGTCGGTCAGCATCGTGCAGTGGGTGTCGGGCAGCCTGGCTCCCCATGGGCTGGTCAGCACATCGGAGAGCCCAGTGAGGGTTGTGGCGCACCGACGGCAGGCCCGGAAGCTGGTCGTCAGTGAACTCGCCGACGCCGATCAGCAGTGCACGCGACCGTTGAGCATCGGGCAACCGGGCCTCGTCCGCCACGGCGTTACTCCGCGTCGTCTTCAGTTCGGAGAGCCTTCTCGATCAACACCTCGGGGTCCGACACACGCTGGGCCGTCACGGTAACCCTCTTCCCGTTCGATGAGATCACCTCAATGCTCACATCCGAGCGGCGTTGCTTCAGCCACACCGACACAGAGTTAGCGAGCACTGTCACTGCCCCACCGGCGCCAAACACCACAGTCAGGGTGTCGGTAATCCCTCCCATGTTCCCGGATTCGATCGGCTGGTGTTCGATCTGGGCTCGCCCGCGGAACTCGGCTTCACGTCCCAGCCATTCGCGCAGCGATGCCAGCTCGCTGACGATGTCACGCCCCGCAGTCACTCGAATCCGTGCTTGCGCCGATACTCCTTATAGCCGCTGTTCGTCATGCCGGTGCACTGTATCGGCCGCGAAGCTGCGGAACAGGGCAGCCACAATGCCTTCCCACGGCTGGCGCACTGCACCGTCAGAACCGTCTACAGCACATCTATCGGTAAGTCTGCGTCGATGCGCCGAAGGCGTCCGGGGTCCGCTGAGACGGCGGGCCATCCGCGCTGGCGACATGCGTGCACGACCCAGCTGGCGAGGGGATCGAAGACGCCCACCGTCTGCTGGCAGGTGTCGACGGCCGCGGCCTCGGCGGGTCCCAGGTCTGCGAGCACAACATAGGGCGCCCGGGCCAGAGTTTCGATCAGCGGTTCGGTCGCCGGATGCAGCAGCATTGCCTCGCTCCGGGCGAACGCAGGCAGGTAGAAGCTGAGCTGCAACTCCCAGGCGATACCGAACCAGGTCTGCATCCCGACATGGCCGGAGGCCCAAGCGGCGACCGCGCTTGCATCAAGGACCTTGCCGGCGGCGGATGCGGCGAAGGGCTCGTCCACGATATTGCTCAGGAGGCGTCCGCGACTGGGTGGTTACGCCGGATGTAGTCGTCTCCTGGCCACGGTGTGCCGCTGCTGTCGTAGGCCCGGCGGTAGTCGGCCAAGGTGGGCGCGCCGAAGCGGTCGGCCATCATCTGGCTGATCTGGATGTGTCGCGGGTCGCGCAGCGTCCGGGTCGGCTGCGCTGTCGCGGGAACGATGTCCGCGACGGCGCGGCCATCGCGGACAAGGTGCACCACCGCGCCTTCAGCGGCGCGGGCGATGGCCTTGGCGACTTCCTGCGGATCATCAGGGGAGACGTCGAACGCCGGGTTCACGCGGTCATCGTAGCCACCAGCAGGCGGTCGCAGCCATCCACGACCACGTCCACCCGCGCTCGACAGGCCCCGGCCCTACCGGCCTCGCCATACCGGGTCCCGCCGCTGCAGTGCGGCGGCCCTGCCTTCGGCGGCGTCCTGAGTCGCGCCGACCACCCGGCGCATGGTCTCGCCGAACCGGATGGCGTCGGTCATCGGCAGGTCGGCGGTGCGCACCGCGACCTCCTTGGTCGCCCGCGCGGCCAGCGGGGCGCCCCGCACCAGCCGGCCGGCCAGCGATCGCGCGGCGTCCATCAGTTCCTCGGGCGCCACCACCCAGCCGGCCAGACCGATCTCATGTGCCCGCGCGGCATCGATTCGCGCCCCGGTGAGCAGCAGCTCCATCGCGTACTGCCTGTTGATCTTCCGGGGAAGCCGGATCGCGCCGACGATCGTCGGCACCCCGATCCGGACCTCGGGGAAGCCGAACTCCGCCCGCTCGCTGGCGATCACGAAGTCGCACCAGGTGACCAGCGTCAACCCGTACCCGAGGCAGTACCCGTTGACCGCCGCGATGACCGGCTTGAAGATCTCCCAACCGCTCTCGAACGAGTTCACCGTCGGGCGCTCCCAGAAGGTGCCGCCGAACTCGCCGGTCGGATCCCCCTCGCCGCGCAGGTCCGCACCGGTGCAGAAGGCCCGGCCGGCGCCGGTGATGATGGCCACCCAGGCGTCCTCGTCGTCGCGGAACCGGCTGAACGCCTCGTTCAGCCCGCGCCGCATGGCGCCGTCGATCGCATTGAGCCGCTCCGGGCGGTGGTAGGTGATCGTCGCGACGTGACCGTCGAGCTGGTAGCGCACGGTGTCATTCATCGGCGCAGATTACGGCTCGGCGGGGCAGTCGCGGGCCATGACTGCGACGAGACCGGCGGTCACTCGGCGACGTCGGACTGGTGGTTGGACGTGCTCGGCACTCGGCGGTGACGGACCCAGCGGTAGTGCACCACCACGCTGAGCGCGAGCCAGAACATCGGTCCGGCCGGCCAGAACCACGGCACTGGACCCAGCGCCCACCGCAGGATCAGCACGGCAGCAAACGCCACCGCCACCACCACGTGCGCGGCGAGCCGCTGCCGAACCCGGGGAGTTAGCGGCATAGACAGGTCCGGCGCAGCCGGTTCTCGGGTCTGCGCGCTGGGCAGGTCGTTAGTGAGCTCGGCGAGGTCGGCACGGATCCGGGCCGCGTAAGCGGCGGCTAGGCGTTCGTCGGCCTCGGCGAGGGTGAGCATCCCGACCGCGGCGGCATCACGAACGTGGGCGGCAGCCTGTTCACGTTCAGCGTCGGAAACGCGGAGCGAGCCAGGGCGGGTCGTGCGGTCAAGGGTGGACACGACGGTGTCCTTTCGTGGAGGTCGTGGTAGTGGATCGGGCCATGACGTCAATGGTTCGCCACGGCGGCCTTCCACGCGTCCGCCCCTGAGCGGCCGTCAACCCACCACACACGAAGCCCTACACCCCGTCGCCCCTACCACCCAGGGCGTACACGTCAGTACGGCGTCAGGGGGAGATCAGCTCGAAGGTCACGGCGGGGCGGGCGTTGAAGTGGTCGGCTGCGTGCGCGGCCAGCTGCTCGAGGAATGTCCTGGCCTGCTGCTCGGGCGGGTCGTCGCTGAGCGCTGCGAGGTAGGCGCGGTGCGCGGCCAGCGAGGCGACCGCGCGGTCCAGATGCGCTGAGACGTCTACTGCGTGCGTGTCGTGCGGGGAGCTCGCCACGGCCACCCACCGGACCCCGCCCCACGGCTCGGGACCCTCCAGATCAGGGAAGATCTACCGGTTGCCCGCGTCGGCGGCCGCATCGAGCGCGGCCCGTCCCACCGCACGGTGGTCCGGGGTGTTCCAGCTACCAGGGCCCCAGCTGTCGTGGTGGTTCAGCGTGACGATCAGCTCCGGGCGGTGCCGGCGGATCACCCGCGCGAGGTCACGGCGCAGCGGCACGCCGTACTCGATCATCCCGTCGCGGTGGTCGAGGAACTCGACGGTGTGCACCCCCACCTCGGCGGCGCCGGCACGCTGCTCGGCTTCCCGCAGCGGCCCGGCCTGCTCAGGTGGCATCCCGTCGATGCCCGCCTCGCCACGCGTGACAAGCAGGTAGGCGATCTCCCGCCCCTCCGATGTCCATGCCGCTATCGCGCCGGCCGCGCCGTACTCGAGGTCATCGGGATGAGCCGCGATAGCCAGCCCGCGTTGCCAGTCGGTGGGCATCGGGAGCAGCGGGCGGGCTGGCTGGCATGAGCACCACCCTGCCACGCGCCGCCTGCGTCCGGTGCGTCTGGTGCGTCCGTCCCCCAGGTACGATATGTCCGTATCTCGGGCACGGTCACCGAAGACCGGCGCCATCCACCGATCCCGGTAGTGCACCGCACCCGGGTGGGAGGCCCACCGATGAGCGCGGCCAAACACGCAGCCTGGCTCCGCCCGCCCGGCACAGAGCGGGATCCCGGGGACAGCCGCATGACCGCTGACGCGCTCGTGCACACCCGGGAGCTGACCAAGCGATATCAGGGGGGCATCGTCGCGGTGGACCGGGTGAGCCTGACAGTGCGCCGGGGCGAGGTGTACGGCTTTCTGGGCCCCAACGGTGCCGGCAAGACCACCACACTGCGGATGCTGCTCGGGCTGATCAGCCCGAGCCGGGGGACCGCCACCGTCTTGGGCTACCCACCGGGCGACCCGCGCGGGCTGACCCGGATCGGCTCGATGGTCGAGACGCCCGCGTTCTACCCGTACCTGTCCGGGCGGGACAACCTGCGGGTGCTGGCCCGCTACTGCCAGGTGGCCGAACCGCAGGTGGACAGCGCGCTGGACACCATGGACCTCACCGCGCGCAGCGGCGACAAGTTCGCTACCTACTCGCTGGGCATGAAGCAGCGGCTCGGCGTCGCCGCAGCCCTGCTCAAGGACCCCGAGCTGCTCATCCTCGACGAGCCGACCAACGGCCTGGACCCCGCCGGGATGGCCGACATGCGGGCGCTGATCCGCCGGCTGGGTAGTGGCCGGCGCGGCGTGCTGCTGTCGAGTCACCTACTCGGCGAGGCGCAGCAGATCTGCGACCGGGTCGGGGTCATCTCCGGCGGCCGGATGATCGCCGAGAGCACGGTGGACGAGCTGCGTGGCGCGGCGTCACTGCTGCTGGCCGCCGAGCCGCTGGACGAGGCCGCGCGGCTGGCCGCCGAGCTGCTCGGCCCGCAGCGGGTCCAGCGCCACGACGGTCAGCTACGCCTGGACGCCGGGCCGGCCGACGCCGCGCGGGTGAACCGAGCGCTGGTGCTGGCCGGCGTGCAGGTCAGCGTGCTGCATCCGGTGGAGCGCAGTCTCGAAGAGGTGTTCCTGACCATGACCCAGGAGGACCGCGGTGAGCCAAGTCCTGTCAGCTGAGCTGCTCAAACTGCGCAAGCGCCCGGCCACGTGGATCATCGTCGGCGTCTGGCTGGCGATGAACCTCGCCTTCGGCTACCTGATTCCCTACCTGATCTACCGCACCGGTTCGTTCACCGGGCCCGACGGTGCCGCGGTGTCCGAGCAGCTGCTGGCTGGGGTGCTCCCGGCCGGCCTGGTGACCAACGTGCTCAGCGGCTACCCCCTGTTCGGCGGGGCGCTCGTGCTGATCCTCGGTGCGCTGATGACCGGCGGGGAGTACGGCTTCGGCACCCTCAAGACCCTGCTCACCCAGCGCCCCCGGCGCGTCGAGGTGCTCGGCGGCGCGCTGGCCGCGCTGGCCGTGGTGGTGCTCGCGCTCGTCGTGGCCAGCTTCGTGATCAGCGCCGGCGCCAGCAGCGTCATCGCGGCGGTCGAGTCGGCGCCGGGGGCGTTCCCACCGGTTGCTGACCTGGCCCGCGGGCTCGCCTCGGGCTGGCTGATCCTGGGCATGTGGGTGCTGCTCGGGGCGCTGGCCGGGATCGCCTTCCGGAGTACCGCGCTGGCCGTTGGGCTCAGCCTGGTGTGGGCGCTGGTGATCGAGAACCTGATCCGGGGCTTCGCATCGCTGCTGGATGTCTTCGACACCGTGCAGCGGGCGCTGCCCGGAGTCAACGCCGGCTCGTTGGTGGCCGCGTTGGGTGCCGCCGGTCAGGGCGAGGGGTCCGGCGGGACACCGGGGGTGGATGCGGTGGTGGGTGGCACCCAGGCCGTGGTGGTGCTCGCCTGCTACGCGATCGGCTCCATTCTGGTCGCCGGGCTGTTGCTGACCCGGCGTGACGTCACCTGAATCTCGTAGCCTCATTGCTGAGGCTTGCGCGCAGCGGAGTAGG
>JBOHHF010000369.1:0-2843 GCA_050700495.1 Pseudonocardiaceae bacterium
GTGTGGCTACGGTCTCTTGCCCCGGATGTCTGCACTGTCGTCGCGTGCGTGATGGCCCGTTAATGCCTAACGGCGGCGGGGGCCGGCCGTGGGGTGTTTTGCCTGGGGAGGGCGGCATGGGATTGCGGGGTACCGCTGGTGTGGGCTCGCAGGAGGCGCATCAGGGCCGGCCACCGGCAGCCACCCCCCAAGCGCCAGGTTGACCACAGGTTTTAGCGCGTGAGCCGGGCTCACAGCGCGGGCCTTATTCACCGGGCATCTGCCATGTGGCTGGCGGAGGGGTCGGTGGCCGGGGGGTCGAGTTGGGCGAGTTCGACGTCGATGTCGACAGTGATGGTGCCGAACGGGCCGATGTTCTCGCTGTGCGCAGGTGAGTTGTGGGTCAGGAGTTCCTCGTCGACTCTGCGGTCTTGGTCGCGGAGCTGATCGACTGCCAGGCCGAGCCGGTGTCGGCGCGTCTTCCACGAGGTCGTTCATGTGATGCGGATTCTCAGGGATCGGGTGTCAAGCTGCGAGTGGGTGGCGTGAAGGGTGAGTTCGCCGCGTTGACCGGGGCGGGTACGAAGCCACGCTGCGCCGACTCCGCCGTTGCCGGTGAGGTCGAGCGGGTTATCCCCGACGAGCACAGCGGGACCGGTCAGCGCGAAGGTCACCGTGCCGCCTGCGTGGGCCCGCGGAGCGCCGTAGCGGTCGACCACCCGAACAACCACACGGGTCGCGTCGACGATGTCAGCGCTGAGCTGTCCGTCGTCGGCGGTGACCGCGAACTGGTCACCGCGGGGGTCTGTGGCGAATGACCGTGATGCGACCTGTCGGCCATGGAGGTAGCCGTCGACGCGCAGCTCGGGCTGTCCGGACGTCACGGTGAGGTTGGCGACGAACGGGGGGTGACGCAGGTGGGGGAAGCGGGCCCGATCGGGTTGTAGTCGCACTACTGGGCCATCGCCGATCTGGACGGTGAGTTCTTCGCAGTTTGACCAGATCACCGCGCCGGGGCCGGGGCCCTTTGGGGTGCGGGGGCCGAGATCCCAGTGGAAATTGGGTTCGATGACCACGCGGGCTGAGGGGTTCACTTGGGATTGGTAGAACCCGGCACCGAGCTTGGCACTCGGAACACGTCGGCCACCCCGGGCCATTTCAGCCCATCAACCGCTGCGCCGTACCCGGAGGGGTAGTCGAAGGCACACCAGCCGATCAGGCCGCAGTATCTGGGGTCCGACGCCGCGGTGTTGTGCACCGCGGCGTGCAGTAACGCCTGCTTGCGCTGGATGGAGTCGGGGTCGGTGCGGCGGAAGGTCGGCGGCCCGACCAAGGCTCCGACCGCCTCGCTGACCAGGTAAGGAAGGTCGGTGCGGGGCTCAGACAGCGCGGGTAGTTGCCCGGGTGGGGGGGTGAGGTAGTCGTTGTAGGCGAACACGTCTTGCACCAGCGGGCTGGTGACGAACGAGTCCCGATACCGGGTGGAGAGCCGCTGGCTCTGCGTCGGGAACCAGCCGCTGACCGCCCCGGTGGTGGCGCGGGTGCCATCCAGCCTGCTGGCCACAGCACGGGTCCGTGCGTAGAGGCCGACATCGTTGCTGGTCTCGTTGAGCCGGGTGCCCCACACCACGATGCAGGGGTGGTTGCGGTCTCGCCGGACCATGGCCTCGACGTCGCGGAGTAGCCGCCCCCGCCAGAGCGGGCCGCCGATGTAGTTCCACCCGGGTGCCTCCTCCCAACCCAGCAGGCCCAGCTCATCGCAGGCATCCAGGAAAGCGGTCGACTGCGGGTAGTGCGAGCAGCGCACGATGGTGCAGTTCAACTCGTGTTTGAGGATCTCGGCGTCGCGGCGGTGCGCGCGGTCGGGCATCGCCGCGCCGGCGTAGGGGAACCAGTGGTGGCGGTTGAGGCCAAACAGCGCCACCCGTTCTCCGTTGAGGAAGAAGCCGTCCCGCTCAAACCGCGCCTCGCGGAACCCGACCCGGACCTGCTCGGTGTGCAGCACCCGGCCACCGACCGCGAGGTCGACGCCCACCTCGTGTAAGACCGGCTCATCCAGGCGCCACAGCGGCACGCTTCCCATTCCCTCCAGCGTGAGGTCGAACGGGTACCGGCCGCGGCCGGGCACGCCCACGATGGCCGAGGACTGCGCGACGCACTCACCGCCTTCACGGCACAGCCGTGCTGTCACCCGCACGGCGTCGCCTCGTTTCCCGGCGTCGACCACGCCGGTCACCCGCAACCCGGGCGACGCGCTCAACACGTGTGGACAACGAGGTCGGTCATCTGGTTCAGCGTCGTCCGCACGGCCGCGCGGTCCTCGGGCTCCTGCAGGGGTCCGGCCCCCACCGCGTAGCCGAAAGTGGCGATACCACGATCCTGAGCGGCAGCCACAAGCTGCAGGTATCGGCGGGCCTCCCGGTCGTAGAGCACACCTCCGCCGCCGAGGATCAGCACGTCCAGTTCGGCCACCGCCTCAAGGACGGGACCCCTTCCCACGCCCTCCCACGCAACCGTCTCAGCACCGCAGGCGTAGTGCTTGCCGTCCGGGGAGTTCCGGGTGAACACCACGATCCGGGCCGAGGGACGCAGTGCTCGCAAGCACCGCAGCACGCAAACCAGGATCGCCTCGTCCCCGATATTGAGTCCCCCGTAGGAGCCCAGGATCCCGATGGTGAGATTCCTCGGACGATCAATCACAAGCCGTGCGCTGAGTGTCACCTTGTGATCCCCTCATCCGTCACCGTTTCCTGGCCGATCGTGCCGCGCGGAAGGGACTTGCGGTACGGCCCGGGGGCGTGATTCGGGACTCGCCGACTCGTCCCGAGAGGACCAGCTACGGGTCGGTCCGGCTTCGCGCGGTG
>JBOHHF010000370.1:0-25834 GCA_050700495.1 Pseudonocardiaceae bacterium
CCTCCGGAGGGCGGTGCTCTATCCCCTGAGCTACGGGGGCATACTGCTCGTGAGTGGGTAACAGTGTCATGACACTGTTACCCACTCACGAGTCTGCCGCCGCAGAGCCTACCGCACCGATTACCCACGCTCTGCGCGCGGCGGTGCTCAGCTGGGCGGCGGCAGCGGCTGTGCTCCTCGCTGGGCGATCAACTGGGCCAGGTACTCGCTCTCCGCGCCTTGCGAGATGACGATCTTCTCGGCCAGGTTGCGCACCTGAGGGATGTCGGCGTGCTGCGCGGTGTACGTGGCCATCGGTACCCCCCCTTGGTGGTGTCGCAGCATCAATTGCAGGAACAGCACGTCGAACTGCGCGCCACTCGACGCCCGGAGCCGTTCCAGATCAGCAGGTGACGCCAGCCCCGGCATCGTGGCGACTCCGGCGGTGGGTCCGGTTCTACCGCCGTGCGTCATCCCGTGCATCGAGGTGTCAGTCATCCAGGTCATGTGTTGACCGGTGGACAGCGGCGCGGCGTTCCACAGGCTCAGCCAGCCCTGCATCCGTCCGATCTGCTCGAGTTGGCTGGTCTCGATGTCGAAGGCGAGCGACCGGATCGCGGGGTCGGCGCTGCGGTCCCGGGCCAGGCCCGCCATCAACACTGCCTGGCGGTGGTGCACCGACATGTCCTGGGCGAAGCCGATGTCCACCGAGCCGCCATCGGGCTGCGGCAGAGCTCCGACCCCCCGCTGCAGGGACATGCCCAGTGCCGCCCCGAGTAACAGCACGGCGAGCACCGCACCGCCGAAACCCACCAGGCGGGTCCAGCTCATGATGGGCCGTTTCGTGCCGGCCGGAGCTTCAGCCCGCTGCGGATCCACGCCACCCGGGCTGCTCTCGGTGATCGTCTCCACCACTCACCCACCTGCGGGTGGGTCTGGTACCGGCGGGGAACCCCCTGGTGCGGGCGGTGGCGCCCCGTCACCCGTTGCCGAGCCCAGCCCCCCTCGGAAGTTCAGCGGGACGGCGTCCGGACCGGGCGGCGCTGCGACGAAGGGCGGTGGATTCGCCGGATCGAACCGGCCCGTCACGGCCTCGCAGCTGGCCCCGATCTCGGGGTAGGTGTACTGGTTGAGCCGCAACGACTGGATGAACTGCTCGATCCGCTGGTCGGCCGGGTCGGTGAGCTTGAGTTGGTGTCCCCAGGACTGCAAGGAGATCGGCGAGTCCAGCCCCGGGTAGGGCGAGAGCACGAGGTAGTTCTCTCCGCGCACTCGGTCCTGCAGCGACTGCAGCGCCGGACCGGTGGTCTTGTCCGGGTTGTAGGCGATCCAGACGGCACCGTGCTCCAGCGCGTGGACCATGTTCTCGGTGCGCACTGCCGTCTCGTAGACCACGCCATTGCAGGCTGCCCAGACGGTGTCGTGCGGGCCGCCGAAGGGGGGGCTGTGGTCATAGGCGACCCGCTTGTCGGGACCGATGTGCCCGTTACCCTCACCGTAATTCTGGGTGACCACGCCCTCGATCTGGGCCGAGGGGTCTTTGTTGTCGGAGGTGGGGGTGAAGGCGCGCCGATCCTCGTACCGGATGAACAGGTAATAGATGATGCCGCCTGCGAACACCAGGACGGCGAGGATCGCCGCCACCGTGCCCCAGGGCCTGGGCTTGGTCGACGTCACCACTGAGCGGGCGTTGCGCACCGCCTTGCTGCTCTTGCCACTGGGCATGCCTGACCTGGTCCTCGCTCGCCTGGGGGCTGGGTACGGCGGTTAGTCTAGGGATCGACCCGCTGGGGCCGTCCGCCCGGTTCGCAGACCAGGCCCGACGGCTCCCTAGACTTCCAGGCGTGACTCCCGCTGCGCTCGCCGAGCTGGTCCGATCCCTCGCCCACGATGTGCTGACCGCTCGTGGTCTGGACCCTGCCGTGCTTCCTGGCACAGTGATCGTTGAGCGCCCCCGCGATCCCGAGCACGGTGACTACGCCACCAATGTGGCGCTGCAGACCGGGAGGAAAGCCGGAGTAGCGCCTCGGGAGTTCGCCGGGTGGTTGGCCGAGGCGCTGGCGCAGCACCCCGGGGTGCGCACAGCTGAGGTCGCCGGGCCCGGCTTCCTCAACCTGCGGCTGGCAGCTGATGCCCAGGGCGAGATCGTCGCGCAGGTGCTTGCGGCCGGGGAGCATTTCGGCGCTCGACAGGAACTGGCCGGTCGTCAGGTGAACCTCGAGTTCGTTTCGGCGAACCCCACCGGTCCGCTGCACCTGGGAGCCGCTCGCTGGGCGGCGGTCGGCGATGCGCTGGGCCGGATCCTCGCCTTCGCGGGCGCCGCGGTGACCCGGGAGTACTACTTCAACGACACCGGCGCGCAGATCGACCGGTTCGTCGCCTCGCTGGTGGCGGTGGCGAGCGGGCAGCCCGCCCCAGCCGACGGCTACCGCGGCGACTACATCGCCGACATCGCCGCCGAGGTGGTGCGCCGTGAACCCGGCGCACTGCAGGCCGCCGACCGCGATGAGGTGTTCCGCCGGGTCGGCGTCGGCCTGATGTTCGACGCGATCAAACGCTCGCTGCACGAGTTCGGTACCGACTTCGATGTCTGGTTCCATGAGCAGTCCTTGCACGACTCCGGCGCGGTCGATGCGGCCGTCGCCCGGCTCAAGGCATCCGGAGCGTTGTACTTCGCCGACGGCGCCTGGTGGTTGCGATCATCGGAGTACGGCGACGACAAGGATCGCCCGGTCATCAAGAGCGACGGAGCACCTGCCTACATCGCCGGAGACATCGCCTATTACCTGGACAAGCGAGCCCGCGGCTTCGACCTCTGTCTTTACCTGCTCGGTGCCGACCACCACGGCTACATCGGCAGGCTCAAGGCCGTCGCCACCGCGCTGGGCGACGACCCGGCCACCGTCAAGGTGCTCATCGGGCAGCTGGTGAACCTGGTGCGCGAAGGCGTCGGAACGCGGATGAGCAAGCGCGCGGGCACCGTGGCGACCATGGAGGACCTCGTCGAGGCGGTCGGGGTGGACGCCGCGCGCTACGCGCTGATCAGGTCCTCGCATGCCTCGCCGATCGACATCGACCTCGAGCTGTGGTCCAAGCAGACCAACGACAACCCGGTGTTCTACGTGCAGTACGCGCACGCCCGGCTGGCGTCGCTGGGGCGCAACGCCGCCGATCTCGGACTCAGCACCCAGGACGCTCAACTCGGGCTGCTGGGCCATGCGCGGGAGGGTGAGCTGATCCGCACGTTGGGCGACTTCCCACGCATCGTCGCCTCGGCCGCCCAACTGCGTGAGCCGCACCGGGTGGCCCGGTACCTGGAACAGCTAGCCGGCACCTACCACAGGTTCTACGAGACCTGCCGGGTACTTCCGCTGGGTGACGAGGAACCGGGCCCGCTGCACGCCGCCCGGCTGGCGCTGAGCGAGGCGACCCGGCAGGTGCTGGCCAACGGGCTTGGCCTGCTCGGAGTGAACGCACCGGAGCGGATGTGAGGGCCCACCCCGCTGGTCCGCGCCACGCTGACGTGCTGGCCCGGTCCTCCACCGCAGGTCCGTGCCCGACTGGACCCATCGACAGGGTGAGGACCGAGCTGCACGCGCTGCACCCGGCGGTATGGCCGCGCGGGGCGCACCGCGGCGACGACGGCGAAGTGCGGCTGGCCGGGGTGCAGGTGGGGGAACTTGCCGAGACCTACGGCACCCCGCTGTTCGTCGTCGACGAGGCAGACTTCCGAGCCCGTTGCGCCGAGCATGCGGCCGCCTTCGGCGCCGCGCAGCGGGTGCACTACGCGGCCAAGGCCTTCCTGTGTTCGGAGATTGCTCGTTGGGTGGCTGAGCAGGGGCTGAGCCTGGACGTGTGCACCGGCACCGAGCTCGCGTTGGCTCTGCACGCCGGTTTCCCCGCGCACCGGATCGCGATGCATGGCAACAACAAGTCCGCTGCAGAGCTGACCGCCGCCGTGGCGGCCGGAGTCGGTGCGGTGGTGCTCGACTCCTTCCTGGAGATCGCCCGTCTGGACGACATCGCCCGCCGGCATGGCGCCGTTCAGCCGGTGCTGATCCGGACGACGGTCGGGGTCGAAGCGCACACCCACGAGTTCATCGCCACCGCGCACGAAGACCAGAAGTTCGGGTTCTCGCTGGCTGCCGGAGACGCAGCAGAGGCTGTCCGTCGAGTGCTTAAGTCCGCCGGTCTGAGCTTGGTAGGGCTACACAGTCACATCGGCTCCCAAATCTTCGACGCCGACGGCTTCGAGGTCGCGGCACACCGGATGGTTGGTCTGTTCGCCGCGATCCGGGACGAACACGGCACCGACGGCATTGCTGGCGTGTCCACACTGGATCTCGGAGGGGGGCTGGGGATCGCCTACACCGCGGACGACGATCCACCCACCCCGGCTGCCCTCGCTGAGCAACTGCGGTGCATCGTGGATGACCACTGCCGGGCGGCCGGGTTGCCCGTCCCCGCGCTGGTTGTCGAGCCGGGCCGGGCAATCGCCGGACCCGGCACGGTGACCCTGTACGAGGTCGGCACCATCAAGGAGGTGACCGTGGGAGCCTCAACCCGGCGGCGCTACGTCTCGGTAGACGGCGGGATGAGTGACAACGTGCGCACCGCGCTGTACGACGCGAGCTATGACTGCCGGCTGGTCTCGCGCCGCTCCGAGGCACCGCCCGTGCTGTCCCGGGTGGTCGGCAAGCACTGCGAGTCCGGTGACGTGGTGGTCCGGGACTGCTGGCTGCCCGAGGATCTGGCCCCGGGCGACCTGGTGGCTGTTGCCGGCACCGGCGCCTACTGCTATTCGATGTCCAGCCGATACAACCTGCTGCCTCGCCCGGCGGTGGTCGCGGTGCGCGATGGTGCGCACCGGCTGCTGCTGCGCCGCGAGACGATGGCCGATCTGCTGTCCCTGGAGATGGAGAGCGAGGGCACGTGACGCTGCGGGTGACGGCCGACCCATCCTGGCCAGGGGTGATCGAAGCCTATCCGGACCGGATCCGAGTCTTTCCGGGCTGCCGGGTGGTGACCCTGCAGGAGGGCGGCACTCCGCTGGTTCCTGCTCCCACGCTGTCCGGGCTCACCGGCTGCGAGGTGTTGCTCAAGGTAGAGGGCGCTAACCCCACCGGCTCCTTCAAGGACCGCGGGATGACCCTCGCGGTCACCGAGGCGCTGGCCCGCGGTGCGGCGGCGGTGCTGTGTGCCTCCACCGGCAACACCGCCGCCTCGGCCGCCGCCTACGCAGCACGGGCCGGGATGGCCAGCGCCGTGCTGGTGCCCCGCGGCAAGATCGCGCTGGGCAAGCTCGCGCAGGCCACCGCTTACGGTGCGCGGATCCTGGCCGTGGACGGTAACTTCGACGACTGCCTGGAGCTGGCCCGCAAGACTGCCGCCGACTACCCGGTGACCGCGCTGGTGAACTCGGTGAACCCGGTGCGGCTACAGGGGCAGAAGAGCGCGGCGTTCGAGATTTGTGATGTCCTGGGGCGCGCCCCTGACGTGCATTGCCTGCCGGTTGGCAACGCCGGCAACATCACGGCCTACTGGATGGGTTATACGGAGTACCACGCCGACGGGTTGGTACCCGGCCGGCCGCGGATGTTCGGGTTCCAGGCGGCCGGTGCTGCGCCGCTGGTACACGGTGCGCCAGTGTCTCATCCGGACACCATCGCCACCGCTATCCGGGTAGGCAGCCCGGCTTCCTGGGCCGGTGCGATGCGAGCCCGGGATGAGTCCGGTGGGTTGTTCGAGGCGGTCACCGACGAGCAGATTCTCGCTGCCTACCGGCTGCTGGCCGGGCAGGAGGGCGTGTTCGTCGAACCGTCCTCGGCGACTTCGGTGGCCGGGCTGTTGCGGGTTGCCGACGACGGGCGGTTGCCCCGCGGATCCCTGGTGGTCTGCACCGTGACCGGGCACGGGCTCAAGGATCCCGATACTGCGCTGCGCGGCGTTCCCGAGCCCGAGCCCACGCCGGTTGATCCGGCGGCGGTGGCCGCCGCGCTGGACCTTGCGTGAGCCTTCCGGCGGTTCGGGTACGGGTACCGGCGTCCACGGCCAACCTCGGACCGGGATTCGATGCACTCGGGCTGGCGCTGGCCCTGTACGACGAAATCGAAGTGGCGTTGGCGCCGTCCGGTCTGCGGGTCGAGGTTCGGGGCGAGGGCGCCGGGCAGGTGCCCACCGACGAGGAACACCTGGTGGTGCGTGCGCTGCGGGCTGCGTGCGCACAGTGCGGCTACCAGGTCGACGGCGTGGTGCTGCGCTGCCACAACCACATCCCGCAGTCCAAGGGACTGGGCTCGTCAGCCGCCGCCGCTGTTGCCGGGGTACTCGCCGGTTACGCGCTGGCGGGAATGGAGCCGGACGAGGCGGCGTTGGACCTGGCAGCTAGGTTTGATGGGCATGCCGACAATGCCGGTGCAAGCCTGCTCGGCGGCCTGGTGATCTCCTGGAAAGGCGAGCAGTCCTTTCACGCCGTTCGCCTGGAGCCGCATCCCGACCTTGCCCCCGTCCTACTGGTGCCTGAGATGACATCCTCGACCGAGATCACCCGCGGGCTGCTGCCCGCCGAGGTGCCACACATCGATGCTGCGGTCACTGCCGGCCGTGCCGCGCTCGCCGTGCACGCCTTGACCGCGGCCCCGCGGTTACTGCTGCCCGCTACCGAGGATCGGTTACACCAGACCTACCGCCGCACCGCCTATCCGGCGACGGGGCGGTTGGTGGACACATTGCGCGCGGCGGGGGTGCCCGCCGCGGTATCGGGCGCGGGGCCGACGGTGCTCGCCTTGCCGGTCCGGGGAGAGCTACCGGCAGTGGTGAACACCGCCGGTTTCACCCGCTACCGGCTCGATGTGGCTCGCGACGGCGCCACCGTCGAATGGAGGTGATCGACCTATCCCCGGGCCCGTTGTTGCCGCGGCGGCGCTGGACCGATAGTCTCAGAGGCGTTCAGACACCGCGTGCACGGGCGCCGGTGCCGTGTTCGGGGCCTCTCACCCGGGCAATCTTCTCCCGCCCTTCAGTTCCACCGCAGCGGGAAGGCTGGCACCCACACCCTGGCCGCAGTTGAACATGTCCCGTGCCGGTCGGCTCGACACCGATGACTTTGTGGTACGCGAGCCTCCCGCACCGGACCACGCGCCGTCCGCATACCGCCGGACGGCGAGCAGGCTGGCCTGAGCTGTGTCTCAGGTCGGTTAGGAAGGACCAGTGTGAGCGACATCAATCTATTGGGCAACGACGTTGCTGCTGCGGCATCTACGGAGCAGCAACCAGCCGAAGAGGCTGCATCTGCCGTGTCTTCGTCTGCTGCATCTTCTCCGGACAACGGAGCTCCGCGTCGGCGTGGCGGGCTGTCCGGGATGGTAATGGCGGACCTGCGAAAGCTGGCCGGCGAATTGGGGATCTCCGACACCGCCGGTATCCGCAAGAATGACCTGATCTCCGCGATCAAGGAGCGGCAGGGCGCCGTCCCGAGGCAGCGGCGCGCGGACGCCGATCAACTCCCGATCGAGGCTCCTGTGCCTCAATCTTCTGTGCCTCAACCGGAGCGCACGGTGCCTCAGACGGCGATCCAAACTGGGGTCCAAACGGAGACCCAGACCGAAGCCCGAGCTGAGAGCCAGATGGGAGAGCGGACGGCCACCCCAGCTGCGCCGGTGACCGGCGATCAGCAGAACCAGGACCATCAGGAGCGGGACACCGACGGTGCGGACCGGTCCCGTAATCGGCGTCGCCGTCCTGCCCGCGTCAGCGATGGGTCTCGCCCCCAGAATGATCAGACCCCGCGTGATCAGACCTTGCGTGATCAGTCTCCGCGTGATCAGACCCCGAGCGATCAGACCCCGAGCGATCAGACCCCGGGGAGTCAGAACGGCACCCAGAGCTCGGGTGGCCAGAATGGTGTGCGCGACGATGACGACGAGGGCAGTCGCCGGCGGGGCCGGCGCTTCCGCGACCGCAATCGCCGCAACCGCAATGAACGCGGCACCGACCGTCGCGACGGTGGGGAACTGGAGGTCCGCGAGGACGACGTATTGCTGCCGGTCGCCGGGATCCTCGACGTGCTGGACAACTATGCGTTCGTCCGCACCTCAGGCTATCTCTCCGGACCCAACGACGTGTACGTGTCACTGTCGCTGGTCCGCAAGTACTGCCTGCGCCGAGGTGACGCGATCACCGGAGCGGTGCGCCAACCTCGTGACGGTGAGCAGCAGCGGCAGAAGTTCAATCCGCTTGTTCGGGTCGACACCATCAACGGCTTGGACGCCGATCAGGCCAAGCAGCGCCCGGAGTTCACCAAGCTGACCCCGCTGTACCCCAATGAGCGGTTGCGGCTGGAGACCGAGCAGCACCTGATGACCACCAGGGTCATCGACTTGGTGATGCCGATCGGCAAGGGGCAGCGGGCGCTCATCGTCTCGCCACCCAAGGCCGGCAAGACGATGATCCTGCAGGCGCTCGCCAACGCCATTACTACCAATAATCCGGAATGCCACCTCATGGTCGTGCTTGTGGACGAGCGGCCGGAGGAGGTCACCGACATGCAGCGCTCGGTGAAGGGCGAGGTCATCGCCTCGACCTTCGACCGCCCGCCGTCGGACCACACCTCCATCTCCGAGCTGGCCATCGAGCGGGCCAAGCGGCTGGTGGAGATGGGTCACGACGTGGTCGTGCTGCTGGACTCGATCACCCGGCTGGGTCGCGCCTACAACCTGGCGGCGCCGGCATCGGGACGGATCCTCTCGGGTGGGGTGGACTCCACCGCGCTGTACCCGCCGAAGCGGTTCCTGGGCGCCGCTCGCAACATCGAGGATGGCGGCTCGCTGACCATCTTCGCTACCGCGCTGGTGGAGACCGGGTCGACGATGGACACCGTGATCTTCGAGGAGTTCAAGGGAACCGGAAACGCTGAGCTCAAGCTCGACCGCAAGATCGCCGATAAGCGGATCTTCCCCGCAATCGACGTCAATCCGTCGGGCACCCGTAAGGAGGAGCTGCTGCTGTCCCCGGACGAGCTGGCTATCCACCACAAGTTGCGGCGGGTGCTGTCCGGTCTGGAGTCCCAGCAGGCCATCGACGTGCTGTTGGACCGTCTACGCAAGTCTCGGACCAACATCGAATTCCTGATGCAGGTCTCAAAGTCCGCCGCCGGCAACGGCGACGACTGACCGATCCCTGGTGCCCGTCGTGTCGATGATGGCGGGAACACCACGTTAACGCTGAGGGTTTCATCTGGTGCCGGGTCGTCTGGCAGACTGTCCCGGCTGACTGCTGCCCACGCAGTCCGGCTCCGGTTCACCCCGCCCACGTGCGGCGGGGACCCGGCGGCCATGAGTGAGGAGGACATCCATGAAGCAGGGCATTCACCCGGAGTACGTCGACACGCAGGTCACCTGCAGTTGTGGCAACAGCTTCGCCACCCGCAGCACCAAGCGCAACGGTCAGATCCACGTCGATCTGTGCTCCAACTGTCACCCGTTCTACACCGGCAGGCAGAAGATCCTGGACACTGGTGGCCGGGTGGCGCGCTTCGAGAAGCGCTACGGCAAACGCCAGAAGTAGGGGACCGTATCGAAATCGAATAGGGATCGGTGAGATCCGTGGACACCGCGGCAGTTGCGGCGCTGCTGGACCAGCACGCCGAGCTGGAGCGACAGCTCGCCGACCCCGGACTACATGCCGACCAGGCCGCAGCCCGCAAAGTAGGTCGGCGATACGGGGAGCTGTCCCGTATCGTGCGGGTGGTCCGCGAGCTGGATCAGACCCATGGCGACGTGGTGGCTGCTCGTGAGCTGGTCGCCGAGGATCCTGCGTTCGCCGCCGAGGCCGACACCCTCGTCGCGCGGATCCAGCAGCTGGAGACCGAGCTGGCCGAGCTGCTGTTGCCCCGCGATCCGCATGACAACGCCGACGTGGTCATGGAGATCAAGTCGGGAGAGGGCGGTGCGGAGTCCGCGCTGTTCGCCGGGGATCTACTGCGGATGTATCTGCGCTACGCCGAGCGGCACGGTTGGCAAGCCGAGGTGCTTGACGCCACCGAGGCCGAATTGGGTGGCTATAAGGACGTCACGGTTGCGGTGAAGAGCGGCCCACCGACATCGGTACCGTCGGGCGTCTGGGAGCGGTTGAAGTTCGAGGGTGGGGTGCATCGGGTCCAGCGGGTCCCGGTCACCGAGTCGGCGGGGCGGATCCACACCTCAGCCGCGGGGGTGCTGGTCTATCCCGAACCTGACGAAGTCGCGATCGATCTCGATGAGAAAGACCTGCGCATCGACGTCTACCGCTCCTCTGGGCCTGGCGGGCAGAGCGTCAACACCACCGACTCCGCGGTGCGCATCACCCACCTGCCGACCGGCACTGTGGTCTCCTGCCAGAACGAGAAGTCACAGATCCAGAACCGGATCCGGGCCACGGCGGTGCTGCGGGCCCGCCTGCAGGCGCTCGCCGAGGAGAAGGCCCAGCAGGAGGCCTCCGAGCAGCGTCGCTCGCAGGTTCGCACCGTGGACCGCTCCGAGCGGGTACGCACCTACAACTTCCCGGAGAACCGGATCTCCGACCACCGGGTCAACTACAAGGCTCACAACCTCGATGCGGTGCTGGACGGAGATCTCGACGGGGTGCTCGACGCGCTGGTCGGGGCGGACCGCGAGATGCGGCTGCGACAATCGTGAAGCCGCCGTGAAGCCGCGACAATCGTGAAGCTCGGTAGGCAACCGCTGCGTCTTGCTGTGCTCGAGGCGGAACGGGTCCTCACCGAAGCCGGGGTCGCCTCCCCGCGGGTGGACGCCGAACTGCTCGCCGCGCACGTGCTCGGTGTGCAGCGCGGGCGGCTACCGATGGTTCCGCTGGTCGATCCATCGGTGATCGAGGCGTTGCGCGAGCTGGTGGCCCGACGCGCCGCCCGGGTGCCATTGCAGCACCTCACCGGGACTGCCGCACTGGGTGCCGTCGAGGTCGCAGTGGGCCCCGGCGTGTTCGTCCCGCGCCCGGAGACCGAAGTACTGCTGGCCTGGGGCCTGGCCGCGTTGGAAGGCGTTGCGCGGCCGGTGGTGGTCGATCTCTGCACGGGATCCGGAGCGCTGGCGCTGGCCGTAGCACACGCCAGGCCCGATGCGCAGGTGCACGCCGTGGAACTCCAGCTTGCGGCACTGAGCTGGGCGCGGCACAACGCCGACACCAGGGCGGCGGCGGGGGACACCCCTGTGGTGCTGTACGCCGGCGACATCGCCGAACCCGGACTGCTCGGTGCGCTGGATGGGATGGCCCACTTGGTGCTGTGCAACCCACCCTATGTGCCGGTGAGCGCTGCGGTAGCGCCCGAGGTCGCCCTGCACGACCCACCGACCGCCGTGTTCGCAGGCCAGGACGGTCTCGCCGTCATCCCTGACGTGGTGCGTACCGGAACCCGGTTGCTGCGCGAGGGAGGAAGTATCGCCATCGAACACGACGACTCGCACGCCGAAGCCGTCCCTGCGTTGTTGGCCGCGCGGCGGGTGCTCACCGACGTGACAGACCACCTCGACCTCACCGGACGGCCGCGGTTCGCCACCGCCCGGCGGCGGGTACTGCCCGTCACCCCGAATCCGAACTCCTGAGCGTGTCCAGGGTCAGGGTGGCGACCGCCTGCATGCCGAGGGCGTTCGGGTGCACCGGGTAGGCCAGGCTGGTAGGGGTGGTTCCCTCCACCCACTTGACGTCGGATGGCTGGCACACGTCGCGGTTCAGTGCGGCGGCGTAGGAATCGACGAATACCGCACCGTGGTTGTTGGCCTGATCGGCGAGCATGACGGTGAGCTGCTGCTCCAAGCCATCCAGGTAGGACACATCGCCGCGGGCGATGGGGAACGTCGGGTAGCAGCCGGCTGCGGGCGGCAGGATCCGCAGGTAACCCACCACAATCACGGTCGCTTCCGGCGAGCGTTGCCGGATGCCCTCCAACACCCCGGCGACCTTCGATGCCACGGTGGGGATGCGCTGCGCGTAACGGTCGGTGCCGTCGGCGGTAGCCTGCCGGCGGCACGGGTCGCCCATCGGGTCGGTGCTGCTGAGCCCGAAGCAGGTGTTGAAGATGGCGTTGAGGTCGAAGTCGTTGCCGCCGATGGTCACGGTGACCAGATCGGTGTCCGGCCGCAGCGCCTCGAACTGTGGTGGGTTGGTGCCGCCGCCGCTCAGCGGCGCTTGCTGGGCCGCCGTCATGTTGTCGGTCCGCGCGCCACTGCAGCTCACGTCGGTGTGGTCAGCGACGCCGAGTGCCTCGGCGATCAGCGCTGGGTAGTTGCGGGTGGACCGCCCGCAGCCGATGGGATCGGACCGCTGCTCAGGAATCCACGGACCTGCCGCGTAGGAGTCACCGAGCGCGACGTAGCGTTGCGGTGCGCCGGTGTTCTGCGCAGTGGTTGCTTGGGCAGTTCCGGTAGCGGCAAGCCCGACCAGTGTGAGCACGGTGCCTGCCGCGGCTGCAGCGGCTGCGACGGCACGAAGATATAAAGCTGTCACCCTGGCGTCGCCACCTCCTCCAGTTCCCTGAGCTCGAGCTCCCGCAGCGTGCTCAAGGCCAGGGCGGCGACCGCTTGCATGCCGGTCGCGTTGGGGTGCACCGGGGCGGCCGGGCTGGTCGGGGCGATCCCCTCTACCCACTTCACCCCAGGAAGCTGGCAGGCGTCGTGACCCAGCGAGCCGGCGTAGGCGTCGACGAAGACCGCGCCGTGGTCATCGGCCTGCTCGGCGAGCATCGCAGCGAGCCGTTCCTGCACAACGTCCAGGTAGGCCACATCACCGCGCGCGATCGGGATGACCGGGTAACAGCCGACCGCAGGCGGCAGGATCCGCAGGTAGCCCACCAGCAGCAGCGTCGCTCTCGGCGAACGTTGCCGGATGCCCTCCAGCACCCCGGCGACTTTCGGCGCCGCGGCGGCGATGCGCTGCGCGTAGAGGTCTGTGCCGCCGGCGTTGGCCTGCCGCTCACACGGGTTGCCCAGCGGGTTGGTGGAGCCGAGCCGGGAGCAGGTGACGAAGATATCGGTGAACCCGATGTCGTTGCCGCTGATGGTCAGGGTGACCAGATCGGTGTCCGGCGTCAAGGCATCGAACTGTGGTCGATTGGTGCCCAGCGGCACTGCTTGAGGTTCAGTCATGTTCTCGGTACTCGCGCCGCTGCAGCTCACGTCGGTGACGTCGCGGATACCGAGTGCCTCGGCGACCAGTGCCGGGTAGTTACGGGTGGAGCGCTGGCAACCGAGGGGATCGATCCGCTGCACCGGAATCCCCGGGCCCGCCGCGTAGGAGTCGCCGAGCGCCACGTAGTGCCGAGGCGAACTGGTGGTCTGCGCGGCTGCGGCCGGCTGCCCGACTCCGGTGGCGGCGATCCCCAGCAGCGGAAGCGCTGCGGCGGCAGCGGCAGCGATGACACGGCGATGCGCGAGCACGTGAGCCTCCGGAAATGAAAGAACCCTCCCCGGACGCGGATCGTGCCGCTCTGATCACGTTGTGTCAACGCCCAAGCCCGCGGATCCTGCGCCAGCGAGGCGTCGTAGTGTGCGGATCCGTGAGCAACGTCTATGACTGCGCGCTGACTGACAGCCGGCTGGCCGGCCTGGCCGCGGCCGCGAGCGCAGTCCGGGGAGGCCGGCTCGTGGTGCTGCCCACGGACACCGTCTACGGGCTGGGCTGCGACGCCTTTTCGTCCACAGCGGTGCAGGGACTGTTGGAGGCCAAGGGACGGGGGCGCGACATGCCGGTCCCGGTGCTGGTGGGTTCCTGGTCCACCGTGGACGGCCTGGTGCTGGGCGTACCGGCGCAGGCGCGCCAGCTGATCGAGGCATTCTGGCCCGGCGGACTATCGCTGGTGTTGCCGCACGCGCCGTCCCTGGCCTGGGACCTTGGCGATACCCGGGGCACTGTCATGCTGCGGATGCCGCTGCACCCGGTCGCCCTCGAGCTGCTCCGCGACGTGGGTCCGATGGCGGTGTCGAGCGCGAACCGCTCTGGCCTCCCGCCGGCCGTCACCGTTGAGCAGGCCCGCGAGCAGTTCGCCGAGCGGGTACCGGTGTATCTCGACGGCGGACACTCCGGCGAGCCGCTGCCCTCCACCATCGTCGACCTCACCGCTGACGATCCCGTGGTGCTCCGCGAGGGCGCGGTGACCGTTGCCCAGCTCAGCGAAGTGCTCGGCCAGACCATCCAGGCCCAGTGATCACCGTTTGGGAAGAATGAGCCGCGGCAGAGGCGGTTGATTCTGCCGAAATAGCGATCATGGGGAACCGGCGAACGCGTCGGCGCATCCCAACACCGTGGAACTGGACTGGTACCTGCGCCGGCAGTCCGGCGTGATCAGCTGCGCGCAAGCGCGGGCGGTGGGGCTGAGTCAGGACGCGGTGGCACATGGTGTATCCGCCGCCTGCTGGCACGACCTGGGCCCGAAACTGCCGGTCACGGTGGAGGTGACGGTGCCGCGCCGCCGCAACCCCGGCGAGTAGCCGGGGGTGTCGATCCGCCGGCGTGACCTGCCCTATCCGGATCTGATCGCGGTACGAGACCTGTGGGTCACCGACGTTTCCCTCACCGTGCTTGAGGCAGCGGTCGTGCTGGACCAGCAGGGTTCCGAGCTGCTCGATCGCGCGCTACAACGTCGAGTCAGCTTCGCTGCGGTGTACCGGGCGCACTGCCGAAACCAGGGGCGGCGGGGATCCGCGGAGGCCTGCCGGCTGCTTGCCGTCGCCGCCGACCGGGCCGCCTCGCATGCCGAGCGGCTTCTGGTTCGGCTGCTCCGTGCCGCGCGGATCACCGGTTGGAAGCTGAATTACCAGGTCCACGGCTACCTCATCGATCTGGCATTCCCCGCCCAGCGAGTCGCTATCGAGATCGACGGATGGGTCTGGCACGTCACCGCCGACCGGTTCGTTGACGACTGGCGGCGGCAGAACGCCGTGGTGAACCTGCAGTGGACAGTCCTGCGGTTCACCTGGCACGACCTGGTCGGTCGCCCCGACGGTGTTGTCGAGGAGGTCCGCGTCGTACTCTCTCAAGCACGCCAATGATCATTGTTTCGGAAGGGTAAACCGCGCTCATCGCGGCTCATTCTTCCGAAATAATGATCATTGAGGCCGGTGGCTGCCCGGTGCGGGCAGAATCCGGCCTACCGACGGCGTGCAACCGCACCGGGGCTAGCCTGCCCCTCGTGGGATCCGTGCCCGTTGCATTCGGGCTGCCGCTGCGGGAGTACCTGCTGGTCGGGCTTATCACTGCGGTCGTGACCTTCCTACTGACCGGGCTTGTGCGGCAGCTCGCGCTGCGCACCGGCGCGGTGGCGATGCCCCGCGAGCGTGACGTGCACCGCGCCCCGATCCCGCGGCTGGGTGGGGTGGCGATGTACGGCGGGATCCTCGGCGGTGTCCTGCTGGCTCACCAGCTGCCGGTGCTGCGCAGGTCTTTCGAGTTCTCCGGGGACGTCATGGGGGTCCTGGTCGCGGGCGGCATCATCATGCTGATCGGCGCGCTGGACGACAGGTTCGAACTGGACTCGCTCACCAAGTTCGCCGGGCAGGTCACGGCTGCCGGGGTGCTGGTGCTCTTCGGCGTGCAATGGTTCATCTTTCCCTGGGTGCCGTGGAACGGCGACGCCGATTCGGTCGGCTCGGTGGGGCTCGTCCTGGGCCAGGACCAGGCGGTGCTGGTCACGGTCGCACTGGCCGTGGTGCTGATGAACGCGATGAACTTCATCGACGGGCTCGACGGCCTGGCCGCCGGCATCGGGTTGATCGCCGCAGTGGCCATCGGGGCGTTCGCGCTGCAGTTGCTGGACAGATCTGGTGGCAGTGTTTCGGCGTACCCGCCAACGCTGATCGCGGCCCTGATTGCCGGCGCGTGCCTGGGTTTCCTGCCGCACAATTTCCAGCCGGCCCGGATCTTCATGGGGGATTCCGGGGCGATGCTCATCGGCCTGATGCTGGCCGCCGCTTCCACCAGCGCGTCCGGCCGGGTCGATCTCGTTACTTACGGCGCCACCGACGTGCTGGCGCTGTTCTCCCCGTTGCTGGTGGTAGCCGCGGTGCTGTTCGTGCCGGTGCTGGACTTGCTGCTCGCGGTGGTGCGCCGCACCCGCGCCGGCCGCAGCCCCTTCGCCGCCGACAAGCTGCACCTGCATCACCGGCTGCTCGAGATCGGGCATTCACATCGGCGGGCCGTGTTATTGATCTACCTTTGGGCGGCCCTGCTCGCTTTCGGCGCCGTTGCGCTGACGGTGTTCGATGCCTACGTCGTGGTGTGGGCGATCGCGCTCGGGCTGCTTATCGCCGTGCTCGGTTCGATGGTTCCCCGGTTACCCGCCCGCTGATCTCTCCGTACTGCGGGCCACGCCGGCAGAAGCGCAGCTCAATGCAGGTGGGGCGAGCGCAGGGGGCGGCAAGCCGTGTGATAGCGTCTGGTTCGTCCCACCTGGGAGTGGGATTTCGAGGTCAGGCCGGCCCATCGACAGCATGATCATGGCGGTTTCGCCGTGTGCGCTGTCCCTGGACTGCGAGGAGTGCCTTTGAGCGATGGCGGCGGGTGACGCCATGCGCCCGCTGAGGTAGGTGGTCGTGGAACGACGCAACGGCCCTGAGCTCGCGACACTACTCGGCCTCGGGGCCGCGACTGCGGTGATCCTCCTGGCCGGGCTAGGCCTCGGATGGTTGGTCGACGAGGCAGTGAACACCCTTCCGGTGTTCACCCTAGTCGGCTTGGCGCTGGGGATCGTCGGTGCCGGCGTCTATATCTACACCCAGTTCACGAAGTTCCTGAAGGAGTAAGCGCCGCACCTATGGTGTCGACATGAATCAGCCCATCGGAGGGCCCTCGTGACCCCTGACGTGATCACATCGACTGCAACGGTCGTCAACCTACGCCGGGCCGCCCTCATCGCAGCGTGCCTCGGTGCCGCCAGTCTCGTGGTGATGGCGCCGATGGGCTACCCGCTGGCGGCCGCGTTCTTCTGCGGCGGGCTCGGGCTGGGCCTGTTCAACACCGTGCTGGTGCAGCGTTCCGCGGCGCGCTTCGCGGCCATTGGTGACCCGAGCAAGCGGCGATTCGCCGTGGCTGTACTCGCCCGGCTGGCGTTGATTACCACGCTTGCGGTCGGCCTGGCGCTGGTGCTGCAGCCCGAAGGCCTCGGAGTGTTCGCCGGGCTCGCCGCCCTTCAGCTATTGATGATCTTCATGGCCTCGGTTCCGCTGATCAAGGAGCTACGTCGCTCTGGAACCGAAGGCGAGTCGGGAGCCTCGGTATGAGCGAATGGGTAATGGCCGAGGGTGGCGGCGTCCAAGTCGGCGAGCACGTCCAGTGGAACGTGCTGGGCCTGACGATCAACGCGGACACCGTGATCTCCACCGTGTTCGCCGCCGTGATCGTCGTCGGGTTCGGCCTTTATCTTGCGGCCAAAGCGACCGCCAAGGTGCCTAGTGGCTTGCAGCTGGCTTTCGAGACGGTGACAGATCAGGTGGAGCGCCAGGTGGAGAGCAACGTCGGCATCCGCACCGCGCCCTTTGTCGTGCCACTGGCGATCGCGCTATTCTTCTTCATCCTGATCTCGAACTGGCTGGCGATCCTGCCGCATGCCTGGGAAGCGTACGTCCGGCCACCGACGGCAGACGTGAACCTCACCCTCGCGCTAGGCCTCTTCGTGATGATCGTGGTGTGGGCGACGGGAATCCGGGTCCAGGGCAAGCACTACTTCAAGCACTTCGTCGAGCCCTACCCGATCCTGCTTCCGCTGAATATCATCGAGGAGTTGGTCAAGCCGATCACCCTCTCGCTGCGGCTGTTCGGCAACATCCTTGCGGGCACTGTGATGGTGGCCGTTATCGGGCTGCTGCCGGCGGTAATCTTGTGGGCGCCGACCACGGCCTGGAAGTTGTTCGATCTGTTCATCGGCCTACTCCAGGCGCTGATTTTCGCGCTGTTGACGATCATCTACTTCGCCATGGCCACGGGCGGTCATGCCGAGGAGGGTGCCCACTAACGGTTCTCCGCTCACATCCGTGAGGCCATGTTCAGGCATCATCCGCGAACTTTCGAGGACAAAGAGGGTTAAATATGAGCTTTGTTTCTGAACTGCTCCTTGCCCAGGGGGGCGGCACCACGGGCAACGTCCAGCTCGCGGGCGCCTTCATCGGCGGCGGTATCGCACTGGCCGGTGGCGCGATCGGTGCTGCCATCGGTGATGGACTGGCCGGTGGCGCCACCATCCAGGGCGTTGCCCGCCAGCCCGAAGCGCAGGGCCGGCTGTTCACCATTTTCTTTCTGACGGTGGGTCTGGTCGAGGCGATGTACTTCATCAACCTCGCCTTCATGGCGGTGTTCGTCTTCGCCCTCGCCGGCGGCTGATTAGGCTCAGATGAGCTGGCAGGGACGGTAATCATGAGTTCGCATAACCTGGCCGCCCCCGGCGGTGACATCTTCCTCATCCCCAACGCGACGTTCTTCGTCGAGCTGGTGATCTTCCTGATCGTGCTCGGCGTGGTCTGGCGTTACGTGGTACCCCCGGTCAAGCGTGCGATGGTCGAGCGCCAGGAGATGGTCCGCCGGCAGATCGAGGAGAGCCAGCAGGCTCGCACGCAGCTGGCCGAGGCACAGACCCGTTACTCCGAGGCACTTGCCGAGGCTCGTGTCGAGGCAGCCAAGATCCGTGAGACGGCTCGGGTCGACGCGCAGGCGATCAAGGACGAGATGCGTCAGCAGGCCGAGCAGGAGGTCGCGCGGATCCGGCAGCGCGGCGAGGAGCAGCTGGCCAACCAACGTGAGCAGGTCGTCCGCGAGCTGCGTGGCGAGCTGGGCAAGCTGGCCGTGACGCTGGCCGGTCGCATCGTCGGTGAGTCGGTCGCCGATGACGCCCGCAGGGCTGGCACGGTGGATCGCTTCCTCGACGAGCTGCAGGGGATGTCGGCCCCCGAGACTGTGACCGACGGCGCCGCCTCGGTACCTAGCGGGCAGCGGAAGCGCTGATGCAACCGGCCAGTAGGGCGGCCTTGGCCACAGCCCGCGAGCAGCTCGAGAACCGGATCTCTGGTGCTGGTGTGCAGGACCGCAGCCGGGTGGGTGACGACCTTGGTGCCGTCGCAGCGGTGCTCGGTGAGCAGCCGGCGATCCGGCGTCACCTCGCCGATTCCGCGGCACCCCAGCAGATCCGCCGCAAGATGGTGCAAGCTTTGTTCGGCGAGAAAGTGAGCCGGATCACCCTCCGGACGTTGGGCGACGTGGTTGCCTCCCGCTGGTCTCGGCCACTGGACTTGGTCGACGGGATCGAGGAGCTGGCCACGCAGGCGCTGCTCATTCTCGCTGAGCGGGATAAGAGCCTCGATGACGTCGAGGACGAGCTTTTCCGGTTCGGGCGCATCCTGGCCGCGCAACCGCGCCTGGCGACGCTACTGGGTGATGAGGGCGCGCCCGCCGCGCGGCGGCTGGAGCTGCTGAGCACGGTGCTGGCCGATCGCACCCGCCCGGTGACCCGCCGGCTCCTGGAGCAGGCGGTTCGGGCGCCTCGTCGGCGCCCTCTCGGCGAGATCGTCGACGTTCTCGTGGACCGGGCAGCGGGTCGCAGGCAACGGTCGGTGGCCCATGTCAGCGCTGCGGGCCCGCTGTCGCAGCAGCAGGAACAGCGGCTGATCGACGTGCTCAACCGGATTTACCGGCGGCCGATCTCACTCAAGGTCGACCTCGATCCCGAGCTGCTCGGTGGGCTGGTGATCAGAGTGGGCGACGAGGTGATCGACGGCAGCGTGGCCGCCCGGCTGGACAAGGCGCGCCAATGGATCTCCTGATGAGCACGTGCTATCTGACTACCGCACGATGAGACTAGATCTGATGAGTACCGAGACACGAGAGCAGGGACCGATAGCCATGGCGGAGCTGACGATCTCTTCGGAGGAGATCCGGAGCGCGATCGAGAACTACGTCACTTCCTTCTCGACCGAGACCTCGCGCGAGGAGGTGGGCGTCGTCGTCTATGCCGGTGACGGCATTGCCCGCGTCGAGGGCCTGCCCTCGGTGATGACCAGCGAGCTGCTGCAATTCCCCGGCGGCGTGTTGGGCGTCGCGCAAAACCTGGACGTGCGGGAGATCGGCGCGGTCATCCTGGGCAATTTCGAGGCCATCGAGCAGGGCCAGGAGGTCAGGCGAACCGGCAGGATCCTGTCGGTGCCGGTCGGGGACAACTTCCTCGGCCGGGTGGTGGACCCGCTGGGCTACCCGCTGGACGGTCTGGGCGACATCGCCGCCGACGAGCAGCGGGTCCTGGAGCTGCAGGCACCCTCGGTGCTCGACCGGCAGCCGGTGAAGGAGCCGCTGCAGACGGGCATCAAGGCGATCGACTCGCAGACCCCGATCGGTCGCGGCCAGCGCCAGCTCATCATCGGTGACCGCAAGACCGGCAAGACCGCGGTGTGCATCGACACCATCATCAACCAGAAGGCGAACTGGGCGACCGGCGACCCTGCCAAGCAGGTGCGCTGCATCTACGTCGCGGTCGGTCAGAAGGGCACCACGATCGCAGCGGTCCGCCAGACGCTGGAAGATGCCGGCGCGCTGGAATACACCACCATCGTGGCGGCACCGGCCTCCGATTCGGCCGGTTACAAGTGGATCGCGCCCTACACCGGCTCGGCGCTCGGCCAGCACTGGATGTACCAGGGCAAGCACGTGCTGATCGTCTTCGACGATCTGTCCAAGCAGGCCGACGCCTACCGTGCCCTCTCGCTGCTGCTGCGCCGCCCACCGGGCCGGGAGGCGTTCCCCGGCGATGTGTTCTACCTGCACTCGCGGCTGCTGGAGCGCTGCGCGAAGCTGTCCGACGAGCTGGGCGGAGGTTCGCTGACCGGATTGCCGATTATCGAGACCAAGGCCAACGACATCTCGGCCTACATCCCGACCAACGTCATCTCCATCACCGACGGCCAGTGCTTCTTCGAGTCCGACCTGTTCAACCAGGGTGTCCGGCCGGCGATCAACGTCGGGGTCTCGGTCTCCCGGGTCGGTGGTGCGGCGCAGGTCAAGGCGATGAGGTCGGTCGGCGGCACCTTGCGGCTGGAACTGTCGCAGTACCGCGAGCTGGAAGCGTTCGCGGCGCTCGGTACGGAGAACTTGGATACCACCTCGCGACGTCAACTCGAGCGCGGTGCCCGGCTGACCGAGTTACTCAAGCAGGCGCAGTACGCGCCATTCCCCGTCGAGGAGCAGGTCGTATCGATCTTCCTCGGTACCCGGGGGCATCTGGACGACGTGGCGGTGGAGGACGTCCGACGCTTCGAGACGGACTTCCTCAACGACGTCCGCAGGCACCACCAGGGCATCCTGGACACGATCCGGGAGACCAAGCAGTTCAACGACGATACCGAGCAGCAGGTTGTCGACGCGGTGACAGAGTTCAAGAAGCAGTTCACCACCGCCGACGGCTCGGCACTGGGTCGTGAGGCCGAGGCCGACGCGATGGACGCCGACGAGGTCGAGCGCGAGTCGGTCAAGGTCACCAAACGCGATCCGAAGAAGTGACGTAACGATGGCAGCGCAACTGAGAGTCCTCCGTCGCCGGATCCGTTCTGTCCAGTCCACCAAGAAGATCACCAAGGCGAGCGAACTCATCGCCACCTCACGGATCGCCCGGGCCCAGGCCCGGGTCGAAGCATCCCGGCCGTACGCGCAGGAGATCACCAAGGTGCTCTCGGCGTTGGCCAGCGCATCGGGCACCCTGGACAGCCCGCTGCTGGTCGAGCGGGAGAACCCGACCCGGGCGGCGATGCTGGTAGTGACCAGCGATCGGGGCCTGTGCGGTGGCTACAACGCCAACCTGCTGCGGGCCGCCGAGGAGTTGCACGCGCTGCTGCGCGACGAGGGCAAGTCGGTGACGCTGTACCTGGTCGGCCGCAAGGCGGTCAGTTACTACACGTTCCGCGAGCGGCCCATCGAGGAGTCCTGGACCGGGTTCTCCGAGCAACCCTCCTATGCCGACGCGGCCGCGGCCGGCAACGTGCTGGTGCGCGCGTTCCTGTCCGGTGTCGACGACAGTGTTGATTCGGACAACGGTCGTTCCGGAGGACCGGACGGAATACCGGGCGTGGACGAGCTGCACATTGTCTACACCGAGTTCCGATCGATGGTCACTCAGACGCCCCGAGCGCGCCGGATCGCGCCGCTAGAGGTCGAGTACGTCGAGAATGACGCTGCTGTTGACGAGGGCAGCCAGCGGCAGCGATCGCGCTCCGACAGCCCGGCACCGTTGTATGAATTCGAGCCGGACGCCGAGGAGCTACTCGGCCACCTGCTGCCGAAATACATCAATACCAGGATCTACGCGGCGCTGCTGGAGGCCGCGGCATCCGAGCAGGCCGCCCGTCGCCAGGCGATGAAAGCCGCCACTGACAACGCCACCGAGCTGATTCAAGATCTTACCCGCGAGGCCAACCAGGCCCGTCAGGGCCAGATCACCCAGGAGATCAGCGAGATCGTCGGCGGCGCCGAGGCGCTGTCCGCCGTGGGGAGTGATGACTAAAATGAGCCCACAGACAAATCCCCAGACAAACACTGCCCAGAAGTCGATTACCGCTGACTCTGTCACCGGTGCCGGGACCGGTCGCGTGGTGCGGGTGGCCGGGCCAGTGGTGGACGTGGAGTTCCCGGCCGACCAGCTGCCGCCGCTGTTCAACGCGCTGACCGTAGAGGTCGAGCTCGAAGCGATCCGCAAGACGATGACGCTGGAGATCGCCCAGCACCTCGGTGACAACACCGTGCGCGCGATCGCCATGCAGCCGGCGGACGGCCTGGTCCGGGGTGCTCCGGTGACCGACACCGGGTCGGCGATCTCGGTGCCGGTCGGCGATCAGGTCAAGGGCCATGTATTCAACATGCTGGGCCAGTGCCTGGACGCCCCGGACACGAAGTTCACCGGGGACCGCTGGAGGATCCACCGCAGGCCGCCGCCGTTCGATCAGCTCGAGGGCAAGACCGAGATGCTCGAGACCGGGTTGAAGGTCATCGACCTGCTCACCCCGTACGTGCAGGGCGGCAAGATCGGCCTGTTCGGTGGTGCCGGAGTGGGCAAGACGGTGCTTATCCAGGAGATGATCATCCGGGTGGCCCGGAACTTCGGTGGCACGTCGGTGTTCGCTGGGGTCGGTGAGCGCACCAGGGAGGGCAACGACCTGTTCCTGGAGATGCAGGAGGCCGGCGTGCTCAAGGACACCGCACTGGTGTTCGGTCAGATGGACGAGCCGCCGGGCACCCGGATGCGCGTCGCACTGTCCGCGCTGACCATGGCCGAGTACTTCCGTGACGAGCTGAACACCGACGTGCTGCTGTTCATCGACAACATCTTCCGGTTCACCCAAGCCGGCTCCGAGGTCTCCACCCTGCTGGGCCGGCTGCCCTCCGCGGTGGGTTACCAGCCGACCCTGGCCGACGAGATGGGTGAGCTGCAGGAGCGCATCACCTCGACCCGGGGACGCTCGATCACCTCGATGCAGGCGATCTACGTGCCCGCCGACGACTACACCGACCCGGCGCCGGCGACCACCTTCGCCCACCTGGACGCCACCACAGAGCTGTCCCGGGAGGTGTTCTCCAAGGGCATCTTCCCCGCGGTGAACCCGCTGGCCTCGTCGTCCACCATTCTCGACCCGCAGTACGTTGGCGAAGAACACTACCGGGTGGCCCAGGAGGTCAAACGGATCCTGCAGAAGTACAACGATCTGCAGGAGATCATCGCCATCCTCGGCATCGACGAGCTGTCCGAGGAGGACAAGGTCACGGTCAACAGGGCACGGCGGATCGAGCGTTTCCTGAGCCAGAACATGTACTCCGCCGAGCAGTTCACCGGGCAGGAGGGCTCGACGGTGCCACTCAAGGAGACCATCGAGGCCTTCGACAAGCTCAGCAAGGGTGACTTCGACCACATGCCCGAGCAGGCATTCTACCTGTGTGGTGGGCTGGAGGACTTGGAGGCGAAGTACCAACAGCTGACCAAGAGCTGACCGTTAGACTCCAAAGAGTTCCCGGCGGGCGACACGAGGGCAGGGGAGACGTGCGTGGCTGAGATGTCCGTCGAGTTGGTCGCAGTGGAACGCAAGGTGTGGTCCGGTAACGCCACCTCAGTGTTCGCCGAGACCACCGAGGGCGAGCTGGGCATCCTGCCCGGGCACACGCCGCTGCTCGGCGAACTCGTCGAGGGCGGGATCGTCAAGGTCACCACCACCGACGGTGAGACCGTGACGGCAGCCGTCTTCGGCGGCTTCTTGTCGATCACCGGCGAGAAGGTGAGCGTACTGGCCGTGGCCGCGGAGCTCGCCGACGAGATCGACCCGCAGGCCGCCAGGGATGCCTTGGCGCAGGTCGATGCCGAGCAGGACCCGGACCGGGCCGACTCGGTCCGAGCGAGGGCCACCGCACGGCTCAAGGCCACCGGCCAGGACGTCTGAGATCTCTTCCGGGGCGCGGGCAGGCCGCCATGGGGATGGGGGAGATCGTCGGTTTGGTCCTGCTGGTCGGGGCGCTGTTCGTGACTGTGCTTGCCTGTCGACGCCTTCGGCTGGTCCGTCAGGGTGGGATCGATGTCGCGCTGCGCTTGCGCCCGGATGATGCCGGTCGCGGCTGGCACCAGGGTGTAGGCCGCTATCAGGGCGACGATTTCGCCTGGTTTCGGGTCTCCAGCCTGCGTTCGGGCCCTGATCGGGTGCTCGATCGGGACCAGTTGGAGATCGTGGAGCGTCGTGGTCCGACTCCGCCTGAGAGCTACGCGATGCCCAGCGGGTCGATCGTGCTGCGCTGCCGCACCGGTGCCGATGAGCTGGAACTGGCAATGCGGCAGGACACCCTCACCGGTTTCCTGTCCTGGCTGGAATCCGCCCCACCCAGCACCAACCCGTGGGCGTCCTGAGCCGATCAGCCGTCTTCCCTCGGGCTGTTCTCACTGGGATGGTTGCCGCCGGGCTTCCACAGCACGTCGCCGTCCGGGTTGGCGACCCGGCACAGGATGAACAACAGGTCCGACAGGCGGTTGAGGTAGCGTGCAGTCAGCGCGTTGGTGCGCTCCGCGTCGACCGCGAGCAGCGCCCAGCTGCTTCGCTCGGCCCGTCGGGTGACCACCCGAGCGATATGCAGCAAGGCTGCACCGGGGGTGCCGCCGGGCAGGATGAACGACTTCAGCGTCGGCAACGGTGCGTTGAACTCATCACACCACCCTTCCAGCCGGATGACATAGCTCTCGTCGATCCGCAGCGGAGGGTATTCCGGCTGTGTCTGGCTTTTCGGGTCAACGATGGGATTGCAAAGATCGGCGCCCACGTCGAACAGGTCATTCTGCACCTGCCGCAGCACCGTGATCAGGCGTTGATCCAGGGCGCCCAACGCCAAGGCGACACCGATCGCGCAGTTGGCTTCGTCGACGTCGGCGTAGGCAACGAGTCGTGGGTCCGTCTTGGGTACCCGGGTGAAGTCGCCGAGACTGCTCATTCCGTCGTCGCCGGTACGGGTATAGATCCTGGTGAGGTGCACGGCCATGAGACGCAGCCTACGGCGGCGCGTGACTGCGCACCCGCTACCGTGCACCCCTGTGAGTGAGCATTTCAGGGTCCGTGGTGGTGCCCGGTTGACCGGTGAGGTACAGGTCGTCGGTGCGAAGAACAGTGTGCTGAAGCTGATGGCAGCAGCGTTGCTGGCCGAGGGCACCACGACACTCACCAATTGCCCGCAGATCCTGGACGTCCCGTTGATGGCCGACGTACTGCGCGGGCTGGGCTGTGACGTAGAGATCGACCACATAGCGGTGGACGCGACTGGCTCACGTGTTCGCATCACTACGCCGGCCGAGCTCAAGTACGAGGCCGATTACGGATCG
>JBOHHF010000371.1:0-33297 GCA_050700495.1 Pseudonocardiaceae bacterium
GCGGTCGACCGCCACAACACCACGATCATTTGTCGCAGAGCGTGACATACCGGACCGGTAGCGCCGGTGTTTCGCCCGTTAGGGCCGGTGACACGGTTCTTACCGGCATTCCTGGTCAAGCGCGCCACTGCCGACGAACACGCTCCTGTGCTCGTCTGAGAACCCCACAGAGGAGAACGGCGCATCACAGCCTGGCGACTCTTTAATGCCGCGGCCTTCGCGCAGCTGCCGAGGTGACCGCTGTGCCTGCTGTACGCCGCGTCACTCCGGCAAGCTCAGGGCCCACATCCTGCGGCGAACTGGCTGCGACAGAGGACCACCACCCCCGATCGGGTGTATTACACCGGCTGGGGGCGAGGAAGTAGCGCACCGTTGCTGCACGCGTTTATGCACGTGCATGTGCTGCAGGCACCACCGAGCGCGCCGGTTGGCCCCTGACACTCACCAGCCGTCGGTCAAGCACGGATTGGAACTTCCGCGACCGGGTCATTACCCTCCGCCACCATGGCCACACCCACCGTGATCACACCAATCACATCGATCACGCCAGCCCCATCGATAGACCGTGGTGTAGGTACCTCGCAGCGCTGTGAGGAGGAGCTAAGTCACCTCAGCAGCCTGGCTGAAGACGACCAGTGGCACTGTCGGCTGCCTGTGAGTCACGATGGCCTCTCGAGCTCCCGGCGGGACGACGTAGCGAATTCCCGTCTCGTACCCGGCATCACACGGACCTTGACCTACCAGGTACACCCCCAAGACCTGGTCACCACCCTGTTTCCCGGGTCACCGGAGTTCGCCCGAAAACCCCCTGTGCTGGCCACCGGCATCTTGGTAGCGCTGTGCGAATGGCCCGCGATGGACGCCCTGCGCCAAGTCATCGGTGACGATGAGGACAGCCTGGGTACCGATGTTTGCCTCTCCCATCATGCGCCGGTATGCGTCGGGACACAGCTGACCGTCACCGCGCGATGCACCAGCGTCACCGGCCGGGTCAGCCGCTGGGACGTCTGCGCCCACGACGGGACGCGAACCGTAGCGAGCGGATGGGTCCAGTTCGCGGTCGTGCACACACCGGCATTCCTCCAGCGACACAGCATCAAGCCAGCCAGCGTCTCGGCTTTCCATAACCTGAGGCACCCACCAAACCAAAACTACGCCCCAAATGACCACGACCGAGCGATCACTTGCACTACCAGGAGACTCCACCCAATGGGCGGGACCAATAAGACATAAACCCTAGAATCCACGGCCGTAGTGCACACCCAGGGGGCACAATTGCCATGAGACGAAGGGTGTCGCCGCCGTGTACCAAGGTCGGAAAGGCGCGCCCCTCACGCGCACCTTGGAACCAATAACCGAACATCCGAAAGCCTGCCGCAAGGCTTCTGGCGGCCACATGCCAGTCGAGCGGGCAGGTGCGGGTGTGAGTCGGCATTGGGGCTTCCTGGGGCTTGTGTCGGTGGGACGCGGTCCTGCCTCAGCGCGCCGGGCAGGGGTCCGCCAGGACGGCAAGGGTTCGGGCTCGTCCACCCCCGGGTGGGATCACGTCAGTGACCGCCGCAGGCGGCATGTCTCACCCGGGTGGATGGGCCGGGTTCCTTGCCGCGCGCCCCTGCCCGGTGTGCTGACCTCCGGCGGCCCACTGACGCTCCAGCCAGGCGCACGGATGATCACACAGACACAGGGGTGCCGGCGGGGGAGAAGGTGGCGATCACGGGGGGCAACTCGCGCTGACCCACCGGATCGCCCAGCTGGTGACCACAACTCGGTGGCGTTGATGATGTGGCCGGTGGCCTCGCGGCGGGTGAACCGGTCGGTGCCGTTGTCCAGAACCGCGGCAGCGGCGAGCAGGGTCTCGGCGGCGACGGTCTTATCCAGGACCTGGCGCCGACGAGCTCGCCGAGACGGGCTGCGGCGCGGAACAGGGTGTGGGCACGTTCACAGGACTGGTATTCCAGGCCCGCGATGGCCTTGAGCACCGCGAGTGGATCGGGTGTTCCCGGCAGCGGGTGAAACAGGTAGACGGGCTCCCAGCAGCCCTCCTCGTGGAGGTAATTGACCGAGCGGGTATTCTCAGCTAGCGACATCGCGCCCACTCGCCCGGCGGTCAGCAGCACGTCGATGTGCACGGTGGTGACGGTGAACGGGGACATATCTCCTCAAGGTCTCGACAAGGGGATCGCCGCGGACACGAACAAGGCGCTTCCGCGGCGAGGCGAGTGGGTGGGCCGGCCAGGCAGGTGGGCCCGGCCGGCACCGGAGGGTCAGCGTTGGAGGGAGGCGGCCAGGGTCATCGCCGCCAGGCCCCGCCGTTCCACGTCGTAGGCATCGTCCGCGTCATCGAGGGTCTGCGCGGTGCTGGTGACCGCGTGCAGCACGGCCCCCGCGGCTGCGGTCGAAGTGGTTGAGGATCGTGGTCTGCTGCTCACCGGTGAACCGCAGCTGCTTGTCGACAAGGTCCAGGGCGGCGTCGTGGGTGTCGCTGCTCCAGCGGATCACCCCGGCGTCCAGGCGGCCCCCGAGGTGGACCTCTCGCATGGCGTCGCGGGTGAAGGTCATCCCGTTGTCGCAGACCTGGATGGTGATCTGCGGGGTGACCGAGAAGCTGCCGTGCCCGACCTCACTGTTGCTGATCACGAACCCGGCGAAGACCAGCGGATTGTCCGCGCCACGCAGCCCGTGAACGGGTTGCGGTAATCCTCGAGCAGCCGCGGGACATGGGCGAAGATCTCGGGGGAGCAGACCTTGACGTACATGCGCTTCTCGGTCCGATCACAGCGCGAGACCTGGGTGTGTATCCCGGTGCGGCGGATGCCATCCAACACCGCCATCAGCACGTTGCGGGATCCGACGGCATCACGTGACCACGCACCGGCTCGCTGCTGCTCAGCCACGCATCAACGCACCTGTTCGGCGGCCACTTCGAACGCCACCAGCTCGCAGTGGCCGGCTCGTTGGCTGGACCGGGGATACCGAGCGAGCGATGGTTGTTGACGGCTATATCTGGACTTGGGTACCGAGCACCGACGTTGAGGTATGTGCCCGGAGAGAGCGCCGGTGCCAGAAGCCACGGATGCGGCGTTCAGCCGTGGACCGAGCGTGGGCAGAGCTGTACCAAGGATGATGAGCAGCACGGCGAGGGTGGGCATCCCTACGGCGAACGTGCAGCCGACCGTGGCAAATGCCGACGCGCAGTAAGGCTCGGCTGTGGAGACGGTGACGAGCTCGCTGACAACGCTGATCATTTGTCGATCAGATAGCTGGCGGCCAACACACACCCGGCGGCCATGAGGATCATGCCCAGCCGCAGCCAGGCCCGGGCACCGCGGACCGAACGCAGCGAGAGCGCCGCGAGGTCGACCACGGCGGATCCGAGATAGCTCGCGTAGACCAGCGTGTAGACGGCCAGCATCGGCTGGTTGCGGTAGAGCCCAGTGAAGATCCCGGTGCCGGTGGGCGGGTTGCTGGCGAGGAACATCACGGCCATGACGGCGGCGGCAATCAGCAGGGTGAGGAGCCGAACCCACACCTTCGCGGGTACCTGCTCTGCGGGGTGGCTGACGTAGAGCATCAGGTGCAGGCACCCGAAGGCCGCGATCAGCGTGCACACATTGGACAGCAGCCTGCCGAGACTGGGCGCAAGCTCGCTTTCGAGGGCCTGGGTCGCAGGAAGACGAACGCAAGCCCCAAACGCGGTAACGATCACTATGAGGGGGAGTTCGGTGAGTTTGCGCTGTCCACGGCACGGAGCACGCCGCGGTAGCCGGCGATGAGGAAGGCCACGAGCCCGGTGGACAGGAACAGGGCGGATACGCCCATCGTCACCCTTCGAAGATGTACTCAACGCGGGTGAGCCGCTGTGCGGCGGCTGGGGGTACGACGTCGATGGCGAGCTGCGCTCCAGCCGGTCGAGGAACTGGTTGATGTCCCAGGGCGTAGGTCGGACCGGGTTCAAGCGCTATGTCCTGTCGGCGGCCACCGAGCTTTACACCGTATTCGGCCTGGGCGGGCGAGACTTGGACTCGTTCCGCGACTTCGGGATCCTGCCCGGCTTCGTCGGGGTCGCCGTGCACGACCGCTACCACAACTACTGCAACCCGGTGTGGAACCACCTGGCTGGGCATCAGGCAGGTACGGCCCAGCTATTGCGAGACTTTCCCGACGCCGCGGAGTCCTACCCAGATGCACACTGGCCCAACCAGGTTCAGCGCTCGCTACGCGGACTGATCCATGCCCGTGGTGCGGCCAAAGGACGTTCGTCTGGCAGGGCCCTTGCAATTGGTGTATTCGCCCGATAGGATTCCGTCTTATTGGCAAGACTTTTTGCTGCGGAGTGGAAGCGGGCCGGAGTAGGCCGCACGGTGGCGTGGACTGCAAGTGCGTCATGAAAGTGATATCGGTGCCAGGGAGGTCTTTCATGAGTCGCTTTGATCGTGTAATCCAGATTCTCGACGAGGCAATAGGTGGCCCAGAGGTGAACATCGGGTTTCACAGGGCATTCTGGCGCCGATTGACGCGCGACGAGTTCGTCGCCGAGCGGGTCTTCGGTCTCGACCTGCTCGTCGTGGGTGCGGGCGCGGCGTCGAACCTTGTCAAGGCCCTGAAGGGAGAGTCACCGTTCGGAGCAGATCTGCCCGATCCGCCACCCGATGCCGGATTCAGCCGGATGCCTGCAGGTCGTCCACCGGTCGCACCCGAGAATATCGCCTTCATCGAGCAATGGATCGACGACGGCTGTCCCGAGCAGGACGACGCACGCACCTTCACCTGGCGTCGGACCGGCGACGAGGCGGGTTCGCGCCACGACGACGTCTGGTTCGCCACTCCTGACCTGGGCTGGGCGGTGAACAGCGACGGCAAGATCCTGCGAACCGCAGACGGTGGTGATCACTGGGAGCAGCAGTTCCTTACCAGCGGGCTCTATCTGCGTTGCGTCGGATTCGCGTCGGAGTCACGGGGCTGGGTCGGTACGCTGTCACCGGCGAGCCGCTTGCTCGAGACTTCCAACGGTGGAGCGACCTGGAACACCGTAAAGAATCTTCCCGAACTCGCGCCTTCGGCGGTCTGCGGGTTAAGTGTCGTTGACGAGTCGGTAGTATATGCGTCGGGCACGAATTACCCGTTCCCGACCGTTAACCGTCCGCCTCGGATGATGAAGACCGTCGATGGTGGAGCGACCTGGACCGCCTGGGATATGACTGCGCATTCCTCGCTTTTGGTTGACACCTATTTCACCACGCCGAGCCGGGGCTGGGTGGTGGGAGGAAAGGCGGATCCCGCGGTTGATCCGGGGGAAAATCAGAGAGAAAACGTTCGGACTGTCGTGCTGTTCACGGATGACGGTGGACAGACCTGGGTCAACCGGGTGGCCGATCTCGAGGACGAGTTGCCGCTCGGGGAATGGGGATGGAAGATCCATTTTATTGACGATCGTATCGGATTCGTGTCACTCGAAGCCGACAGATGGGGCGCCATCCTCAAGACCACAGACGGTGGCGAGACCTGGACACGCCACGAGATCAACGATCCGCAGAAGAATGCCAACCTCGAAGGCATCGGGTTCATCGACGAGAACCAGGGCTGGGTCGGCGGCTGGGGAGATGCCACGTTCGAGACCGGGTTTAGCAGCGCAACCACCGACGGCGGCCGCACCTGGCGCGATGCCAACGAGATCGGTTTGTTCATCAACCGCTTCCGGTTCCTTGGCAACCCCGTCACCGTGGGCTATGCCGCGGGCTTGTTCGTGTACAAGTACTCCGACGAGCCGGTCCCGGCGGCGGCCATGCGTGAGGTGACACCGGCACCGCTGCTCCTCGACGACACGACACCGACCCACAGCGAGCGCCCGGTTCATATCAACATCACCGTCCCCGAGGGCTCCTCACGGCTCGAGATCGGGATTTGGGAACGGTTCGGCACTCACGTCCGCCAGCTGCTGGACGAGTCACAGCCGGAGGCTGGAAGCCGGACCATAGGCTGGGACGTCCACGACGATGACGGCGAGCGGCTCAACCGGGGGAGCTTCATCGTTCGGGTGACGGTCGACAACAAGTCTGAAAGCCGCATTGTGCGAGTCATGAGCTGATCTTGCACGATGCGGAGGGAGTTCGACTGGGTCCGTGCGCTCACCGACGATGCGGCCGCAGTCGCAGGGCAGGGCAACGAGCCTGACGCCGGGAACGTCTCCGACGGTCATCGCCGCCGCGGTCGCCTTCACGGCGCTGTGGACGACGAACGCGCCCCGCCACGCGACGAACGCGCGGCGATATCCGCGCCGGGCAACCAGGTCGGCGAGAAGCGGCTGGCCGAGCTACTCACCGAGGCCGGGTTCAGCCACGTCCGCCGAGCCGCCGTTCAACCTCATCCTGGAGGTGCGGCCATGACATCGGACGCGGTTGCCCGGTTCAGAATCTCCCTGAACCTCCTCGGCTCACCGTTGCTGGACCCGCGCTCGGGATCCCGGTGCCCGATGGGCACCATCACATCCCAGCGCCCCTCGCCGAGCAGTTCCAGGTGGTGAGTGTGTAACGCGTTCAACGTGCTGCGATGACCGACGCTGACCAACGTGCATTCGGGCAGATCCTTGCGGATCAAAGTATAGAGCGCGTGTTCGAGGCCTTCGTCGACCGCGGACGTCGCCTCGTCGAGAAAGATCAGACGTGGTCGGTTCACCACGATGCGGGCAAACCCGAGGCGCTGTTGCTCACCCGGAGACAGGATGCGTGACCAATCGATTTCCTCCTCGATTCGATCCTCCAGATGGCCTAACTGGACCATCCGCAACGCCTCCCGCACATCCTCATCGCACACGAGGTGCGGGAGCTGCGGATAGGTCAGCGCGGTGCGCAGACTCCCTAGGGGCACGTACGGTTGCTGGGACAAGAACAGAACACCATCTGCGGTGGGCCGGCGTACCGTGCCCTGGGCGTAAGGCCATAAATCCGCCAGGCCTCGCAGCAGGGTGGTCTTGCCGCTGCCCGAGGTGCCGGTGACCAACAACGCTTGGCCGGGACTCAGGCGCAGGCTCAGACCTTTGATCAGTGGCCGGCCGTCGGGACGGCACACTGTCAGGTCCTCGATGGTTAACCCATCGGGACAATCCGCGACGGCTACCGACGGCAGGGCGCGTGTTTGCCTATTCGCGTCCAGCAGGCCCGTCAAGCGGGTGAGTGTCGCCCGGTAGGTGGCGAAGACGTCGTAGGAGTTCCGAAAGAAGGACAACGCGTCGTGCACCTTGCCGAACGCAACGGCGGTCTGGCTGACGTCACCGAGGGTGATGTCCCGGCGAAAGAAGCGCGGTGCCTGAATAACGTAGGGAAACACCACCGCCATCTGGCTGGCCATGAGGTTGAACCCGTCGAGTTTCAGGCTACGGAAGACGATGGCCCACCTATTCGTGATAATAGCGGCGAACCTGGTGGCCAACGTCGTCCGCTCAAGGCTCTCACCGCGATAGAACGCGACGTTTTCGGAGTGATCCCGCAGGCGGACCAGTGCGTAACGGAATGAGGCGCCAAGTCCCTCGTTCAGGAAGTTCAGCCGGATCAATGGACGACCGATTCGGAAGGCGACCGCCGACGCTACGATCACGTAGAGGAAGGCCAGGAAGAGCATCGCCCGTGGGATCGTGAGACCGAACAGTGACAGCGGTCCCGACAGGTTCCACAGGATGGGGGTGAACGATATCAGCGACACGGCGGCCTTGACCGCGCCCATCCACAATAACTGGGAGTTGGTGACAAACGAGGTGATGTCTTCCTGGATGCGCTGGTCGGGGTTGTCGACCGGTGCGGTCACGAACCGGCCACGGTGGTAGGCGCGTCCGTCCAGCCAGTCACCAACCATGTAATCGTTCAGCCAGGTTCGCCAGTGGATGATGAACGTCTGGTCGACGAGATGTTCCACCATCGTTCCCAGGACATAGCTCGTCGCCAGCACGCCGAAGACCACGAAGAAGTACCCGAACGCCGTCGAGTTCAGCTCCGACAGCGCCGTGAAAAGTCCATTCATCGAATACGACATCAGCACGTCGAGACGTACCATGAGGACCGTCAGCCACAGCATCACCAACAGCGTGAGCAACGGTCGCCAGCTGACCCAGCTGCGACCAGGTCGGAAATAGGGCACGGCAATCCGCCGGAACTGCTTCCCCCAGCGAGTGAAGCGCATCAGCAGCCAGCCGACCACGGCCAGAGCCACCACAGTGATGACGAGAGCCTTCCCCGACCAGATAAGGCTCGCGCTCCACTCGGTCTTCCAGTCCAATGACGTGGTCAAGAGGTTCTCCAGAGATGGCGGCACCAGCTGCGGCAGGTTACGAGGTCAGCGGAGCAGGTCCGGCATCGGTGGCGCCCCGAATCGGGCGGCGGCAGAGGTAGGCCAACGCCGGGGGTAGGTTGCACCACACCGTGTGGGTCACGACCACCTCACCGAAGTAGTCGTCCAGCAAGGTTCGGAAGCGACGGGCTCCGGCCAGCGGCGCGGCGTGCCGGTAGGCGAAGGTGCTGAAGCCCCCGCCCGGGGCGAGTGCCCGGCACACTTGCGCCAGAATCCGCCGTTGCTGGTCCTCGCCGAACAGCGACCAGGGCAGGCCGCTGACCACAGCGTCCACTCGTGGCGCGCCGGCGGCGTCCAACAGCCTCCCCAGCTCGGCCGCGTCGCCGCGCAGCACCGTCACCTGCGGGTGCAAGCGCTCCAGGTGATCAGCGAGCTCGGGGTCGATCTCGACGGCGAGGTGGCGACCACCCGACGGAAGCCGTCGGGTGATCATGGTGCTCACGGCGCCGGTGCCGGGGCCGAGTTCGACCACCGTGGGGCGACCGTCGCGAGGCACCACGGTGGCCAGCACCTCGCCGAGACCACGGGAGCTGGGTACGACGGCACCGACCACGCCGGGTCGACGCAGCACAGCTGCGAGAAAGACGAGAAGATCGCGGCTTTGGGTCATCATGTTTACGTCTCCGATCGTCGCTGCACGCGCCGTGCGCTCCCCCACTTCCCGGCCGGGTGGCACGTCAGGGAGAGGGGATCGTCTCCTACCGTGGAAGGAGGGCGCGTCCTGGGGCTGCCCCTTGGGTTCGAGCCGTGCCGGCCCGCTATCTTCGGCAGTTACCCACTCTCGTGTGGGCGCCGGTCCGATTCCTGCCGCTGGTGGTCAACGCTGCCTACATCGCTGTCCTGCACGGCCCGTCGCGGCCCACCGGATGGGACTGGACACTCGGAATGGTTTCTGCCGCGCTGACCCTCGCTGGCGGGCGCAGGCCGATGGCGGTCACGGTTGGTGCGGGCCGCGGTCACCGCGTGCGAGGTCGACAAGCAGCGTCCAGGCGGCTACCCGTCGGCGTCACCACCGTCAAGACGCACGTCGCGAGCCTGATGGCCAAGACCGGCACCCCCAACCGGGTCCGCTTGGCGGTGCTCGCCGCAAGCGGTGGCCTGCTCAGCAACCGATCCGCAGGTGCTCAGTAGGTCTGTCGGCGCGCCGACAGTGCCGAAGGGTTGCCGAACTGTTGGAGATACAGCTGGGCGTAAGCGTCGCCACGTTCCAGCAGCTCCATGTGCGTGCCACGCTCCACGAGGCGACCGCGATCCAGCACGAAGATCACGTCGGCGGCCAGGATGGTGGACAGCCGGTGGGCGATTGCCACCGTTGTTCGCCCGGCCATCAGCGGGACCAGCGCCTGCTGGACGAGCCGTTCGTTGACGGTGTCCAACGCGGACGTCGCCTCGTCGAGAATCAAGATCTTCGGGTTTTTCAGGATGACCCGGGCGATCGCCAGCCGCTGCTTCTCACCGCCCGACATCCGGTAACCACGCTCCCCGACGAGCGTGTCGTAGCCGTCATCGAGCTCCAGGATCCGGTCGTGGATCGCGGCGGCCTGGGCGGCGGCCTCGAGTTGGGCGTCAGTAGCGTGTGGGTCGCCATAGCGCAGGTTCTGCCGGATTGAGGCGTGCACCAGGTGGGTCTCCTGGGTGACCATCCCGATCGTTGCGGCCAGCGAGTCGAGCCGGATCCGCCGCACGTCGAGCCCGTCGATGAATACCGCACCCTCGGTCACGTCGTACAGCCGTGCCAGCAGGTACGACAGCGTTGTCTTCCCTGAGCCGCTGGGACCGACGACCGCGGCGAGCTGGCCGGGCTCGATGTCCAGGCTGAGGTCCGCAAGCGCCCACCGGCCAGGGACCGACCCCGCACCGGACGGGTAACGGAACGAGGCAGTGCGCACGCTGATCGCCCCGCGCGCTCGCTCGGGTGGCAGGTCGATCGCGTCGGGGGCGTCGACGATGTCGTGGGGCAGGTCGAGATACTCGAAGATCCGCTCGAACAGCGCCAGTGACGCTTGCACCTGCACCGCCATCTGCAGCAGCGCGTTGATCGGGGACAACAGCAGTACCTGCAAGGTGGTGAAGGCGACGAGCGTGCCGGCACTCAGTTGCGCCCCGGGCCTACCCCCAGCGAGCATGAAGCCGGCGACGAGATAGGCGAACACCGGCATCACCGCGAAGAAGATTCGCTGGGACATGAAAACGCCTTGGCCGATCATCTGCTGGCGGACCTCCAGCTCGGCGAGGTGGGTGTTGAGCTTGTGGAATCGGGTGTTCTCCTCGTGGCGCCGGCCGAACGATCGAGACAGCAGGACCCCGGACACCGACAGCGTCTCTTGCGAGAGTGTGGACAGCTCGGCCATCCGCTGCTGGCTCAAGGAGTTCACCCTGCGCCGCACCCGCCCGACCCGGTCGGTCAGCCAGATGAACAGCGGTACGAGCGCCAGCGATAGCAGGGTGAGCCGCCAGGACAACACCATCATGGCGCCGATCGTGCTGATCACGACCACGATGTTCATCAGGAACGCCGACGCGGTCTCGGTGACGACCTGCTGCAAGCCGCTGACGTCGTTGGCGAGCCGGGATTGGATCTCCCCGGTCTTCGTCTCAGTGAAGAACCGCAGTGGCATCCGTTGCAGGTGGGTGTAGAGGGCGCCGCGCAGATCCCGCATCACCCGCTGCCCGAGCACAGTGGCGAGATAGGGCCGGCAGACTTCCAGGGCTCCCGCCACCACCGGGATTGCGGTCATCCCCCCCAACAGCCAGAAGAGCAGGGGGAGGTTCGGGCAGCCCCGACAGAACAGTGCCTGGTCGAACACTGGTTTGATGAGCAGCAGGCTCCCCACACCGAGCCCCGCCGTCAGCGTGACCACCAGTCCCAGCAAGACGAGCCGGCCCCGATACGGCCAGAACAACCCGGCCACCCGGCGGATCGTCCGCGGATCACGGCTGCGCGACGTGGTACTCATGTCCACTGTCCGGAACCTGCTCGCAGGCGCGCCATCATTCGTGTCGGAGGGCTTCGATGGGTTGTAGCCGGGCGGCGCGGTCGGCTGGGTATCCACCGGCGACAAGTCCGATCGCGAGGCTGATCGCGAAGGACAGCACCACGGAGGGGATGCTCACGGCGGGGGCGAAGGTGTCGAAAGTGGCACCGAAGGCGGGCGCGATGGTCGCGCCGAGCACCGATAGCCCGACTCCGACAATGACGCCGATGACCCCACCGACGCCGGCTAGCACGAGAGACTCGATGAGGAACTGTTGGAGGATCGCGGCGCGGGTAGCACCGACCGCTTTGCGAAGGCCGATCTCGCGGGTTCGCTCGGTAACCGACACCAGCATGATGTTCAGGACTCCGATCCCGCCGACCACGAGCGAGATCGCCGCAACAGATGCGGTGAACAGGGTCAGGATGCGCAGGATCTGGTTGGTGGCGTCGAGCTGGCTGCGCAAAGATTGAACCTCGAAGTCCCTTTTGGCGGTGTTTTTGATACGATGCCGGTCGCTGAGGATGCGGGTCACCTGATCCACAACGGCGGGTACGGCGGCCGCTTGGGTGGCTTGCACGAAGATCTGGTTGACCTTGTCGCCGCCACCGAAGATGTAACGGCGCGCGGTGTTCAGCGGTACGACCGCGTCGTTGTCGCCCGGCTCCCCGACGGACTGCATCACCCCGATCACTGTGAAGGTCTGGCGGTTGATTCGGATTGTCTGGCGCAGCGCAGCCGCGGCGTCGCCGAACAGGGTGTCCGCGACGGCGGGGCCCAAGGCCACCACTTTGGCGCTGGAGCGGACGTGGGCCTCGTCGAAGAACGATCCCCCTTGGAGATCCCGGTTGTTCACCTCCAGCCAGCCTGGGGTGGAGCCGACCACGCGCGCGCGGAACTGGGTGGTCTCGGTCTCGGCCAAGGCTTCGCCGGTAGTCGCAGGGATGACCGAGGCGATGTCGGGTACCTGCTTCTGGAGCGCCGCGATGTCGGCGTCGATCAGATCTCTCGGGGCGCCGCCGCCAGGGACATTGCCGGTCGTCGGCAAAATGGTGATCAACTTGGCCAGCGGTTCGACACGCACTTTGACCGAGGACTGCACTCCGTTGCCGACGGCGACCAGCAAGATCACTGCTGCGACGCCGATGATAATGCCGAGCATGGTTAACACCGACCGTATCCGGTTGGCTCGCAATCCGGTCAGCGCGCTGCGCACCGCTTCCCGAAAACTCATTTTCCGCCCCTCGTCGGGCTATCCTGCACCAGGCAGTCCGTTAAGGATACTCCAAGACATAGCGGTCATCGCCGTCTCGCGCAAGGGTTCACCATTCGACGTTGCGCCGCTTGCGCCTAGCTTGCGCCTAGCTTGCGCCTAGCTTGCGCCCCCAATCTAAATTTAGGACCTCTAGCGCCGGGCGGGCGATAACCATCCAGTGCTAGTGACCGAAGCGGCCCTAGCGAGGCTTCGCCGTGCACGTAAAACTAGTCACTTACGTTCGGCGCGGCCAGCTACGAAAAGGAGGCAGTTACCGATGTCAGCAACCCTGCGTGAGACGTCTGTCGATCTCGACGAAATTCTTTACCAGAGCGTGGTGGACGCGGAGTTCCGCGCCCAGCTGCTCACCGACCCCAGACTGTTGGGTCTGGACGAGCAGAGCTTCACCCTTCCCACTCCCATCGAGCCCCAGGATACCGCCGGGCTCGACCTGGCTTCGGGAGACTACTACATCACCATGTGTGCCTCGACCTGCACTGTAGGGCCGATCACGGCCATCTGCGACGGCACCACGAAGTAGGCGGTGGATTTTACCACGATAGGGGAACGCGCCCGGAATGCGCTCGGGTTTCGGGCGCGTTCCCCCACTCTGGTTTGTATTCCCTCCACGATCGCGCAATGGCCAAGATGCGCAGAAAGTGAAGACGTGAAGACCGCTGATACGGAACCGTGCAGTTTCCTCGGTGTAAGCGCTTTGTATGACCTCGCGAGCCGGGCGGCCAGCCTCGCCGAACAGATCCGCATCGCCGAAGCGCTTCCTGCAGACGATGGCTCGGTAACGCCGGGTCGCGAGCTGACCGGCGTGGACGGGTGGCGGCTCCAGCGCCTGGCGCGCAAGTTGGCCAGGTCCCCGTCTGGGGGTCTCACCCGGCCCGGGCATGTCGACGGGCCGGCGACTCGACATTCTGCCGAAGAGATCGAACGGATCCTGATTACCAACCGATTGCTTCAGTTCCGGTCGGGGCGGCTGCGCCCCGACGAGCGCGCGGTCCTGGACGCCGTGCACGCGGCGTGGCTTCCCACGTACACGGCGGCATTGCAGGACTTCGATCCGTCGGCCTCACGGATGGCCGACGCCGGCCGGTGGGATGCGACCGGAGGGCGTCGGCGGCTGGCGCTGGCCTGCGCCCCGTTCCGATCGTTGCTCCACAGCAAGGTCCGCGCCGCGGCCAGCGCGGCCGACCAGGCCACCGGCCGGGAGCTGATCGGCCCCGGGATCGTCGAGGCGTTCGAGGAACACCTGATCGACCGGTTCGAGCTTTCCCTCGCCTGGGCCGTCGAAGCGGACCAGAATGTCGCGTTCGCGCACGTGGGTATCAGCAAGGACCGCGCGACCACGGACGATCACGACGCATACTTCGACCGAACGTTTCGCGACGCCTCCGCCTACCACCGCTTCTACCTGCGGTTCCCGGTACTCGGACGGTGGCTCGCCGCCGTCACCGGCCTGCTGTGTGACAACGGACGGAGTCTGGTCGGACGGCTGCGCGCGGACGTGGACCAGATCGGATCGGAGCTGTTCCACCAGCCGATCGTCCGGTTCACGTCCCTGCACCTCGGCAAGGGGGACTATCACGCGGGCGGACGCAGCGTCGCCATGGTGGGTGTGGCCCTCGAGTCCGGTCCGGACTCCTTCGTCTACAAGCCGCGGTGCCTCAGCGCCGAGGTCGCCATGCACGGGCTGCTGGAACGCCTCACGGCCGACGGTGTGATCAGCTTCGCCCCGCACCGGGTGATGGCCCGGGACGGTTACGGGTACGAGCAGCGAGTCCCCTCCGACCGCAACCACGCCCAGTCCCGGGAGGAGGCGGCGAGGATTTACCAGGAGCTGGGTGGGTTCCTCGGTATCTTCTACGTCCTCGGGGGCAGCGACCTCCACTACGAGAACGTGATGGTGGCCGACGGTCACGTATTCATCTGTGACTGCGAGACAGCTCTCCGGGTGGTGCCACCCGGACAGCAACCGGCGGTGGGCACGGTGCTCGACTCCGTCTACCGGACGGGCCTGCTGGAGTGGCCATTGCCGCCGACGGCTGACATCGTTCTGCGGCAGAGTGGCTGCGCGGGCGGACAACCCTACGAGATCCCCTTCGCGTTGCCGAGGCTCCAGCAGGGACCCAACCTGGCGGTCAAGCACGAAACCGGCATCCGGGTGGAGGAAGATGCCCCCAACCGGGTCCACCTCGACGGGGAACTTCTCGAGCCCAGGGACTTCGAGGATGCGGTCGTCCGCGGCTTCAGCCGGGTCCACGAGTGGTTCCAGCACGACGCGGCCCGCGCCACCCGATGCGTCTCAGACCTGTTCGGCGACACGTCGGTCCGCTTCGTCGCCCGGGCCACGCAGATCTACACGCAGCTGCTCATCGGCTCCCGCCACCCTCGATGCCTCATCGAACCCCTGGAAGTGGACCTCGTCTTCGAGCGGCTGAGCGAGGACCCGCACCGGTGGGACACCAGCGGCCTGGCGGCGGTCGGCGAGGCCCGCTCGCTCTGGCAGCTCGACGTCCCAATGTTCTCAGCATCCGCAACTGGCACCGAACTGCTGCATGACCACACCGACGTGATCTCGGTCGAACTCGAACGGTCGCCACTACAGTTCGCGACGGACCGGATCCGCAGCCTGTCGACCGACGATCGCCTGCAGCAGGTCGGATACATCTCCGCGAGCCTGTCCCTCGCTCAGTCACACAGCCCCTCGTTCGTGGCGACGGCATTGGATTACGCCCGTCTCGTGGGCGATGAGCTGCATCGGCTGCTCGAGGATCCGTCCCGGCCGGTGAGCTGGTCGTACCAGGCGGCGGGCGCCAAGTCGGACGACATCCAGGCCTCGCTGTACTACGGGAGCGCGGGTGTCGCCCTGTTCTTGGCCTACCTCGACTCGATCGAGCCCGACGAGAAGCTGCGGCGGGCCGCGGAGCGCGCGATGGCGCACGCGCTGTCCTGCGACCCAGCCGGGATCGGGGCCTACGAGGGCCTGGCCGGGCAGGTCTACGTGCTGACCCATCTCCACCATCTCTGGGGCGGCTCCAGATGGCTCGAGCTGGCGGTGGACAGCAGCCGGCAGCTTGCCGGGATGATCGACCAGGACCGGACGTTCGACGTTCTGGCCGGCAGCGCCGGAGTGATCCCGGTCATGCTCGGCCTTGCCGGGGTGTCCGGCGAAGGCCTCGACATCGCGCACAGCTGCGCTCGTCACCTGTTGCAGTACGCAGAGCGTACGAAGCTGAGCCTCAGTTGGCCGCCCGACAGCCCGGACGTAGCTGTGGCCAACTTCACCGGATTCGCGCACGGCGCAGCCGGCATCGGCTGGGCGCTCATCGCCCTGGGCGCCTCGACCGGGCGGGAGGATTACGTTGAGGCTGGGAAACGGGCCTTCGCCTACGAAGCCTCGCATTTCGACCACGACCGGCAGGACTGGTACGACCTGCGCACCAGCATCCTGGAGGTGAGCAAGGGCCGACCCCACTTCGGCAACGCCTGGTGCAACGGTGCCGCCGGCATCGGCCTCAGCAGGCTCGAAAGCTGGGCCACCCTGGGGAAAGCGGACGACCAGCTGCTGCGCGAGACGTACCTCGCCCTGTCGGCTACGCTGCGGAATTTCCCGAATATGGGCAACGACACGCTCTGCCACGGCCGGTCGGGGAACGCGGAACTGTTCCTGCGATTCGGCAGGGTGAAGGGCGAACCGGCCTACCAGTTCGAAGCCAACATTCAGGCACAGGCGCATTGGCGACGACTGGCGACCACCCCTGGCTGGCCCAGGGTCGACGGGGACCATCAGGCGCTACCAGGGCTGATGATCGGCGCCACCGGGGTGGGGATGCACTTCCTGCGACTCGCTCATCCTGACCGGGTCCCGTCACCGCTGCTGCTGGACCCGCCGCAGTCACCACCATTGAGACGAGAGGTGTAGGCGGATGTCGATGGACTCATGCACGGCGTTTCTCGAACAGACCCAGCGCGAACCGGATCTCCGGCTGCTCCTGAGGGCCACCACAGACACGTGTGAGCTGATCGCTCTGGGGCGCAAGCACGGCTACTCGTTCGACGTCAAGGATCTCATGGCAGCGTCGTCCGCCCTCGCTGTCCAGGAATCCGCGCTGCCTGCACCCGCTCAGGCGCCGGACGCACGGGCCGGGGCCGCCGAGACGACGATCTGCCACTACGAGTTCGACCTCCGCGACCTCCCCGAACTGCGGCCGATCCTGGCCGAGCTGCCGAACTTGACGATCAAGCCACCGACCGTGGACCTTAATCTGTTCCGCGCCTCGTTCCGCCGCGACGACCTGGAGTGGGCCTGGATGTCGCCAGCGGCTGCCGAGTTTCAGCGTCGCTACCACGAGGTGATGGCTCCGCACTGGACCCAGGGAGAAGGTAAGTCCGGCCGAAGGGACTTCCATCTGGTGAATCTCGACCAGCACGTGGACCATCCGCTCTACCAGAAGTACTTCGAGGCGAAGACGCGGACGATCACACATCTGGAGCGGGTCTTCGGGTCGGAGGTCAAGTTCTCGGGCAGCATGTGGTATCCGCCGTTCGCCTACCGTCTGTGGCACACGAACGAGACCCAACCCGGATGGAGGATGTACCTCATCGACTTCGACGAGGAGATCCCGCCCTCGGACACGCAATCCTTCTTCCGCTACATGGACCCGCACACGAAGGAAATCGTCACCCTTCGGGATCGTCCCGGGATGCTGCGCCTCTTCAAGGTGGAACAGCACAAGGATCGACTGTTTTGGCACTGCATCGTCAATGGGGCCGATCGAAACCGGTGGAGTTTCGGCTTCGCCGTACCCGACGACTGGATGTCGAGACTGCCGTGCAACGTCCCGTGACATCGACCGACGGCCCTGCGCTCCTACCCGCTAGCGAGCTAGAACTGTACGCCTGGGAGATCGTCCGGTACCAGCAGGCGCGCTGGGCGCTGTCGACCCGTTGTCTTTCGAAAGATCCCCTACTCGCTGGGGAAGCTTTGGGCTACAACCAACCCTCATCGAGCAGCAACGAGCCTGCGGGGAGCTGTATCCGCAACCTGGCCAACACCGACCCGCCGGGTCATACTCGGTTGCGCAAGCTCCTGGCCAAAGCACTCACCCCCGGGCGCATGAAACGGATGCGCCCGCAGATCGTCCGGGCGGCCGGAATCCTTGCCGACCGCATCGCCCAGCAGGGCAGTGTCGACCTCGTTCGGTCGTTCATTTTACCCCTTCAGATCATGGCTACGTGCGACCTGTTCGGAATCCCACCCCGACATCGGGCCGGCTTCGGTGCCCTAGCCGCTGGGATGCGGGTTCCGGCGGACAGCGAGGAACTCTCAGCGACGTATCACGAGGCGTATCGGCGGATGGGAATCCTCGTCGCGGAGGTGCTGGCCACCAAACGCGAGCAGATCCGGATCACGGACTCGCCCGAGCTGCAGCCGGACGTCCTGAGCGCGTTGGTCTCGGCGCGTGACGACTCGGACGGCCTGACGGTGCAAGAGACGCAGTCCTTGGCTATGCTTCTCATCAGCGCCGGTCAGAACCCCACAATCGACCTGATCGCCAATGGGATGCGTGCCCTCCTGCTCAATCCCGACCAGCTGCAGCTGTTTCGCAGGCACCCGGAGCTGCGTCCGCAGGCGGTGGAGGAGCTCCTCCGGTACTCAGCGCCCGTCTTGTCCGCCCTTCGGATCGCGGCCGAGGACATGACGATCGGCGACACCGTCGTCCGTGGCGGGAGCGTAATATCAGTGAGTCTTGGCAGTGCACACCGAGATCCTTCGCAGTTCCACGAGCCCGACGCTTTCGACATCTCCAGAAAGCATATTGCTCATCTGGCGTTCGGTCATGGGATTCATTATTGCATCGGTGCTCCGCTGGCTCGGTTGCAGGCGAGCGTGGCCCTCACCGTGCTTGTGGAGCGCTTCCTTCACATTGCCCTGGTACATTCACCGGAGCGACTACGCTGGCGCCCCGTGCGGGACAGCCGAAGCCGCCTCGAGCTGCCCGTCACGTTGGGCCCCAGCGAGATCCAGTCACCATCGGGCTACGGAGCTCCCCCGGCGCCATGAGCACGACCGGCGTCTCAACGCGACTCGTGGAACTGCGAATAATCGACCGATTGTACAGATTGAACGTTCTCGCATTGGGAGCTTCGAGTCACACAGTTGAGAGAGAAGGGAATAACTGACGTGTCCCTGGCGAAGCGGTTTGGCGACCTATCCCTATTTGACCCGAATGCGCGTTACCTCGGCTTCGACGTGGGCCTGGTCGACCGACAGTCTGAAAGCACGACTCTATTGCGGCTGGTCGAGTCCGGTCAGCCTGTGATCGCAATCGAGGGTAAGGCGGGGGTGGGCAAAACTGCACTGGCGGCACACCTTTGCCGCCACGCCGGCCGACGCCGAGAAATTCGATGGGTGTTCTGCGACGAGAAACGTGCCTCCTTCAATCTCGTGGCATTATCTAAGGCGCTTGCATCAAGCGCCGACTCGCGTTCCGCGATCCGGCTTCGGGCCGCCATTACGCGTCGAATAGACGTATCCGAGATCGTTGACGCTACCATTGACTCCCTGGCGACACAGAGCCTACTGTTAATACTCGACAACTTTCACGCCGTGACTGATACTGATCCTGGTATCTATTGGTTGCTCGAACGGCTTGCCCGCAGTCACACCGCTTCGTCCCTTGTCCTCACAAGCGACGTGCGGCTCCGTGAATTGCACGCTATTCCCCTGATAGCGCAATTAGAATTACCGCAATTAGAATTGCATGGCCTGTCTGCCGAGGACGCACGCGTGCTACTGAGTCGCCGTGACGTGTCCTTGCCTGTCGAGACGGCCAGAGCCGTCTGGCAGTGCGCCGGCGGCGGTAACCCACTCGCGCTCACGCTGTTCGCAGGCCGCGTCCGAGACACGAACCCTGAGAAGTTAGCCGAGTTAGCGTTGAACCTTCCCAGCTCAGCCGACGACCTGGGTGCGTGGATCACCCCGGTTTTTGGCGAGCTGGCACTCGATAGCCAGACGGTCGTAAAGATCATCGCATTCGCCTATGAACCCATGTCGCGTGATGCTCTGCACGCGATCGTGGCGTCACTTGACCTCGACAAGCCATTGACTGATCTCACCTCGCGGTTTCTCATTACCGCGAATGCAGGGCGCTTCGAGATGCACAGCGCAGTGCGCGACTATATCATCACGAAAACCACCGATTCTGAGCAAAGCGACCTTGCCAAGCGATTCACCGACTACTACCAGGGTCAGGCTCGCGCCGTTTTTATCGACGAATTCGGGCAGGAGGAACCTTCTTACGGAACTCTTTTTCTAGAGAGCTTTCCTGATTACTATACTGCCGTCGATCGGCATATCTGTCTCATCGACGATCTGCTCGAACGCCTTGCCGACAACGGGTACCACATGGTCGGTGGCGAGAAGATCCTGGTGCTCGGTTCCGGCGACGGAACCCACGATCCCGGCTTCGCTAAACATGGCCTGGACGTCACCAACGTCGAAATTCAACCGGAGATCGCCGATTTCGGTCGCTCGAAGACCGCCGCACTTCCGGCCGAGATCAAGTATGTGGTGGCGGACATGACCAAGCCACTGCCAGCGGAAATAGCGGGCCGCTCGATGGATGCGGTGTTCAACATCGGCACCTCCTTCGGCTACGAAAGCACGGACGATGTCAATTCGGGAGCGTTCCGCAATGCGGAGGAATCCCTGAGCGATGGGGCGCCGTTCGTCTTTCAATACGTAAACCGCCGACATTGGGAGGGCAAACGCGTACAACGTCAGATCGAAGTCACGCCGATGTCAAACGGATCGATCCGGACCTTGGTCCGCATTACTAATCCTGGGGCGAGAACATTGTTGACCTTGATCGGCTTGCAGCGGGCCGATGGCACCGGCGGATGGTTTCGGCACTTCATGCGCTTCTACTGTCTGGACGAGATCCTCGCAATGATGACCGCGGCTAGTCTGCGGCCCGTTGCGATCTACGGGGGGAAAGCGAACCGTGTCACAGGTGAGCCCTTCGATGAGAAAGAATCCGAGGCCATGGTCATCATCGCGGTTCCTGCGTGCGGTACAGGCAGACCCCGTGAACTATCCGCGAAGAATTGCGTCGCCGTGGATCATTGAGGGTTGAGGGATGGATCGGGATCTCTTCCGTCTGCGTTCCATCCATTGACCATGGCTGCTAACGGACGCTACCATTAGCCTGATCATAACCGGAGGAGGCTCATGGATCATTTTTGAGTCGGGTGGACCATCGGCGTATCCCGGCTGAATCCGCCGGCTAACGCTAGTCCACGCCTGGAAGTCTTGGGTTCGCGAAACGCGAAGGAGGGATCAGTAATGCCCGCAGACAAACCGCACGGTACTGCCGAATATCAGCGTATACTGGCCACAGGTCAAGCGGATCTCATCAGCCAATATCAGCAGAACCATGGTGGCATGGAGATTCGACGCATCCAGGCGCTGATGCTTCTTGCCTCATGCCTGTCGCCGGAGGGTGACCTGGGCAGAATGCTGGGATATGCCCTGGCGCTTCCCGGTGAACCCTGGTTGTCCCGGTCCACCCCGATCACCGACACGAGTTTCACCGGCATCAAGGTCTGGCTGGAATCCATGTGGGCCGGCGCGGACCTGTCTCCCGGTGAACGGAAACTCATCGACTGGCAGAATTCCTTCAAGAACATGGAAGCCGCCGTGCGACAACTCAAGGACATCGAAGAGAAGATGGGTACGAGACTCGCCGCCCAGATCGTTCAGTGAACGTCAACCAGGTCAGCGGATCCTCCGGCCTCGTCCGTGCCTGGCGTGCGGCGTTGGTCCTGGGGACCGCATCCGGTCTGTCGTAGGTGTTTGCGACGAACGGGCTCTGTCACGCGGCCAACGCGCGACGATATCGGCGCCGGAGGAGTCCGGGGACGCTCAACGCAGCAGAGCAGCCGACCAGCGACGTCACGCGGATCGGCACTACCAGCGCGGTCGGGAGAGGCTGTTGAGTGACCTTAGAGACGCGGTCACGGCGATGGAGGCTAGATGGACTGGACGGACACCTGGAGAGACGCCTTCCGCACCGAGCTTCGGGCGGAGGCTATCGGCTTCGCCCGCCACGGCTGGCCGGTGATCCCTGGCAGCTATCCCCGTGGTTCCCACTGGGTAGGTATGCCCCCGTCGCTGCGTGCGGGCCGAGTGCAGCACGGTTCGGTGCCGGTGCACCCGGATTGGGCGCGGCTGGCGGGTTGTGGTCCGCAACGCGTCGCCGAGCTGTGGTCGAATTATCCGTTCAGCGTGCTGCTCGCCACCGGGATGGGCGTGGATGCGCTCGATCTGCCTGCTGAGCTCGGCCGGGCGAGCGCGATCGGGCTGCGCGTCGCCGGTGTTGCGGTCCCCGTGGCAGCCACGCCGACCGGGCGTTGGCTGTTGCCGGTACTCGGTGGTGGCGCGCTGCACCGCGAGCTGGACGACCACCCCGACGTCGTGCTGCACGCCGAGGGCGGCTGGGTACCGCTGCCGCCCTCGCCCTGCCTGCCCGGTGTGGTGCACTGGCGGGTCAAGCCCGGGACGTGCGGCTGGGAACTGCCGCGGCTGGACGAGGTGACCGACGCGGTGCTCGCCGCGATCGACAAGGTCCAACCAGTCGCCGCCCGGCTCTGACGACCGCTACGGCGACGGCGGGTGGTGCCCGCTCAGGGGTCGTTGGTTGCCGGCAGCGAGGTGAGCACGGCAGTGAGCACCTCGATCGCGCCGGCCTTGTCCAGCGGGTCGTTGCCGTTGCCGCACTTGGGCGACTGCACACACGAGGGGCACCCCGCCGAGCACTCGCATGCGGCGATGGCATCCCTGGTCGCCGTCAGCCATGGTGCCAGCGCGGCGTAACCCCGGTCGGCGAATCCGGCTCCACCGGGATGCCCGTCATGGACGAACACCGACGGCTGACCGGTGTCCGGGTGCAGTGCCGTGGAGACGCCACCGATGTCCCACCGGTCGCAGGTCGCGACCAGGGGCAGCAGGCCGATCGCGGCGTGCTCGGCGGCGTGCAGCGCCCCGGGCCAGGCGGCCGGCGGCAGCCCGGCGCCGGTGAGTTGCTGTTCGGAGACCGTGTACCAGACCGCCCTGGTGCGCAGCGTGGCCGCCGGCAGCTCCAACGCCACCGCATCGAGCACCTGGCCCGACGGCAGCCGTCGTAGGTAGCCCACCACCTGCGAGGTCACCTCCACCTCGCCCAGCGCCACCGACACCCCGCCCGACCGGCGCTGCTCCAGCACTGACACCACGCGAATATCGGTGGTGGAGCGGGCCACGGTGTGCCACTGCGGCTCCTCGGCATGCACCAGCGCGATGCCGGCGTCCAGATCCAGCTCATCGACCACGAACGAGTCCCCGCGGTGCAGATACACCGCGCCCGGGTGCACTGCGCTGCAGGCCGAGACAGGGTCGACGGTGCCGAGCAGACGACCGGTGTCGGCCTCCACCACCGCCACCTGATGCCCGCCGGTGCCGCGGATGTCGACGTCGGAATGCGGGCTGGCGTATGGATGCTGCCGTGGGGTGGCCCAGTACCAGCCGCCGGGGCGGCGGCGCAACGTCTGATCGGTGACCAGGTCGGCGACCACGGACCGGGCAACGTCGCCACCCAACGAATCGACGCAGGCTTCCGTCAGCGGCAGCTCGGCCGCCGCGCAGGCCAGCTGCGGTCGCAGCACGTAGGGATTCGTCGGGTCAAGCACGGTTGTCTCGACCGCCGAGCCCAGCAGCGCCGCACTGTGGTGCACCAGGTAGGTGTCCAGCGGGTCGTCCCGGGCGACGAACACCACGAGCGCTCCGGACCCGGCTCGGCCGGCTCGCCCGGCCTGCTGCCAGAACGACGCCCGGGTGCCGGGGTAGCCGGCCAGCACCACCGCGTCGAGCCCGGCGATGTCCACCCCCAGCTCCAGCGCGTTGGTCGAGGCGACCCCGAGCAGCTCCCCGGCGTCCAGCGCCTGCTCCAGCGCCCGGCGCTCCTCGGGGAGGTAACCGGCCCGGTAGGCGGCGATCCGGGGTGCGAGCTCGCCCGCTGCGGCGGCCGACAGTGCCCGCTGGGCCCCCAGCGCGGTCAACTCCGCGCCCCGGCGGGAGTGGACGAACACCAGGGTGCGGGCGCCTTCGATCACCAGATCGGCCAGCAGCCGGGCGGCCTCGGCTCCCGCGGAGCGGCGCACCGGTGCCCCGTTCTCGCCGGTCAGCTCATCGAGCAACGGCGGCTCCCACAGCGCTACGGTGCGCTCACCGCGCGGGGAGGCGTCCTCGGTGACGGCCACCGTGTCCAGGCCGGTGAGGCGGGACGCCGAGGAGCCGGGTTCCGCGACCGTCGCTGACGCGAGCACGAACACCGGATGCGCGCCGTAACGGGCCGCGACCCGGCGCAACCGGCGCAGCAGCAGGGCGACGTGAGAGCCGAACACCCCGCGGTAGGCGTGGCACTCGTCGATCACCACGAAGCGCAGCCGCCGCAGCAGGCGCGCCCAACGGTCGTGCCGGGCGAGCAGGCCGTGGTGCACCATGTCCGGATTGGTGAACACCCATCGGGCGTGCGAGCGCACCCAGTCCCGCTCGGCCATCGGGGTGTCGCCGTCGTAACCGGCCGGCCGCACCCCGTCCAATCCCAGCTTGGCCACCGCTCGGATCTGGTCGGCGCCCAATGCCTTGGTGGGAGCGAGATACAGCGCGGTAGCCTGCCGGTCGGTCAGCAGGTCGGTGAGCACCGGCAGCTGGTAGGCCAGTGACTTGCCTGACGCGGTACCGGTGGCGACCACGACGTGGCGGCCGGCTCGCGCCAGCTCGGCGGCGGCGACCTGGTGTGCCCACGGCGCCGCCACTCCAGCGACCCGAAGTGCTTCGCGTAGCTGGTCGGGCACCCAGCAGGGCCACTGCACGGTGGTCGCTGCCCGGGCAGGAATCGTCACGGTGTGCCGCAATGGCGATTCACCGTCCCCGCCGGTAGCCGGATTGCCGGCGGTGGCGAGCAGCCCCCGCAGCAAGGCCTGGCCGCGCCCCTCACCGCACTGCACCGCCACCACCTTCCGCTCGCCGATATCTCCCCACTCCTCACTTGCACGCTAACGTCATCACCCCTCAGCAAGGCTGCGGCCGTGGGTGCGCTGCGCCTCCCGAACTCACCAGGGGAGCTGTCCAGGTTTGATCAAACAGCTCCCCTGGTGAGTTCGGGAGGCGGGAGTGAGTTCGGGAGACGGGGAGCGGTCGTAGGTGAACGGCACCGGGCGACGTGACCAGCGATGGCAGCGCCTAGACTCACCGGCCGGGGTGCTGTCTCGCGAGGCGGCATAGTCCGGTGTATGCACGAAACCAGGAGGACGGATGTCTGGGTTCATCCTTGCCCAGGGTGGGGATCTTGAGCTGGGTGGGGGTGACTACGCCGTTGTCGGTGTCGTCGCCGTCGTCGCTCTCGCCGCTCTGGCCGTCGGCGCCGTACTGCTCCGGGAGGTGCTGGCCGCGGGTCAGGGCACGTCCCGCATGCAGGAGATCGGCCGGGCGATCCAGGAAGGTGCCTCGGCTTACCTGAACCGGCAGTTCAGGACGCTGTCCGTCTTCGCGGTGATCGTCTTCCTGGTGTTGTTCGTGCTCCCTGCCGAGAGCGTCGGCGAGCGGATCGGTCGCTCGATCTTCTTCCTGGTCGGGGCGCTGTTCTCGGCGTCGATCGGCTATATGGGCATGTGGCTGTCCACCCGCGCCAACATCCGGGTCGCGGCCGCATCCAACGAGTCCGGCGGCCGGGAGAAGGCGATGCGCATCGCGTTTCGCACCGGCGGCGTCGTCGGCATGGCCACCGTCGGTCTGGGCCTGTTCGGTGCCGCTCTGGTGGTGATGGTCTACGCCGGTCAGGCGCCTCGGGTGCTGGAGGGCTTCGGCTTCGGCGCCGCGCTGCTCGCGATGTTCATGAGGGTCGGCGGTGGCATCTTCACCAAGGCCGCCGACGTGGGTGGTGACCTGGTCGGCAAGATCGAGGCGGGCATCCCCGAGGACGATCCGCGAAACGCCGCCACCATCGCTGACAACGTCGGCGACAACGTCGGTGACTGCGCGGGGATGGCCGCTGACCTGTTCGAATCCTACGCGGTGACGCTGGTCGCGGCCCTGATCCTGGGTACCGCGGCATTCGGCCTCAAGGGCTTGCTGTTCCCGCTGATCGTGCCGGCGATCGGCGTGGTGACCGCGGTGATCGGCGTGTACATCACCCGGGCCCGGGTCGGAGAGCCCGGACTGCGCGCGATCAACCGCTCCTTCTACATCTCCGCGGCGATCTCGGCGGTGGCCTGCACGGTAGCGGCCTTCCTCTACCTGCCCAGCAGCTTCAGCGGGCTCACCGGTGTCACCGACGTCGACGGTCAGCCCATCGACCAGGTCGCCGGCAATCCGGCCCTCGTCGCCTCGATCGCAGTGATCATCGGCATCGTGCTGGCCGGGATCATCCTGTGGCTCACCGGCTACTTCACCGGCACCGAGCACCGGCCGGTCCGCGACGTCGGCAGCAGCTCGCTGACCGGTGCCGCCACGGTCATCCTGGCCGGGATCTCGATCGGTTTCGAGTCGGCGGTCTACACCGCGCTGGTGATCGGCGGTGCGGTGTACGGGGCGTTCCTGCTGTCCGGGTCGGTCACCGTCGCGCTGTTCGCGGTTGCGCTGGCCGGCACCGGGCTGCTGACCACGGTCGGTGTCATCGTCGCGATGGACACCTTCGGGCCGGTCAGCGACAACGCCCAAGGCATCGCGGAGATGTCCGGCGATGTCAAGGGCGAGGGGGTGGGCATTCTCACCGAGCTCGACGCCGTGGGCAACACCACCAAAGCGATCACCAAGGGCATCGCGATCGCCACCGCGGTGCTCGCCGCGACGGCCCTGTTCGGCTCCTACCGCGACGCCATCCTGTCCGCTGCCGCAAGCCTGGACCTGGACGAGGCGTTCAACGTCTCGGTGCCCAACGTCCTGGTCGGTCTGACCATCGGCGCCGCTGTGGTGTTCATGTTCTCCGGACTGGCGATCAACGCCGTGTCCCGGGCTGCCGGCGCGGTGGTCTACGAGGTGCGCAAGCAGTTCCGGGACAACCCCGGGATCATGGACGGATCGGTGCGACCGGAGTACGGCCGGGTGGTCGACATCTGCACGAAGGATTCGCTGCGTGAGCTGGCCACTCCGGGCCTGCTCGCGGTGTTGGCCCCGGTCGCGGTGGGCTTCGGCCTCGGCGTCGGCCCACTGGCCGGCTACCTGGCCGGCGCCATCATCACCGGCACCCTGATGGCGATCTTCCTCGCCAATTCCGGCGGTGCCTGGGACAACGCCAAGAAGCTGGTCGAGGACGGCAACCACGGCGGCAAGGGTTCTGCCGCGCATGCCGCCACCGTCATCGGTGATACCGTCGGTGACCCGTTCAAGGACACCGCGGGCCCGGCGATCAACCCGCTGATCAAGGTGATGAACCTGGTCTCGGTCCTGATCGCCCCAGCGATCGTCGCCGTCCGAGGAGCCGAAGACGTCTCCACGCTGACGGGCACCGTTATCGCCCTGGGGGCCGCGGCGGTGATCGTGACGGCGGTGGTGTGGTCCAAGCGACGGTCCACCTCGCTGGTGGACCCGGCGCCCGCTGAGGTCACCGCATACTCGGCCCACCGGTCCGAGTAGCGTTGCCGACGGCCAAAACGTCCGATCGGTGCCGAATCCTCGCAGAGGAGTAGCCGTGCCCTCATCTCGTCGCCGGTCCGGCCCTGTCATACGGGCTGCCATCCTGACTGTCACCCTGGTGCTTGCGGGGTGCGGCTCCGGCGACGCCACGGGCACCGCTAACCCCACGCCGGCCGCTCCCCAGGGTGCTGACCCGGTGGCCTGGGTGGGCGCATTCTGCGGTGGTCTCAGCGGGGTGGTCACCGGAGCTGCCGCCCTGGGGAAAGCGCAGGCAACGCCGCAGGATCAGAAGGAAGGGCTGCTCGCCTTCGCTGACAGCTCCCAGCGCGCCATGGCTGACACCGCTCGCAATCTCGAGCAGGTCGGCTCGCCGGCGATCACCGACGGCAAGCGGGTGCATGACACCGTGGTGGGCTTCTTCAAGACCGCGGCCGACTCGGTTGCCGGCCAGCGGGCGAAGCTCGCCGAGTTGGACCCGAACGACCCGGAGTTCGTGCAGAAGCTCAGCCGTCTTGCCGGCCCAGATCTAGGCGCGGCCAGCGCCCAGGTCCAGCAGCTGACCAGCAACCCGGAGCTGATGCCCGCATTCCGTGCTTCACCGGAATGTCAGCGGCTAGGCACTAGCGGCTAACCACGCTGAGTCGAGTTGTGACGCGCTGAGCTCGCCGGGAGCTCGCGCCGTTGCTCCGATCGGGTTGCGAGCGGGCTGATGTGACCCGCGTGGCGAAACCCACGATGCGGTTGTCCGCGACGTCATGTGCGACGCTGACTGCCCCCTGGGGTGCCGGATTGTGCACACTGGGGCGCGGGAGTCGGGGTATCAGGAGTCGCATACCGAGGTAGGTCGAGCGTGGCAACATCGAAGACGGCAGCACCGGGCGGCGCGTCCGGCGGTCGGCGGCGCGGCAGTGCCGGTCGGAAGGCCGCTGACAGCGCCCCTGGAACGGCCCCTAAAACGGCCCCCAAAACGGCCACTGGCGGGGCCGCTGAGGGGGCAGGTTCCAACGGCGCCGGGTCCAAGGGGGCAGGGTCCGCCGGGTCCACGCGCCGCCTGGTGATCGTGGAGTCGCCCACCAAGGCCCGCAAGATCGCCCCCTACCTCGGCTCGAACTACGTGGTGGAGTCCTCCCGGGGGCACATCCGCGACCTGCCGAGGGGGGCCGCCGACGTACCCGCCAAATACAAGGGCGAGTCCTGGGCTCGGCTGGGTGTCGACGTCGACAACGCCTTCGAGCCGCTCTACATCGTCACCCCGGAAAAGAGATCCACCGTCACCGAGCTGCGCGACGCGCTCAAGGACGTCGATGAGCTCTACCTCGCCACCGACGCCGACCGCGAGGGCGAGGCCATTGCCTGGCACCTGCTGCAGACTCTCAAGCCGAAGGTGCCGGTCCGCCGGATGGTCTTCCACGAGATCACCGAGCCGGCCATCCGGGCCGCCGCGGAACATCCCCGCGACCTGGATCAGCATCTGGTCGACGCCCAGGAGACGCGGCGCATCCTGGACCGGCTCTACGGCTACGAGGTCTCCCCGGTGCTGTGGAAGAAGGTGATGCCGAAGCTGTCCGCCGGACGGGTGCAGTCGGTGGCCACCCGCATCATCGTGCGGCGCGAGCGGGAGCGGATGGCCTTCGTGTCCGCGTCCTACTGGGACCTGTCCGCCGTGCTGGACGCCGGGGAGGACGCCACGCCCCGCACGTTCGGCGCGCGGCTGGTGGGCGTCGACGGTCACCGGGTCGCCACCGGGCGCGACTTCGGCTCCGACGGTCAGCCCAAGCGCGCCGACAGCGACCTGCTGATCGTCGATCAGGCGCGTGCCGGGCGTCTGGCCGAGGGGCTCGTCGACGCCCGGCTCACCGTCGCCAGCGTTGAGGAGAAGCCCTATACCCGGCGGCCCTACCCGCCGTTCATGACCTCCACGCTGCAGCAGGAGGCGGGCCGCAAGCTGCGCTTCTCAGCCGAGCGGACGATGCGCATCGCCCAGCGACTCTACGAGAACGGCTACATCACCTATATGCGGACCGACTCCACGACGCTGTCGGAGACGGCGATCGCGGCGGCCCGGACCCAGGCCCGTGAGCTGTACGGCGAGCGGTACCTGCACAGCAGCCCCCGGCAGTACACCCGCAAGGTGAAAAACGCCCAGGAGGCGCATGAGGCCATCCGGCCCGCCGGGGAGAGTTTTCAGACGCCCGGGCAGGTGGCGAGCAGCCTGGACGCCGACGAGTTCCGGATCTACGAGCTGATCTGGCAGCGCACCGTCGCGTCCCAGATGGCCGACGTCCGTGGCACCACCATGAGCGTGCGAATCAACGGTGTGGCAGCGACCGGGGAGCAGTGCACGTTCGCGGCATCTGGTCGCACCATCACCTTTGCCGGGTTCCTGAAGGCCTACGTCGAGACCGTCGATGAGGAGGCCGGTGGGGAGACCGACGACGCTGAGCGCCGGTTGCCGCAGCTGTCGCAGGGCCATCCCGTCACCGCCATCGAGCTGGATCCCGAGGGGCACACCACCACCCCGCCGCCGCGCTACACCGAGCCCAGCCTGGTCAAGGCGATGGAGGAGCTGGGCATCGGCCGCCCCTCCACCTACGCCTCGATCATCAACACCATCCAGGACCGCGGGTATGTGTGGAAGCGCGGTTCGGCGCTGGTGCCGTCCTGGGTGGCCTTCGCCGTGGTCGGGCTCATGGAGCGGCACTTCGGATGCCTGGTCGACTACGACTTCACCGCCGCCATGGAGGACGAGCTGGACTCCATTGCGGCCGGCACCCAGCAGCGCACGGACTGGCTGACCGGCTTCTACTTCGGCTCGGAGCAGGGCGGCGCCATGTCGGTGGCCCACTTAGGTGGGCTCAAGAAGCTGGTCGGGGTGAACCTCGAGGAGATCGACGCACGCGAGATCAACTCCATCCCGCTGTTCACCGACAGCGAGGGCCGCGACGTCGTGGTCCGGGTCGGGCGCTACGGCCCCTACCTGGAGAAGGTCGTCGACGGAGGGTCCCAGCGGGCCAACCTGTCCGACGACCTGCCGCCTGACGAGCTGACTCCCGAGATCGCTGAGAAGCTGTTCGCCACCCCCATGGAGGGCCGCTCACTGGGCACCGATCCGGTGAGCGGGCACGAGATCCTCGCCAAGGAGGGTCGCTACGGGCCCTACGTCACCGAGGTGCTCCCCGACGAGGGTCCGGAGAAGGCCAAGAAGCCCAAGCCGCGGACCGGCTCGCTGTTCAAGTCCATGAGCCTGGAGACGGTGACCCTCGACGACGCACTACGGCTGCTCTCGCTGCCCCGGCTGGTCGGCACCGACTCGGGGACCGGTCAGGAGATCACCGCGCAGAACGGCCGCTACGGGCCGTACCTCAAGAGGGGCACCGACTCCCGGTCCTTGACCGACGAGGAGCAGATCTTCACGATCACCCTGGACGAGGCGTGCAAGATCTACGCCGAGCCCAAGCGCCGGGGCCGCCAGGCCGCCGCCAAACCGCCGCTGCGCGAGCTGGCCCCGGACCCGGTGACCGGCAAGCCGATGGTCGTCAAGGAGGGCCGCTTCGGGCCGTACGTCACCGATGGCGACGGCGTCAACGCATCGCTGCGCAAGGGTGACAGCGTCGAGCAGCTCACTGACGAGCGCGCCGCGGAGCTGCTTGCTGAGAAGCGCGCCAAGGGCCCCGCTCCCGCGCGCCGCGGCAGCCGGAAGACCACGACCGCCTCGTGAGGCTTCCTGCGACCATAGCCACGAGGCTTTCTGCGACCATAGCCACTATGAGCGAGCCAACATCGGACGCCTTGTTCGGGGCTGACGGTACCCAGGCACCCGAGCCGCTGCCCGACCCGTCGAGCGGGCGCGGCTCCTGGCGCGACGCTCCGGCGTTGCCGCCGATACCGCTGCTCCCGGTCCTGGACGACAGCGCGCTGCGGGCGGCGGTTGCCGCGATGTTCGATGACGATGGCGGCGCCCCCGCAGAGGCAGCGGAGCGCGACCCTGGCGCGGTGCCGGATGGGCCGCAGGCGGGCGCGGATGTCAAGGGTGCTGATGGCCCGAAGACCAATGGTCCGAAGACCAATGGTCCGAAGACCAATGGTCCGAGCACCGAGGTCCCCAAGCCCGCTCCCAAGGCCAACGTCCCCAAGGTCAGTGTTCCAGCGCCGGCGAGGTCAGCAGGCGTACCGGCTGGGAGAGCGGCGCATACCGAGGCAGGGGGCGCCACGCGCCGACCTCAGGTCTCTGCGCTGATCCCTCCCGATAGGTTGCGGCCGCGCCGGCCTGCCGCGCTGCGCCACCGCCCACCGATGGCGGGCGCATCCCGCCAATCCATGCCAGGTGCTGATCTCCGTCGCCGGATTCGCCGAGAGCAGGTCCCGTTGCGGAGTCGCTCCGACGGGGGCGCGACTGCCTTCTTTCTCTTCATGTTGATCATCATGGGCTTGCTGATCTACGGAATCGTCACCAGCTTCCTGAACTTTCTATCCACATTCCTCCCCTGACTGGCCGTCCGCATCGAGCGGGCTCAGCGGGGCAATAGCGGTGCCGGTAAGCCCGCTGAGCCTGCTGAATGCGGGTGCGTGGCAGACTCTGTGCGTTGCTGACGGTAGCTGAGCGGGAGCTGAGATGTGATGCGTGTCGTCTGCGCCGTTCTCGCGCTGGGTGCTGTGCTGGCTGGATGCTCGGCAGGGGGTGGTGAGCCCGCTGGTGCGGGCACGACGCCAGCGTCGTCGGCCAGCGCACCGGCCAGTCCGATCCCGCCGGTGCAGAGTCCGAAGAACCTGGCTGGCCTGGCGCCGTGCCTGCTGCTGACCCCGGCACAGCTCGAGATCAGCCGGATCGACCAGCCTGGCCAGCCCAAGGACGTCCTCGGCTCCGCCGGGTGCGAGTGGGGTGACCGGGCGCGCACCCGCGAGATCAGAGTCTTCGTGGACCTCGGCAACGACGTGCTGCACAACGTGTACGCCAAGCGGGAGACCTTCCCGGTCGTGGAGCTGACTGAGGTGGCGGGTCATCCGGCCATCCGCACCAAGGACGACGTGGACGGCACCACCTGTTACTTCCGGGTCGCGGCTGCCGAGAGGCAGACCCTCGTCCTGGCGTTCACGTCACTGCGGCAAGGCCGGGAGGAGCCCTGCGAGTCGGCCAGAGCGCTTGCGGAGGTCGTCATCGGTAACCTGCCACCGCTGAAGGCCTGAGGAGGGGAACCGGTAGCCCCGCCCTTTCGCTCGTAGCTCGGGTACCTGGTTGACTCGATTCGTCAGCGCGGGGCGCGTATCGTCGTGACAGGGGGGACAATACGGAATTATCACAGCAAGCCACGCGGAGCAGCATGGAACCCCCAGCCGAGCACCACCTGGAGGGCTCCACCGCGCACCGGGTGCGCGGTGTGCTCGCTATTCCGGCGTTCCGCCGGCTGTGGGGCGTCACCGCGCTCACTGCGACCGCGGAGTGGCTGTCGCTGCTGGCCTTGACCGCGCTGGCCACCCAGCTCACCAGCGGTTACCAGGCACAGAGCTTCGCGCTCGGGGGGGTGGTGGCTACCAAGCTGCTGCCCGCCATGCTGCTCGGGCCGCTGGCCGGAGCGTTGGCCGACAAGCTGGACCGCCGGCACGTCATGGTGGTCTGTGACGTGCTACGGGCCGGGCTGTTCCTGTCCATCCCGCTGGTCGGCGAGCTGGCCTGGCTGTTCGTGGCGACCTTCCTCATCGAGGTCTGCGCGATGTTCTGGATCCCGGCCAAGGACGCCTCGATCCCCAATCTGCTGCGCCGCCCCGACCAGGTGGAGACCGCCAACCAGCTCGCGCTGATCATGACGTACGGGGTGGCCGTGCTGGTCGCCTCCGGAGTGTTCACCCTGCTGTCCAAGCTCGGCCCAGTGCTCGAGCTGTTCCCCGGCGCGGAAGGATCGGCGTATCTGGCATTGACCATCAACGGCGTCGCCTACGCATTGTGTGCACTCGTGGTCGGAACCCGGATCCCAGAGATCTCGGGCCGGGCCGGGAACCGGCGTGGCCCCCAACCCGGGTTGCTCGCAATGTTGCGCGAGGGTGTGGTC
>JBOHHF010000372.1:0-7726 GCA_050700495.1 Pseudonocardiaceae bacterium
CTCGGCAAGTTGTCGGTTCCGGACAAGCTCGCGTCCCGGCTCGCCGAGCAAGGGCTGGTCCTGATGAGCATCACGGCGGAGCACGCTGAGAGCATTCGCGAGTACCCCGAGCTCACCCGACATGACCTGTTTGACCGCCTTCTTGTCGCGCAGGCGAGCCAAGCGGGGCTGCAGCTCCTCACCGCCGACCGCGTGCTGCTGGGCCTCGGTCGTGGCTTCATCGTTGACGCGACGCTCTAGCCCCAGTCTCCCGTCGGCACCGGCGTCCCTCACCGGTCGGCGATTGCCCGGCAGACCCGACCGGGACCGGGCGGCGGCACGGTCATTTCGGGTAGGGCGTGCCGCCGCCCGGTCAGGACACCTCGCGGAGCCACCGCGTCAGAAAACAGGACTCAACGCAAGGCCGACGGCAGCGCGTCCGCGTTCTGGCACACCCACCGGGTGCGATCCGGGACAGTAAGGACCCGCAGGCCCGGTGCTGCTGGTACCCGACCTGCCGGCATTCCTCCGCGAGATCAAGCGAGGCCGATTCGACCCCCGCTGACCAGTCGCCATCGTAATGCAGCACCGTCAGCCCAGCTTCCTTGGCCGCCGGCGCAACAAGCAGGTCTGCCACGCCGACCGCACGGTGTTGCCCCCGTTCGACCAGCCTGAGTATGTCGTCGTGATCGCTCGCGGAACGGGCTGAGAAGCCGACTTCGAGCTCGGTCACCACGCTGACCGCGATGAGCCCACCATCGATCCGTGGCGCCAACACCCGGGCCATCTGCGGTGTGCCGGTCCGTGCAAGCACGGACTTGTCGATCAACCACCGGACGCTCATCGCCAGGCGGCGTCCATCACTCCGGGATCACATCTAGATTTCCCGTCGCAGCCGATACGGTCAGCGACGTGCCTGACGGTTCTGGCCCGACGCGGAGCACCGTGGAGCTCGACCTGAGCCGTGCCGACGACGAGACGGTCGTCGCGCAGGACGAGGATCGACCGGCCCGCCGGCTCACCGGCCCGGTCTCCGCCGGGGTCACCGCGGCCGGCGCGCTGATCGCGATGTCTGTGCTCTACCAGGTGTTCTGGCCGCTGGCCCAGGGCAACCAGTTCTCGCTCATCCTGTTCCTGGCCTCGACGCTGCCACTAATGTTCCTGTGCTACCGCTCTGGCGTCCGCCTCGGCCGGCGCGGGCGGCCCGGCCACGACAGCCGGGACCGCGATAACCCCACCGTCGCGGACTATGTGCTCGCGGTACTGGCCTTCGCGGTCTGCCTCTACCCCGTGCTTCCGGTCGAGTTCGGTGCCGGCGGCGGCGGCTTCGACGCGTTTCTGGACCGCCAAGGCATCCTGGCGGCACCGGATGTGCTGGCCGGGATCGTGCTGCTGCTGCTGGTGCTGGAGGCTTGCCGGCGGACCACCGGCTGGGTGCTGCCCGCCGTCTGCCTGCTGTTTCTGGCCTACTCCTACTACGGTGGGCTGCTGCCGCAGTCCTGGTCGATCGCCCACCAGGGCCTGAACGTCGACGAGATCGTCAACGCGCTGTACAACGACGCGTCCGGCTTCTACGGTGTGCCGCTCGATGTGGCAGCCAGTTACATCGTGCTGTTCGCGATCTACGCCGCGCTGCTGGATCTGTCCGGCGCGGGCCGGTTCTTCATCGAGCTGTCGCTGGCGGCGTTCGGGCGCTCCCGCGCCGCGCCGGGCCGCACCGTCGCGCTGTCCGGGTTCCTGCTCGGCACGGTGTCCGGTTCGGGCGCGGCGACCACGGTCAGCCTCGGTTCGGTGACCTGGCCGATCCTGCGCCGCGCGGGCTATTCCGCCGAGCACGCCGGCGGGATGCTGGCTGCGGCGGGCATCGGCGCGATCCTCTCCCCGCCCACGCTCGGCGCCGCGGCGTTCATCATCGCCGAGTACCTGCAGGTGTCCTACCTGCAGGTACTGCTGTGGGCGATCATCCCGACGCTGCTGTACTACCTGGGCATCCTGCTCGCCGTCGAGATCGACGCCCGACGCCTGGGGACCACCGCGGTCGATGTGGCCACCGCGTCGCCTTGGCGGCTGCTCGGTCGCTTCGGTTACCACTTCATCTCGCTGGGCGTGATCGTGCTGTTCCTGGCGCTGGGCATCCCGCCGTTCACCGCGGTGGTCTATGCGTGCGGGGTGCAACTGGTGCTGTCGTTCCTGGACCGTCGCCACGCGCTGACCCCACGCCGGCTCTACGCCGCGCTGGCCACCGGGGTGCGCAGTGTCCTACCGGTGGTCGCGGTCTGCGCGGCTGCCGGGATCATCACCTCGACCATCGCCAAGACCGGGCTGGGCCTGCAGCTGTCCTCGATCCTGGTCGGGGCGGCGCGGGCCATCACCAACAACCCGACCGGCACGCTGATCGCCACTGCGGTCCTCGCCGCGGTGGCCGTTGCCTTGTTGGGGTTGGCGGTGCCGGTGACGGCGTCGTTCATCATCGCGTGGGTGATCATCGGCCCGGCGCTGATGAACCTGGGGGTGGCGCCGCCCGTGGCGGCGATGTTCCTCTTCTACTTCGCGGTGCTCTCGGAGGTCACCCCGCCCACTGCGCTGGCCGCCGTCGCAGCGTCGGCGATCACCGGGGGCCGGGTGATGGCCACCATGATGCAGGCTGCCAAGTACGCGTTGCCCGCATTCCTGGTGCCTTTCGCCTTCGTGCTCACCGGAAACGGTGCCGCGCTGCTGACGTTGGGCTCACCATGGACCATCCTCTGGACGGCCGTGATCTCGGCGGTCGCGGTGGCCGCCCTGGCGGTGGCCACCGGCGGCTGGCTGATCCGCCGGGCCGGCTGGATGGAGCGCGCCTTGTGCCTGCTGGCGGCACTGTTGCTGCTCTACTTGGAGCCTGCGGTGATCGCCTGCGGCGCCGCGCTGCTGGCTGCCGCCGTCGTGATCCACCTGCTGACCTGCCGACCCACCGGGAGTAACGGATGACGCTGCACCGATCTGCGTGGACATTGCTCGTCGCCGCGTTGACCGTGATTAGCCTGGTGGCCTGCGGTGGCCGCCAGCAGACCGCCGCCCCGGGTGACGGCACCGGATGTGAGATCACCGCAGACCGCCGGATCAGTATCGCGACCGGTAACACCGGCGGCGTCTACTACGTGCTCGGTGGTGGCCTCGCCGAAGCGGTCAGCGCTGCCACCGGCGGCAAGCTCAAGGCCACCGCCGCCGAGACCGGTGCCTCGGTGCAGAACATCCAGCAGCTCGTCGCGGGCAACTACCAGGTGGCGTTCTCGCTGGCTGACACCGCCGCCGACGCGGTCAACGGGACCGGGTCCTTCGCGGGCACCCGGCAGCCGATCAATGCACTGGCCCGGATCTACTCCAACTTCAGCCAGGTGGTGGTCCGCGCCGATGCCGGTGTCACCACCCTGGCCGATCTGCGCGGCAAGCGGGTATCGACTGGGTCGCCGAAGTCCGGCACCGAAGTGATCGCCAACCGGATGCTGGCCGCCGCCGGGCTGAACCCCGACACGGACCTGGCCGCCCAGCGGCTCGACATCGGCACCAGCGTGGACGGGATGAAGGACGGCACGATCGACGCCATGTTCTTCTCCGGCGGGCTGCCCACCCCCAACCTCACCGACCTGTTCACCAGCCTCGGCGACAAGGTCCGGTTGCTGGACACCTCCGCCGTGCTGAGCGCATTGCGGGGGATCAACCCCGTCTACGACGTCGCCACCATCCCCGCCTCCACCTACCCGAACGCGACGGACACCCGGACCATTGTGGTGCCCAATCTGCTGGTCGTGCCCGAAAACCTGGATCCGGCCACCGCCTGCGTGCTGACCACGACCCTCTTCGAGCGCAAGAGCAGTCTCGTCGCGGTCAACCCGGCCGCCGAGAACATCACCCTGCAGCAGGCCCGCCAGACCGACCCGGTCCCGCTGCACCCCGGCGCCAAGCAGGCCCTGGACACCCTCGGCGCACCCTAACCCCGGCAGGTCCGCCTCCCCCACCTTCACAGGGTGAACACCCACCACGTACCCGACCAGTAGGCTGCCGCGACGCCAGAGGGGGAGAGAGGGCACGGTGGCCAAGGTCTTCATCAGCCATTCCAGCAAGGACCGGCGATGCGCCGACCAGCTGCGCCAATGGCTGCATGACGAGAACCATGAAGTGTTCCTGGATCAGCATGTGCGTGATGGCCTCGTGGTCGGCGACGAGTGGGCTCACCGGCTACATGAGCGTCTGCGCTGGGCCGACGCGGTGGTCTGTGTGGTTACCCCGGCCTACGTGGCATCAACGTGGTGTTCGGCCGAAGTCGGCATCGCCGTGTCACAGGGCAGCCGGCTGTTGCCGGTACGAGTTAAACCGAAGGCAGTGCACCCGCTGCTGGCATCTGCCCATTACGCCGATTTCACCGAGGATCCCGCCCGAGCGCGGGCTGCACTGGCGGAGGCCTTACGCCGGGTCGATGCCGCCGGAGGTTGCGGGTGGCCAGATGGCCAGTCCCCGTTCCCGGGGCTGCGCCCGTTCGACGTCGAGCAGCATCGGGTGTTCTTCGGCCGACGCTGTGACACCGAGGAGCTGGCCGAGCTGCTGCGATCCTCGGTCGCGCAGGCCAAGGCGGCGGTGCTGCTGGTCGTCGGCCCGTCCGGGTGCGGCAAATCCTCGCTGGTCCGGGCCGGGCTGCTGCATGTGATGGCGGACGAGCCGGGGTGGCTGACACTGCCGCCGATCCTGCCGGGCAGCGCTCCCGTCGCAGCGTTGGCCCAGGAACTGGCTGCCGCCGGCCAACGCAGCGGCCTGAAGTGGACGCTGAGCCACGTCCACGATCAACTCACCGAACATGGTCTGGCAAGGCTGGCCGGTGAACTGTTGCTGGCGAGCCAGGGCCGCCCCGGGCGACATCTGCTGATCGTGGTGGATCAGTTCGAGGAGCTGCTCACCCAGAGCGAACCCCTTGAGCGGGCCAGATTCGCCGAGTTGCTCCGTCCGGCGCTGGGCGGTCCGGTGCAAGTGGTGGCCACCCTGCGGCCGGAGTTTCTCGACCAGCTGCTCAACGACTCCGCACTGGCCGCTCTGACGAGGACCATCTACCCGCTGCGACCGCTGCACCGCGAGGTACTGCACACGGTGATCCAAGGCCCAGCCAAGCTGGCCGGGATCACCATCGACGACGAACTGGTCGCCCGATTGGTCGCCGACACCGGCAGCGGGGAGGCGCTCCCGCTGCTGGCGTTCACACTGAACCAGCTCGCCGCGGGGGTTGAACGCGGCGATCATCTGTCAGCCACCCGCTACGAGCAGCTCGGGACAGTGCAGAGCGCCCTGACCCGGCAAGCCGACGCGGCCCTCGACCAGGCGTGCACGACCACCGGTCGGGGCCGCAAAGAGGTCATCGCCGGGTTGCTGCGGTTGGTCACCGTGGACGAGCAGGGCCGCCCCACCCGGTGGCGGGTCTGTCGCGATGAGCTGCCCGACCCGGTAGCCCGAGAACTGGACGTCTTCGTCACGCACCGGCTCGTGACCACGGATTCCGATAACGACAGGGTGATCATGGAGGTGGCCCACGAGAAGTTCCTGACCGTCTGGGCACCGCTGTCTGAGAAGATCAAGGAAAACGTCTCGGCGCTGCGGGCTCGCCGCGCGATCGAGCAAGCTGCCACCGAATGGAAAAACAAGGGGCGCGCACCGGCCCGGTTGTGGGAACGCAGGCAACTCGCCACCGCACTGGCTGACACCGGCGCCCACCTCCACGCAGGGGATCTGGTCACCGACCGCGTCGAGCTGAATCCGACGGCCCGCGACTTCTTGCAGGCGGGTATCCGGCGGGATCGCCTCCGGCGAAGAAGCGCCATCACCGTGTTGTCGGTGCTGCTGGTCGTCGCTGTGGTCGCCGCGGGCATCGCCGTCTTCCAGCAGCGTGCCGCGGTGGAACAACGGAATATCGCAGTGTCCCAGCGTGTCGCGGGACAGACCTCTGGGCTGCGCACGATCAACTCGCCGCTGGCTGCCCAACTCGGCGTGGCCGCCTACCAGCTCGTTCACACCACCGAGGCTCGCGGCAGCGTGCTCAGCACCTTCGCCACCCCCTACTCCACGCAGCTGACCAAACACACCGGCACCGTCAATTCGGTGGCGTTCAGCCCCGACGGGCGCACCTTAGCCACCGCGAGCGAGGACCGGACTGTGCGGTTGTGGGAGGTCGGTGACTCCCGCACGCCCCGTGAGCTAGGCACCATCACCGACCACACCGGCGGTGTCTCCGAGGTGGCCTTCAGTCCCCGGGGACGCATCCTGGCCACCGCCAACAAGGACAACACCGTGCGATTGTGGGAGATCAGTGATCTCCTGCATCCCAGGTCATTGAGCAGCCTCCCCGGCTACCCCAGCACGGTCTTCTCCGTGGCGTTCAGCCCCGACGGGACTACCCTGGCCACCGCTGGCCAAGACGGCACCGCACGGCTGTGGGATGTCCATAATCCCCGCCAGCCCAACCCGCTGCACGTGCTGCCCGGCCACATCGGCAGCGTCAAAGCGGTGGCGTTCAGCCCGGACGGGCGGACTCTGGCCACCGCCGGTGAAGACCGAACCGCACGGCTGTGGGACGTCCACGATCCCCGCCAGCCCAACCCGCTGCACGTGCTGCCGGGCCACACCAGCACTGTCCGCTCGGTGGCGTTCAGCCCCGACGGGCATATCCTGGCCACCGCCAGCGATGTCAGCGCCGAAAGCACAGTGCGGCTGTGGGATGTCCATGATCCCCGGCAGCCCAGCCTGCTGGGCAGCCTTCCCGACTACACCAACACCGTCCGATCGGTGGTCTTCAGCCCTGACGGACAGACCCTGATCACCGGCAGCAGCGACATCACCACCCAGTTGTGGGATGTCCGGGACCCTCATCAGCCCAGACCACTACGCAGCTTCACCGGCCACACCAACACCATCTTCTCGGTGGCCTTCAGCCCCGACGGGCACACCCTGGCCACCGGCAGCGCCGACACCACTGCCCGGCTGTGGGAAACCGACGTCGACAAGGTCGCCGATCGAATCTGCAAGACCGCATGGCCCACGATCACGCCAGAAGAGTGGAGACAGTACCTACCCGAACTGCCGTACCAACGTCCATGTGGCCACAAGGAGCAGTAATGGAGCCCCAGTGCCGCACCTACGGTTGCAAAAGTGTGGTAGCAGTGCTCACCGCAGCGTGAATCTCCTGCGCGATCCGTTGTACCAGCAAGTTGGCATCACCATCGGTGCTCGTGGGAGTGCCCACGAGTTCGACGTGCTCCACTCCGCCTGACGAAAGGATCGGTGCACCCACAAAGAATTGGTAGGGCGCGTAAATGGCGCTTGTGATGATGAGCATGTGCCGCCGCCTCGCCGGCGGGATCCGCTCAAGAAAGAATAGCAGGCCGTCCGAGGTATTCGCGCGCGAGTGCGCACTGCGGGATGGGGCAACGAGCACACGGAGCTTCTTGACTGCGACAGCGTCGAACTCCTGATCTCGCCAGGAAGCGTTGCCCGAGCCTCCCCTGCTGGCAGCACCGACTCGCAAGGGCCCTAAGGCGTCTGCCAGGTAGCGAAGAAGGTTGGACCACTCAGTCCGATCCGCAACACTGTCCGGTTCAGTAGCGTGAGCATTATTCAAAACCCCATGTAATTGAGAAGAAGAACAATCCTCGGGCGGCGTCATACGCGTCGCGGTAGGTGCGATAGGGACGGCGGTAGTCGGTGTGGAACATCCGCCACGACTTGAAATGTG
>JBOHHF010000373.1:0-14609 GCA_050700495.1 Pseudonocardiaceae bacterium
CGCTACCGCGATGTCCGACCCCGGCCCGGCAGCAGCGGCCTCTAGCTCGCCGGCTGGCCGCCGGTTGAGAGCGAGCGGACCCCCCGACGCTCGGCTCCCGGCGGCCAGCCGGTCACCAGCCCATCCAGGACTGATGTTGCACTCATGCTGTCGACGACGGCGACCCGCGTATAACGCTGCAGTCCTCACCCCCGATCGATCCAGGCAACTCCGGCGACTACCGTCACTTTCCGACTCGCGCGGATCGCGGATATGGGAGGCAAGTGAGCGTGATCGGACGCCCCGACGAGCCCGGGCCATCGGTGGGCCAGGATTCCGGCGGTTACCCCGACAATCAAGGAGATGGATACCCCTCGCACGACCTGTCCTCCGCACAGCTGCTCCGGCAGGCCAAAAGGCCCCCGCAGTCCGGCTGGCGGCGGGCGCTGTTCGTCGCCTCGGGGCGCACCGTCAATCTCGGCGAGAGCCCCGCCGACATGCAGCGCCGAGAGCTGATCTCCCGGATCAACCAACCGCTGCAGGGCTGCTACAAGATCGCGATGTTGAGCCTCAAGGGCGGCGTCGGCAAGACCACCATCACGGCCACGCTGGGCTCCACCTTCGCCTCACTGCGCGGCGACCGGGTGATCGGGGTGGACGCCAATCCCGACCGGGGCACGCTGGCCCAGAAGATCCCGCTGGAGACCACCGCCACGGTGCGGCATCTGCTGCGCGACGCAGACCGGATCCGCCGCTACTCCGACATCCGTTCCTACACCTCGCAAGGCCCCAGCCGGCTGGAGATCCTGGCCAGCGAGCAGGATCCTGCCGTGTCCCAGGCCTACAGCGAGGACGACTACCGGCGCACGGTGAACCTGCTCGAGCACTTCTACAACATCGTGCTCACCGACTGCGGGACCGGGCTGATGCACTCGGCGATGAAGGGTGTGCTGGATTTGGCGCACTCCCTGGTCATCGTCTCGTCCGGTTCGATCGACGGCGCACGTTCGGCGTCGGCCACCCTGGACTGGCTGGATGCGCACGGATACCGCGAGCTGGTCGGCCGGTCGGTCGCTGTGATCAACTCGGTGCGCCCAACCGCGGGCAAGGTGGATCTGGGCCGGGTCGCCACGCACTTCGCCGCCCGCTGCCGGTCGGTGTGCCGGATGCCCTTCGACGAGCACCTGGAGGAGGGCGGGGAGATCGATCTCGACCGTCTCAGTCAGGGCGCCCGGCTTGCCGCCCTGGAGCTGGCGGCGACCGTCGCCGACGGCTTCCCGCACGCGGTTACCTGGGCCCACCGGTAGAACCCGGTCAGTGCTCGTCGCCGAGCTCCGGACGCTTACGGTTCAGGCCCCGGAGGAACTCCGGGTCGTCATCAGGTGCCAGCACCGTGCGTGCGACTGGGCGCTGCGGGCCGAACGCCTTCCACAGCAACGCGGTGACCGCAGTCACCCCGATTGCCGCCATCACGTAATGCACGGCAGCCACCTCCTCCGGGTTGCCACCGAGCGTAGCCGTGTCCAGCGTGGCGGACGAGCCGGCCTCACCCGGATTTCACTGCACCGGATCTTACCGGGCGGTCTTGTGCGTCAGTTCGCTCCGGTGGCGCCGGGGTGGTGAGCGAGGCGAGTAGCGCTCGAACCTCGGCTTCCCGGAATCGTCGGTGCCCTCCGGGGGTCCTGATCGAGCCGATCCGCCCAGCGGAGGCCCACCGGGTAACGGTCTTGGGGTCCACCCGGAACAGCGCAGCAACCTCCCCGGGGGTGAGTAGTCGCTCAGCGTGTGGTGACTGGGACATCGCGGGCCTCCCCAGACTCGTCGACCTCGCAGTAGGGGATCTTTCGGCTTATCGTGACAGGTCGTGCGCTAGGTACTCGAACGGTTCTGTCGAGGTAAAGCGTCGGTAATGGGATGAACCATGCTAAATCGGTGCCGCCATCAGGCTACCCAGGTAGGTGGCGAAGCCGTCGGGTGCCCGGCCGTGGGGTCGCGCGCTGGTGGTCACCGGGGCAAGGTGGCTGCGCAGCACCGTGCACCCTGCGGCCTGCAGCGCGGTGACGAGGGCGACGTCTTCGCCGGTGGGCAGTGCTGGGATACCCCCGACGCGGCGGTAGCTGTGCGCGCTGAACCCGAGATTGGCACCGTGTACATGCGGGTGGCCGTCGCGGAACTGGTAACGCCGCAGGTACCGGGCGCATGTTCCCGGCGGGTGCGCAGCCCAGTCGACCACGCGGACTGTGCCGACGAACACGTCCCAGCCGGCGCGGAAGGCCCCGAGCTGCGTCGCGAGCCAATGCCGCGGCACGGTGGAGTCGGCGTCCGTAGTGGCCAGCCACAGATCTTCGCCGCTGCCGGTGAGCACCGCATCAAAACCTGCGGCTCTCGCCGCGCCGACGTTGCGGACGGCCACCGGGACGATGGTGACCCCGGCACGGGCGGCCAGCTCGGCGGAGCCGTCGGTGCAGGCGTCGAGCACGACCACGATGTCGATCCGCATCCCTGCGCCTCGCAGGGGTGCCGCGGCGCGGCGCAGGGATGCCAGGCAGTGCGGCAGGAGTTCCTGCTCGTCGTGCGCCGGGACGACGATCCCGATTCTGGTCACATCGACCTGGGTCATACCCACCGGGTCATACCAATCTGGCGTGCTGCGCCACCGACCGCGCCGGTGGTGGGATCCGCTGGTGCACGTCGAGCAGGAAGTCGGTCTCTAGGTGCTTGGCGAGACGTCCGAACTCAGGACGCGTGGCCAGTTCGGCGTGGACGGCATCGCCGGTGGCGGGGTACTCGGCGACCGGATGGCGCCAGTGCACGGTGACCAGGGTGCCGCCGGGTTCGAGCGTGTCGGCGACGTGATCCCATAGCCGGCGCCGATCGTCGCCGTCGAAGTAGTAGGCCAGCTCGCTGATCACGACGAGGTCGAACGGGCCGGTGGGCCACTCGTGCGGCACGGTCAAACGCCGGACGACGACGTTGGCGTGTGCTGCGACGTCGCTGAGGCGCCGGCGCGCCGAGCGGACGGGCTCCTCGGCGATGTCGCAGCACAGCAGCTGCTCGCAGTGTGCTGCGAGCCTCGCCGAGAGCACCCCGCCGGAGCAGCCCGGCTCGAACGCGCTGCGGTAGCGGGGTTCGGGTAATGCCGCCAGCGTGCACGCGTGCTTGCGGTGCTCATACCAGCGGCTCTCGAACCCCCAGGGATCCCCGTTGCCGGCGTAGAGGTCGTCGAAGTACGTGACGGGCAGCGATTTGCTCATCGCAGGAACACCTCGAAGCTCCGGGTGAGCCGGTGCAGCACGGGCGGCGGGAGCACCGCCCGGTCGCCGGAGTGCGCCGACAGCGGCACCGTCTGGCTGGTGAATTCGCCCACCGCGGCGAGCTTCGCCTGCCAGATCCGTTGCGGCAGCGGCACCTTTACGGCGTTGTCCCACGGCACTCGCGCGTCAGCCGGACGCGCCCAGTGCCAGGTCCAGACCAGGTAGGACAGCCGGTGTGCGCCAGTGCACGCCGCGGCGGCGGCTGCGGCGCGACCGGTGGCGTCGTGGTCGGGGTGCCCGTCGCGGGACCACGGCGCAAGGCACCACGATCGCTCGCTGAGCAGACCGGCCAGCGTGTCGGTGAGCTGCTCGATGCACATCTCGACGCCGCCGTCGGCAATGGCGCAGGAGACCAGCCCGCTCCCGGCCAGGCCGAGGTGCCCCAAGCCGGCGGCGCGCTCCGCGCAGCGCCGGCGCAGCAGCTGGCCAGGCGTGACGGTGCGACTGCCCGGGTGCGATGCCTCCCCGCCGGTGACGGCGACCACGACCACCGCCACGCCCGCGGCGGCCAGCATCGCCGCAGTGCCTCCGGCGCCGAGCATCTCGTCGTCGGGGTGCGGGGCTACCAGGACCACCTGGTCCGGTGATGGCGGGCCGCCCGGCGCGCCGGGTAGCGCCAGCTCGGGCAACTCGGCCAGGCCTGACCACGCCTGCCACTGCGCTTCGGATGTGCCGAGGCCGGTCAGGTCCACGCTCATGCGAGGTCCGCGTGGTCGGACGCCGACAGCACGCCCAGCTCAGCGAGGTCCCGTTCGGCATGGCTCTGGCGCAGGTAGACCCCCAGGTCGGCGACCCGTTGCGCGTGCCCGGGCAGGTGGGCCAGCGGACCCGGGCCCAGCGCGCGGCCCACTCGTTCGATCGCGGTGGTGGCGGCGTGCTCGACAGCGGCGCGTACCCGCAGCGCCCGGCGCCGGGACACACCGATGTTCCAGGCAGCGGTGTCTCCGGTGACTGCATCCCCGGTGACGCCTGGGTGGTCGATCTCGTGGGCGGCACAGCGCAGCAGGGCGCGGGCCGCCGCGAGCGCGGTGTCGACGGCGCCGAGGTGAGCCAGCGTGTGCTGGTCGGCCCGGCCGGTCGCGACGGCGTCCCACAAGGGGATGGTGACGCCGACGGCCCCGCCGTACCAGCACGCGGCCACCCCGATGGCGCCGTGCCAGAACCCGGGCCGGTTCAGGTACGCACCCGGCGCGCCCACCGGCCAGCCGACGGCGTCATGCAGCTCCACCGAGCCGGTGGAGCTGCCGGCCATGCCCAGGCCTACCCACTCGCCCAGCCGCGGCCGCACCGCCGGCTGCTCGAGGTCCAGGGCGAACAGCCACCGCTCGTGGCCGTACCGGGCACTGATCAGTACATGTGAGCACGATCCGGCACCCGAGCACCATCGCTTGGTGCCGCGCAGCCGCCAGCTGCCATCGGGTCCAGGGGTGGCGTGCACGATGCCGTCGGGTGGCTCCGCGGCCCACACACCCCAGCGTTGGCCGGCGTCTGGTGCAGGTCCCTCCAACTCACCCATGATCGTGCGGGCGTCGAGGTCTGCCTCCGCAAGCCGGGCGGTATCCAGGTCGGTCCGGGCCAGCCGGGCCAATGCCGCCCACCGGTCCAACGTGCATCCGAGCCCTGGATCGAGTGGGGGATGCTGCGGATGCCCGGACACCGCGGGGAACGGCACTTCGCAGGCTCCTCTCAGCCGGTCCACCGGCGAGTTGCTCGGGTGGAACCGCTGATCACCGACCCTAACCGGCGCTGCGGTCCCGGGCGAGCCGAGCGACGGGGGCCGGCATGAGTTGCCTTAGAATGGGCGGTTGTGGGGGCACCGCAGATCCCGCCGACCGGCTCCGTGCTCGCCCGTGACGTTGCGCTCTACAGCGCGGCTCGGCTCGCTCTGGTGGCTGTGATGGCGTCGCTCCTGGTACTGGCCAGGGTGCCGCTGCTGGTGGCGATCCTGCTCGCCTTGGTGGTGGCGTTACCACTGTCGATGGTACTGCTGCGCTCGCTGCGGGTACGGGTGAACGCCGGGATGGCCGCTGCCGGAGCACGTCGCCGGTCCGAGCGCGACCGGCTACGCAACCAGCTCCGTGGTGAGCAGGGCCGCGACGACTAGGGGACGACTAGGGAATGGGACGCCCGGTCGCTACAGGGCCAGTGCGGCAGCGGTTGCGGCCGCCCACACCAGTAGCGCCAGCCCGGTGTCGCGCAGCACCGGGATCAGGGTCGGTCCGGCCGCGCCGTTCCGGACTCGTCGCAGTGCGGGTACCGCGAAGACCAGGGCGAGCAGGCCGGCCAGGGTGGCCCAGTGGGTGGTGGCGAGGCCCAGTGTCACCATGAACGGGATGGCCACCAACGCGGTGTAGAGCGCGCGGGTCCGGTGATCCCCGAGGCGCACCGCCAGAGTGCGCTTGGAGGTGGCGGAGTCGGTGGGGATGTCGCGCAGGTTGTTGGTCACCAGTACCGCCGCCGACATGGCGCCCACCGCAATGGCCGCAACGCCACCGGTGGGGGTGATCCGCCCACTGATGACGTACTGGGTGCCCAGCACCGCGACCGGGCCGAAGAAGACGAACACCGCCAGCTCGCCGAGCCCGGCGTAGCCGTAAGGGCGGCGCCCGCCGGTGTAGAACCACGCTGCGGCGATGGCCGCCGCGCCCAGCGTCAGCAGCCACCACTGTCGGGCAATCGCTACCAGCACGAGGCCTGCCACGGCGGCCACCGCGAAGCTGGCCAATGCCGCGGCACGCACCGCCGCGGGCGCCGCGACACCGGATCCGACCAGCCGCATCGGACCCACCCGGACGGCGTCGGTGCCCCGAATGCCGTCGGAGTAGTCGTTGGCGTAGTTCACCCCGATGATCAGCGCCAGCGCGACGACCAGCGCCAGCAGCGCGCGCGGCGCCGAGTGCGCCGTGCCCAGTGCCGCCGCCGCTCCCCAGCCGGCCAGCACCGGGGCGATCGCGTTGGGCAAGGTACGAGGCCGGGCCCCTTCCACCCACTGCGCCAGGGTCGCCACGAGGTCAACCCTACGGGGTCGTGCAGTGACTGCTTTGACCTTGGACGGTGACGTGCGCAGCGGACACGTACTGGCCGGGGCCGATCCGCAACCACTGGTCGGTGCTGCCCTGGTGGCCGTTGACGAGCTGCCCGGCGACGGTGCACTCGACCCGCAACGTGGCGCGCTGCGCCGCCAGCCCCATCGCCGGGTGCTGCACGCCGGGGCCAGTGCGGACGTGCAGCAGCGGGAGCCACACGATGCCGCGCGGGCCACTGTCGGTCCACAGGTAGGTGACGGTGACCCAGCTGTTGTCGCGCAGCCCCAGACCATCCCAGAACGTGCCATCCGCCAGGTCGATCCCGGCCGGGTTGCGCACCTGCCTGCCGAACTGGTCCCGGCCCTCGTTGTGCCGGTCTTCGTAGGCGGTCTGCGCCTGGGGCACACCCTGTGCCACGTCGGGCCAGGATTGGCGGGTATCGGAGGGGTTCCAGTAGTCGTCGGCGGTGTTCCACGGGCCGACGTCCCATACCGGTGCCCATTCGCAGCGGCCACGGTCCGAGCAGACCTTCACCGTGTAGTCGCCCGAGCCGCGGGGCGCCAGCCCCCGGCGCGAGGGTAGCGCGACGAAGTGGTCCCGCTCGCGGATCACGTGACCGTTGGCCGTGGTGCCCCCGACCAGGCCCTCCCGGGTGGCGAACACCCGGAAGGTGTGCGGCGACCGCGGGCGTTCGGCGAGAGTTCGTGCGACGGTCTGCGCGGTCAGCCGTATCGATTGCACCCGGGGGCTCGCACCACCTTCACCGTCACGCAGCACGACCCGGGTCTGCACTGTCGTCACCAGGGCGTCTAACACCGCGGGCGCCTCCGTACTGGTGGGCACCCACTCGGTCCACGACCCGTCCTCCCGGGTGCCGCGGACGTCGACGGCAACGGTCGAGCCGGCCGGTTGATCGGCGACGATTTCCGGCACTACCTGGTTGCCGGGCGCGGCGAGCCGGTGTGCCGGGGTGAGCAGCATGCCCTCCGGTCGGCTGGTCCTGATGCTCGCCGGCCCGGTGGGGCGGTGGTTCAGGACCAGCGCGCCGGTGTCGGAACGGACGTTCGTGTCGTCCCAGTCCGGGGTCAGGCGGGCGAACCAGGTGGCCGCCCCGTCCGCTGTTTCGCCGGGCGCTCCGCCCTGTGCGCTGGCCTGTGCGCCGGACGGGAAGCCCGCCACGACGAAAGCCACCAGCGCTGTCGCGGCCACCGCGGCGATCAGAACTGTGTTGCGGATACGGCGGTTGCGACGGGCCAGCGGCCTCACGGATGCTCCTGAGCGTCGGGGACAGGTGTTTCCGCTGTGACTGGTGTGATTGATGGGTCAGCTGGTACCAGAGAACCCCCAGTATGCGCCGCCGTCCATACCCAGAGTGGGTGAAGCTGTAACCCAGTGTGTCTGACGGTGCGGTCAGTGATCCCGCGCGGCGAGCATGGCCCGGACGGCGCTGCGGTCGGGTTTGCCCACGCCGCGCAGTGGTAGCGCGTCCAACAGCACGATCTCCTTGGGGACCTGCGCCCCGGTCAGCAGGCGGCGGGTCGCGGCGCGCAGTGCGGCGAGGTCCGGGGGCCGTCCGGGGTCGGCGGGTACCACCACGGCGGTGAGCCGTTCGCCCCACTCCGGATCGGGCAGGCCTACCACGCAGGCCGCGGCTACCCCAGGTAGGCCGGTGAGCACGGCCTCCACCTCGGCTGGGGCAACATTGAGCCCACCGGTGACGACCACGTCGTCAGCCCGGCCGAGTACCTGCAGCCGGCCTTGTGGGTCGAGGCGTCCGAGATCGGAGGTCCGGAACCACCCGTCGCGGAACGCGGCCGCGGTCTGCTCGGGGGCATCGAGATACCCGGTGGCCAGCATCGGACCGGCCAGCTCGATGTTCCCTGTATCGGCTTCGGGGCCATCCACCCGGACCTGGGTTCCGTCCAGTGGCCACCCGTCGTAAATGCAGCCACCCGCGGTCTCGGTCATGCCGTAGGTGGTGACCACGTGCACTCCCACCGCCCGAGCCCGTCGCAGCAGCCCGCGGGGTGCGGCACCACCACCGAGCAACACCGCGTCGAAGCCGGCGAGAGAGTCGGGATCGGTCTCGAGCAGCCGCGCCAGCTGGGTGGGCACCAGCGCGGTGTAGCACCGATCCCCCGCCTTCCGGGCCAGTTGCTGCGCGGCGGCGCCGACCGCGCCCGGGTCGAACCCTCCGCGCTGGTCGAGCACCACGGGCCGGCGCCCGGCCAGCGCTGCCCGAACCAGTACCTGCAATCCCGCTACGTGCTGCGCAGGCAGCGCCAGCAGCCACCGGCCGGGACCGCCGAGCCGGGCGTGAGTGGCGGTGGCTGAGGCGTCCAGCGCGGCGGCACTGAGCTGTACCCGCTTAGGGTCCCCGGTGGAGCCCGAGGTGGTCACCACGACCTGGCCCGGACCGGGATCCCGCGGCGGCGGCGCCTGCTCGGAACCCAGCGGGGCCACCGCCTCACCGCCGTCACGCACGGCATGCAATGCGGCATCCAGCTCCCAAACCGCCTCCGGCGATCCGTCACAGTGGATCACCCGCACCGCGAAACTGCTCCCCGTGTCCCGAACTCAACGCCAGAGTCGTCGCGTCGCCCGCCGGCAGCTCTGCTGTTGAGTTCGGGACGTCTAGAGCGCACCGGTCCTCCGCCTTCCCGATCGTGCTCAGCTAATCCGAACCGTACCGGTGCGCTACCCGGCGTGAGGCGCAGGAGACGCGTCGGGTGCGGGGAGTGTCCACGGCGAAGACATGGTCGATAGTAAGTTACCTTCAGGCACGATGTACGTTAGTATTACGCACGGAGGCGGTTGTTAACACACATGGCGTGGGTAAGTAACTGAGTACACGCATGATATTCATGGCACCTGAGCTGGGGGAGGCAGAGCTTTGCGTCCTGGCGCTCATCGAGGACCTCAAGACTCGCCTGCGCCACCAGCTACATGACCCTCGTCGATGGGCGGGGTCCCTGCGGCGTGTCTCCCTTGCGAGGGCAATTCAAGGTTCGAACAGCATCGAAGGGTACGAGGCGGGGCTCGATGACGCAGTCGACGTCGCGGCAGGTGAGGAGCCGCTGGACGTCAACGAAGAGACCGGTCTGGCTCTTCGCGGCTATCGCGACGCAATGACGTATGTGCTGCAAATGGCGGAAGATGAGGGTGGTTTCAGCTACAGTTCCCAGTTGCTGAAGTCTTTGCACTTCATGATGACGAGCCACTCTCTCACGAATCGCCCAGGCCGGTGGCGAGCAGGCAGCATTTATGTTCGTAACGACGAGAAAGGCGAAGTGGTATACGAGGGGCCAGACGTTGACCACGTGCCAACGCTCATCGAGGAACTTGTCGTCAATCTCAATGAAGAGCAGGGACCCCGTGGGCCGATCATCAAGGCGGCAATGGCTCACCTGAACCTTGTGATGATCCATCCTTTCCGGGACGGAAATGGACGAATGTCGCGCTGCCTGCAGAGCCTCGTTCTCGCCCAAGACGGGGTCCCGAGTCCAGTATTCATGAGCATCGAGGAGTACTTGGGCCGCAACACTCAGGGCTACTACGATGCCTTGGCGCACGTGGGCGGTGGGGTATGGCAGCCGGAGCGAGACACGCGACCATGGATCCGGCACATCTTGACAGCCCATCTGAGACAAGCGCGGACCATGCTACGGCGAGTAAATGAGAGTGAACGCATGTGGTCGGAGCTTGAAAGGATCGTATCGACGCGGCGCCTGCCAGAGCGAACGATCATGGCGCTCTTCGATGCAACGATCGGGCTTCGGATACGTAACGCAACTTATCGATCCTACTTCGAAGATGCGCCGGGAGAAATAACGGAAGTAACCGCCAGTCGTGACCTTAAGCAGTTGGTAGACGCCGATTTACTCGAACCTCGAGGAGGGCGGCGGGGGCGCTACTATATAGCCCGTCCTGAGCTTGTCAGCATTCGACGAACGGTCATCTCCATGCGGAACAAGCGAGATGATTCAGACCCGTTTGCGGCTATCTGCTAATGGCACTCAATAGCGTGCGTACGGGCGAGCCCAGCGCGGTGTAGCATCGATTCCCAGCCTATCCGGACCAGTTACTGCGCGGGCAGCGCCAGCAGCCACCGGCCGGGACCGCCGAGCCGGGCGTGGGTGGTGGTGGCTGAGGTGCCCAGCGCGGCGGCACTGAGCTGTACCCGCTTGGGGCCCCGGTGGAGCCTGGTGTGGTCACCACGACCTGGCCGCGACCGGGATCGCGCGTCGGGGGTGGCTGCTCGGAACCCATCGGGGCTGCATCGCGGCGGCGTGGCGCCTAGTTAGGCTCTTGCCGTGGGCCCCTGGCTGGTCCCACTACGGTCACGGGTCTGGTGAGCACGGAAGGGCGGCCGGCTAGTGGCGGATAAGGTGATCGACAACCCGATCCTGAACCGCCCGTATGACGAACCAACCCGGCACTTCGCGTTTGACGACGAGGGCATCACCGACCGGATCGAGGACTCACGGCGCTCGTCGTCGTACTTCGTGCCGGTACCGCGTCTGCGCAAGGGCACCCGCCAACTGGAGCTCGCCGAGCTCACGGCGGACCAGATCCGCCTCAACGAGCTGGTCAATCGGATCCGAGAGCACGTCACTCGGTGGCGCCACGCTGGCTATCTGCGGGTCACGCCGACCACTCGACGGTTACTGGAACATTGGGCCGATCCGGAGCGGGAGAACCGGGTGCTGTTCTGCCAGCGGGAAGCTGCTGAGACGGCCATCTACTTGGCCGAGGTCGCTTTGCGGGACACCGACGTGTGGATGTGCAACGCGCTGGCGCAGGCCAACAGCGAGCACAACGACGGGTTACCGCGGGTGGCGCTGAAGATGGCGACCGGCTCAGGCAAGACAGTCGTGATGGCAATGCTCATCGCATGGCAGGTGCTCAATAAGGTCGTCGCGCCGCAGGACAAGCGGTTCACCAAGCGGTTCCTGGTGGTCACCCCAGGGTTGATGATCCGCGACCGGTTGCGCGTGCTGCTGCCCGGCGACCCGGACAACTACTACCGGCTGCGTGACCTGGTACCGGCCGAGCTGCACAGCGGGCTGGGTCAGGCGCAGATCGTCGTCACCAACTACCACGCCTTCCTGGTCCGCGAGAGCGGACCGACCCGCAGCGCTGCGGCCACCACCAAAGACATGCTGACCGCCAGAGTCGGCGGCCGGGCTTCACTGCTGGAGACCGAGGCACAGGTCGTGCGCCGGGTGCTGCGCGATCTCGCCGCGGGCGCAGCACCCGCACAAAAGCATACCGTTGACCAGCAGGAACGTCGACCCATCGAATCCCGCGGCAACGCTGACGATGAAACAATAATCTCCTATGGAGGCGTACCGGCTCGCTCGCGGAGGACCTTCCCCACAGGCCCGCCTGCCCTGGGAACGCAAGCGCCAGAAAGGCTGGGAGATCTACCAGCTCGTCGGCGCTATCGGCGGGCGTTGCACGTTCCGGGAGGCAGCCGCCCGGACAGGTATGAGGACCGCGACCACGTGCCCCCGCAACGCGGCACCCGCGAATGCCCGCGCGGCGAGCCACTCCTCCTGGACAGGCCCGGCTGCCGCATCCCGCATCCACTACCGTCGGTCCCATGCCGGGCCCATCATCGACGCGACGGGGCGCCGTGCGTGCGCTGGGCGATCCGAGGCGCCACGGTGTGCCCCAGCCACGGCGGGAACGCCCCTCAGGTTCGCCGGGTGGCTGGCGAACGGGAAGCGATCGACCGGGCACAGGGGTGAGGGTGACCTGCGCACCCACATACCCCTCGGGGCCATCCACAGCGACGCTTCAGTGCAGCGCTGCTCCGGGATCTCGGCGAACTCAACGTCTCGTGTCTGCCACCTGGTCGGGTGGCCCAGGTGGTCCACGGCGGCGCAGGTGGTGTCGCACCACTCGCGGTCGCACCACTCCGGGTGGCTGACGTCGGCGGCGGCCACCCACGCCGTCTGTGGGGCGATCGGACCGACTCCGCCCAAGCAAGACGGTCAGCGGCCTCCGCGACGTCGTCGGCGAGGTGATGCGCCCAGTACAGCCGCATGCCTGCCGCCATCCTGGTGCCGGTGCGGTGGTTGACCAGCTGGACCCGGATGTGGGACTCGGTCCCCGCCGGGGCGGTGACCTGGTGCGCCCACAACTCGACCGACGGGGACGACGGACCCGACTCTTCGTTGTAGCAGCCGCCGACACGCACTCAGCAGCGGCGCTGGTCCGGGGATTCCATCGAGTGGTCGACCACGCACCCGGGCAGATACCGATGGCGAGTGGTCGGGCGATACTCGACGTCGAGCCGGTCGATCTCGTAGAGCGGGTCCCTCACCTTCTGCGACCGGCGCAGCATCATGTCGCCGAGCGAGCGCAGGTCCGGCCCGTCCGAGGGGATGATGGTCCCGGTGTGCCGACCAACTCGCCCGGTGGGGGTGAGCCACTTCGCGGTGAACGTGACAGCGAAGTCCACCGCGGCTACTTCCATCTTGCATGGTTCTCACTCCTGGTTATGTCAGGTTTGGGATCAAGGCCGGGGCCCGCGTTTTGAGCGCGGTTCGGGGCCGCCTTGCTGTCGGCGGAATGATCACGCCGGGGGTGCCCTGGTCCGTTGTGGTCAGTGCGGGCCGTGTACGGGCCGTCGCACACCGGTACGATTTGGGATCGGCAGGGAACTACCGGGAACGGTAGGGAAGATGGTTTCGGCAGCTCAGAACGGCCGCAGACGCCGTTCCTCCTGGTGTCGCGTTTGGTAATTATCCCGGTCAGTAGTACCAGGGAAACGCCGACCAGTCGGCTGATCGCTTCTCCAGGAAGGAGTCGCGGCCTTCGGCGGCCTCGTCGGTCATGTAGGCCAGCCGGGTCGATTCACCGGCGAAGAGTTGCTGGCCGACCAGCCCGTCGTCGATCAGGTTGAACGCGTACTTGAGCATCCGCTGCGCGGTGGGCGACTTGGCGTTGACCGTGCCGGCCCACTCCAGCGCGGTCGTCTCCAGCGACGCGTGCGGCACCACCGCGTTGACCATGCCCATCCGGTGTGCGTCGTCGGCGCTGTACTCGCGGCCGAGGAAGAAGATCTCGCGGGCGAATTTCTGCCCGACCTGCCGGGCCAGGTAGGCCGAGCCGAACCCGCCGTCGAAAGAGCCCACGTCGGCGTCGGTCTGCTTGAAGCGGGCGTGCTCGGCCGACGCCAGGGTGAGGTCGCAGACCACGTGTAGGGAGTGCCCGCCGCCGGCCGCCCAGCCCGGCACCACCGCGATGACCACCTTGGGCATGAACCTGATCAGCCGCTGGCACTCCAGGATGTGCAGCCGCCCGGCTCGCGCCGGGTCGATGGTGTCGGCCGTGTCCCCGGACGCGTACTGGTAGCCCGTGCGACCTCGGATCCGCTGGTCGCCGCCTGAGCAGAAGGCCCAGCCGCCGTCTCGGGGTGAGGGCCCGTTGCCGGTCAGCAGCACGCACCCCACGTCCGGGCTCATCCGGGCGTGATCCAGCGCCTGGTACAGCTCATCCACCGTGGCCGGGCGAAAGGCATTGCGCACCTCGGGCCGGTCGAAGGCTATCCGGACCGTGCCGTGCGCCACCGCGCGGTGATAGGTGATGTCGGCGAAGTCGAAGCCCTCGACACTGCGCCAAGCGGAGGGGTCGAACAGCTCGGAGACCATGCGGCACGCTAGCGCGTGCTCGTGAGTGGCATTGGGTGCTGGAACACTGTTACGCACTCACGACCGGTCTGCAATGGGTGGTGGGCAGCCATTGCAGCCGGAAGCGGTCTGACCGTTATGGTCACGGAGCCGCCTGTGGTGCCCAGACGATCACGGGAGCGGTTACCGGGGCTATGGGGGAGCCGATAGCCAAGCCGGTCACACGGATCTCGTAGGCGCCGGGGGCCAGCCCGGCGAAGGACGTCTCGAGGTGGCCGCGCCGGATCTTCGGTGTGCGGGACGCCACGATCTTGTCCCGTTCGCCGGCTGCGCGTTCCGCGACGATCTGAATCTGGACGGTGGGAGGCCGGTCGGCTTCGATCTCGACGACGATCGGTAGCGACTCGCTGGCGAGGATCAGATCGGGCACCGCGACCCGGATCGGGACGGTGGCACCGGCCCGCCGGCGCACGGGTGTGGTGGTGAGGATTTCTTCGAGTTCGTCGAGCGCCCACGGGTTGGCGTGCAGGTTGCCGTGCCGGTCGACGATCCGGCGGACTGTGTTGGTGTCCATCGGCTGGTCATGCCCGATGGCCCCGGTCAGTGGCACGGTTGCGTCGCCGAAGTCGTTGTCTTCGCCGATCGTGTCC
>JBOHHF010000374.1:0-1107 GCA_050700495.1 Pseudonocardiaceae bacterium
CAGCCCAGGAACCCACCGTGTGCACCTGGACGTCCGCGAGGTCGCTCACGTGGGCGGCCAGCCGGAACCCGAGGGTCGTCTTTCCACTCCCCGGTGGCCCGGTGAGGAGGAAGACCCGGGACGGTGACGCGAGGAACGCGCGCAGCTGGTCGATCGCGCCCTCGGCCGGGATGTACGCCGGCCCGGCCGTAGCGGCCAACGGTGCGGCGAGCGCTTCACTTCGCTTCGACGACAACGCACCGAGATCGGGTTCGGCCGTGGCGTCGGGATCAGGGACCGCGGCGGCGGACACCTCTTCGCCGGGGAGCGCGAACCACAGGTACCGCTGCGGGATCCCGAGGATCGTGGCCCAGTGGATCAGCAGGTCGAGCTGCTCGATGCGCGGCCCGGTCTCGATTCGGCTGAGCCGGGACTGGGTCGTGCACAACCACTCGGCCATCATCTCCTGCGGCAGCGGTCGTCGGCCGTGCCAGGGATGGGTGCGGTACGCCCTGATCACCCTGCCGATGTGACGAGCGGTGAATGCCTCCCGCATCACGCCGTCCTGCCAGAACTCGGCAGGCATCGGCGGTGGACCGGCCGTCACGAAGACCCGCTGAGATGACTGCATCGGTTGAGGAGCGTACCGGTGCCGCCCGACCCGGGTGGCCGGGCGATGCAGAGGCCGACTCCAGATACCCAACTGCCGCAGAGACTTCCGGCCCGGTCTGCGCAACCTGATCCGACTGCCGGTCGGATCGGGCGACGTCGCCTCCAGCATCGTGCTTTGGCGGTGGCCCGAGTAGGGGCTCTCTGTCATCGAGACGGGTTCGGTCGGGTCCAGGACACGCGTGGAGGCGGTGCGGGGATCCGGCGGGCTGAAGGTGCCGAGCGCTTGATCGACTTCTGGGAACTGTCGGCCGTGCTGAGTGCGGTTCAAGGTTCCCAACCGATGATCTGTGAGTGTTGGTCCTGCACCGCGAGCCGCAGTGACCTACCAAGATCAGCATGTCGGTACGGGAAGCCGCTCGGGATGCGGCTCCCCGTACCCGTTCGGTGATCACGAAGCCGGCGACATGATCCGGACCCCGACGAACTCATGCGGCGCTGCGGTATGGCGTGTTGGTC
>JBOHHF010000375.1:0-25925 GCA_050700495.1 Pseudonocardiaceae bacterium
CCTCGACACCGACCCGATCCACCCCCAACACCTCAGCCCAAACCCCGACCAACACCCGCTCAGCCTCACTACGCGGCGCCACATAACCCACCACCGCAGCGAACTCCGGCACCGGCAACCCACGGCGGTTGACCTTCCCACTGGAGTTCAGCGGCAACTGGTTTAACACCATGAACGCGGACGGCACCATGTAATCGGGTAAGGTCCGTTTCAGCCAGGACCGCAACTCCGCGTTGTCTACCGCGCTTAGCCCACCCGCCCCGGTGGGCACCATGTAGGCCACCAGCCGATGGTGTCCACCGTCGTCACGGGCGATGACTGCCGCCTCAGCCACCTTGGGGTGTCTCAATAGCGCAGCTTCCACCTCACCAGGTTCGATGCGGAACCCCCGGATCTTGACTTGTTCATCAGCACGACCCAGAAACTCGATACCTCCCTCGGCGGTCCAACGCACCCGGTCACCGGTGCGATACATCCGCTCCCCTGGCTTTCCAAATGGGCAGGCTAAAAATCGATCCGCAGTCAATCCGGGGCGGTTCATATAACCGCGAGCCAGCTGAGCACCGGACAGATATAACTCCCCGGGCACGCCCACCGGCACCGCATTCAACCCCGCGTCCAGGACGTAGGCCGCCAGATTCCGCAGCGGACGGCCTACTGCCGGGCGCATGCCCTCGACCACCCGACAAGACAATGCGTCGATGGTGCACTCAGTGGGGCCGTAGAAGTTATAGCTGATCGTGTCCCGCGCGCCGGCCAGCTCCCGCCACAACGGCTCACTCAACGCTTCCCCACCCAACATCAAGACCTTGGGGCGATGCCGTTTATCGTGCAGCAATCCGGCCGGTAGTAACTGCCTAGCATAAGACGGAGTCAAATCCAAAAAGTCGACACGATGTTCGGCGACATAGTCGACCAGGGCGTCTGGGTCCAGCCGCACTACCTCATTAATCAGATGCAGCTCGTGACCATCAGCCATCAACAACGGCCCCTCTAAGGAGGTATCAAAAGAGAACGCCGCACTCAACCCCACCCGCAACCGTCCACCGCCGGCCGCAGCTATGAACCCGTGACGGTGATGGAACAGCAGATTGACCAGGCTACGGTGCTCGACAATCACACCCTTCGGCCGACCGGTCGAGCCCGAGGTATAGATCACATACGCCGCACTACCCGGATGCAGCGGCCCCAGCCGCTCGTCATTAGCTAGATCCGAATCAGAATAACGACCCAACACCCCATGAAGCTGTGGATCATCGAGCATCAGCGAGGCCGTGCCCTCCGGTACCACACCGGCCACGTTCCCACCAGAACCCGCAGTCACCACCAGGACCGGCGCCGCATCCTCGAACACGAACCCAACCCGCTCAGCGGGAAGTACCGGATCCACCGGCAAATAAACTCCGCCCGCCTTCAACACCGCTAGCAGCGCCACCACCATCTCCACCGACCGCGGCAATGCCAACGCCACTACCCGCTCCGATCCCACCCCCAAAGCGACTAGATAACGCGCCAACCGATTAGCACGTGCATTTAATTCCGCGAAACTCAACACCGAATTTCCACACACCAACGCGATCTCACCGGGGGAACGCGTCACCTGAGCCTGGAACACCTCCGGGAACGTCACCGCAGGTACATCCAAGGCAGTTTTATTCCACTCGACCAACAAGCGACGCTGCTCGGCCTTAGACATCCACGGCAATTCGCCCACCAACCGGCCTGGATTCTCAGCAATCCCAGTTAGCAGCAGTTCTAAATGCCCCGCCATCTGCTTGATGGTGCTGGCGTCAAACAGGTCAGTGTTGTACTCAATTGCCACGTTCAGCGAGTCACCTTGCGGCACGAACTCCACGACGAGATCAAGCCGGACGGACGGCCGGGGAAGATAGTGCTCGGTGATACGTAGCCCGTCGATCTTTCGGGGCCGCATCGCATTCTGCTGCACGACCATGACCTGCACGAGCGGGTGGCGGCTCGGATCCCGCTCCGGCTGCACTTCCTTAACCAGCAGATCGAACGGCACCTCGTCGTGGGCGAACGCCTCCAACACTGTTTCTCGGACTTCCTCCATGAACTCGCTAAACGTCCGCGCACCGTTAACCTTGCATCGCAAAATGACGGCGTTAACGAAGAAACCGACAAGGTTCTCCAGTTCCTCCCGACTACGGCCAGACGTCACTGTAGCGATCGCAATGTCTTGTTGGCCGCTGTACCGAGATAACAACACTTCCACTGCGGCGGTCAGAGTCATGAACAGCGTCGCGCCGTGCGTATGCCCTACCCTCGTTAAAGCCTGGGCCAAATCGGCCGGCAAGTCCCGGCGGTACACCGCGCCAGCCGTCGTACGCAGGTGAGGCCGCGGTCGGTCAATTGGCAGTTCGAGCGGCTCGATTCCTGCAAGCGTGCGCTTCCAATAATCCAGATACGGTTCCAGTGCGCCACCGGACAACCGCTCGCGTTGCCATACGGCGAAATCCGGATATTGGATGGGTAGCTCCGGCAGCTCGACCGGCACCCCGTGCGCGGCCGCAGCGTAAAGCTTAACCAGCTCGTCCACCAGCACCCCAGCAGACCAGCCGTCGGTGACGATGTGGTGCTGGTTGACCAGCAGCACATGGTCATCCGGTGCAATGCACACCAGCAGTGCTCGGGTCAGCGGGCCCCGCTGCAGGATAAAGGGGTGGCTGAGTTCCTCCACCAGAGCCTGGTTCAGTGCAGTGTCCAGTTCACAGGAATCCATGGCGGAGAGATCGACTATGCGCAGTGGTATCTCGCCGCACGCGGCGACCATCTGAACGCCGTGTCCGTCCACCGTCTGGAACGTTGTTCGTAGCGACTCATGGCGGCTGACCAAGGCGTCCAACGCCGCTCGCAGCGCGTTAAGGTCCAGCGCACCAGACAGTCGCAACCCGATTCCAGTGTTGTACTCGGTCCCACCCGAGGTCAGTTCATTCACTAACCACAACGGTTGCTGAGCGGGAGAAAGTGGCAGCATCCGATCGCGCGGTACAGGGGCAATCCGCTCGGCGTGGCCTGCGTGGGATCCTGCTGGTAGCAAGCCCGCGAGCCGCGAGACGGTCGGTGCGTCAAACACCGCACGAGCCGATAGCTCCACGTCGAAAGTCGCGCGGATTCGGGAAAGCGCACGAAAACTCAGGAGTGAGTCGCCGCCGAGCTCAAAGAAGTTGTCCTCGACTCCGATCTCCGCCACACCAAGAACTTCAGACCAAATCTGCGCGAGCGTATTCTCGACGTCGGTGCGAGGCGGTATAAAATCGGCGCGTGGGATTGCATTCCAGTCCGGGAATGGTAGAGCACGCCGGTCAATTTTCCCGTTGGGAGTGAGTGGAAATTTATCCAGTGTGACGAACGCTGATGGGACCATGTAATCTGGCAGTATCTGGCGCAGGAAACCGCGCAGCTCTATGAAGTCCACAACGTTGTCAACCGCAGGCACGACATAGGCAACTAGCCGCTGGTGCCCGGAGTTCTCCCGTAGGGTAATCGCGACAGCCTCGCTGACGTTGCCATGCCGGAGCAAGGCGGTTTCAATCTCGCCGAGTTCAATGCGGAATCCGCGAATCTTCACTTGATGGTCGGTTCGACCCATGTATTCCAATTGGCCGTCGGTGGTCCAGCGAACCAAATCTCCGGTGCGATACATTCGCGCACCAGACTCGCCAAACGGGCAGGCCGCAAACCGCTGGGCGGTGAGACCCGCCCGCTTCCAGTAGCCCCGGGCCAATCCAGCGCCAGCAATGTACAGTTCACCCACAGCACCCACTGGAACTGGCCGCAAGCCAGCATCTAACACATATACTTGCGTGTTGGCGATCGGCCTGCCAATCGATGGATACCGTGCAGCGCGTTCATCCACCGCAGCCACCGTTGACCAAATTGTCGTTTCCGTCGGTCCATACAGGTTCGTCACCGAAGCAGCGCATTTCGTCAACGAAGTAGCCAAGTCAGCAGGCAACGCCTCACCACCCACCAACACCCGCACACCGCGAAGCTCGGTCGCACCCTCGGCAACCACAGCGCGCCACAAGCTCGGCGTCGCCTGCATCACCGATACACCAGATGACGCGACCATCCGGCACAGCGCGAACGGATCCGCTGCCACATCACGACCCGCCAACACCACAGCGGCTCCACTCAGCAGCGGAAGGAAAATCTCAAGGTTCGCGATGTCGAACCCGACCGTGGTTACTGCTAACAGTCGATCACCCGGACCAAGAAAGAATCGTTCCTGCATCGCTGCCAGAAAGTTCCCCAATCCCTCCAATGACACAATCACACCCTTGGGGCGGCCCGTTGAACCCGACGTATAAATTACATACGCCGAGTTCGATATGGACAAGACGTGATCACGCTCATCGTCTTCGACGTTGCCGTCCCAGTATGTAGCCAAGCGGCCATTCGTATCGATTTCATCCAGCATTACACGCGGAAGTTCGCTCGCTGGCAGATAAACAGCCAACTTGGTCGTCGTGATGACAAGCATCGGGTCAGCGTCGGCGAGTATGAAGCCGATGCGTTCCGTCGGATAACTAAGATCAACGGGAAGGTATCCAGCACCAGCCTTCAGTACTGCCAGCAACGCCACGATTAGATTCATCGAACGGGGCAGCGCCAAGGCCACGTACCGCTCCGGCCCCGCACCACATTCGATGAGCATCCGCGCCAGCCGATTCGCGCGCGCGTTCAATTCTTCATATGATAACTCGGCGTCCTCGAAAACCACGGCAACCGAACCGGGCGTACGTGCGACCTGAGCCTGGAACAAGTCCGACACCGTGGCCGACGGCACAACATGCTCGGAATCGTTCCACTCCACCAACGTCTGCCGCCGCTCGGCATCGGTCAAAATGTCGATCTTACCCACTGCGATGCTGGAATCCGCGGTCACCACATTTAGCACGCGGACCAGCTGTGCCGCCATCCGCTCGACCGTGGCCCCCTGGAACTTCTCGGGACGGTACTCAACTGCGCCCAACAGCTCGTTACCTCGCTCGACGAGCCGCACTGTGACGTCTGCGGCGAGCGGCCCGGCACGGTGCTCGCATACGACCGCTACACGCGCCAACTCCGATTGCAGACCTAGCTCCTCGACTAGGAGCTCGAAGGGAATATCGGAATGCGCGAAGGCGGCCCCAACCGTGGCTCGTACCTCCCCCACGAATTCCAGGAAGGATGTCGAGTCGGTTACCCGTGACCGCAGCACGACCGGATGACTTTGTCCCGGGGCCGGAGTGATCACCACGATGTCGTCTTGGCCGGTGTAGCGCGCCAGAACGATCTGGAAGGCGGCAACCGTGAGCTCGAGCAGCGACACGCCCCACAGGTCGCTCAGGTCCGCCATGCGGGTGGTCACGTCTTGTGGCAGCTCGAACTCATATGGGATGTTCGGAGTAACGCTGGTTGGTGGTGACTGGTCGATGGGCAACTCAGGAATCGACACACCTTCGAGTTGCCTTCTCCAGTACCGGAATTGCTCGGCGAACGGTAAGGTCACTAGCCCACCTCGATCGGCCAGTTTCTCAGCCTGCAAGAAGTTATCGTAGGCAGTCATGAATTATTGAGACCTTTCAGGCGCGCTTCAGCAACGGCCCCAGCGTACTTATTCCGGTATACGAAACGTCTACTAAACGAACGCGGTCCGCGCCCCCATCAAACAGCGCTCGTTCTCACTTGCGACCGATCGACGACAGGCAACCACGATGCCGAACTGAATTCGTTCGATCTCTCCGGTAACCGGATCCCGCAGAAAACGCCCACGCATCACCGGATGCTCCGCTGCCGAGAAGTTCAAATCTTCGAAGAAGATCAACTCCATCGCGACGTCACCGTTGATCGCGATACTAAGGGCACCGGTGTCAGTGGGCGCGACCAAATATTCCATCTTCCCGTTCAGGTAGCTGCCTACGCAGCCCTGTGGGGGCACCGTCGGACGTCCCAGCGCTTCGATATTAGAGCAACCCTTGATGGGCAAGCCGGCCCTGCGCAGCTCGTCGGCCAGTTCATACCACATGTTGGTGCCGGTATCCGCGTTGCTGGTGAAGGCGACGATGCAGCCACTGGATGGGTCGAGCCGGACATCACAATGCGCTCCAGCCATTCCTCCGAAGTGACCCACCCACGCGGTGCTTCCCTTCCCGAATATCGCTACGCCCAGTCCCCATCCGTCAGCTGCGATGAGCGGTTCCGCGTTGGGAACGGCTTGTTGCATCTCCGCGGCGTATGCTGCCGGCAGAAGCGCTGGCGCACCGCCATCAAGCTGGGTCATCCCCAAAGTCACGAGGTCCACAGCGCTCATCGCCAGTCCTCCCGCCGGTGCCTCGTCAAGCGCCGACGAGTGTTCGACGGACCGGGTCCTACCCATGGCGATGTTGATCGAGTGACCCTTGGCGAGCGGGCGACCGAGCGGCTGAAGACCAGGCGCTGCGATGAACGTTGGTTCGATTCTCAGCGGCCGCAGCAGAATCGACTCCATGGCATCCCACCAGCTCATCCCTGTGATCACCTCGATCAGGTGGCCGACCAAGACGTAGCCCATGTTCGAATACGAGAAGCTGGTGCCTGGCGATAGCACCAAGTTCTGTCTGCAGCAGTTGTCCAGCACATAACGCCGAATGGAAGCGTTGGTGGGCATCTCCTGCGCGGGTCCGGTGGCGAAACCCGCTGTGTGACTCAGCAGCTGGCGAAGCGTGACCTCGTTTCCGAGGTCGCCTAGCTCGGGCACGTACTCACCGAGTGGAGTATCGAGTTCGAGATCCCCGTCCGCGACCAGGATCATCGCCACAGTTGCTGTGAAGGTCTTGCTGACCGACCCGATGGGGAATGCCGCATCTCGGGTAACCCGGTGTTCGGTTCCGTACTCCAGCTCACCGACCTCGACCGCCACCGTCTCTCCACCGTAGTGGATGGCAAGCTGAGCCCCGGGAACCTGATGTTTCCGCGCCAAGGCGGAGAGCGTCTCGAACAGATGATCAGGATCTAACGGCGACTCGAACTGTTGTTCGGCGGCCAGGGCTTGCCCGGCCGGTGCGACCATGACCACGTCCTTCTCGGACGCTTTCCCGCGGCACCGCGGCACCTGGTCGATAGGGCGGAGACTCTGACCACTACGCCCGTGCTGCTGATCATGCCGTGGACTAATCGCGGACGCGTTTCCCACGAAAATCCCCTCTCCTGGGATAAAGGTACGGATCGAGCCGCGGCAAAGACCCTCGCCGCCGTGGTGCCTGGGGGGACGGACAGCCCACCCACCGCGCGTCTGTCACGCCACCTCGCTTTGGATGCGAGCCCTGTGCTCGCGTGTCGGGCAGGACGCTACGGATGCACTCTTTCAGCCATCTTCGTGTGCGCTTAGGTCTTCGTTAACCCGAGACTGCGGCAGCTCTGGAGTATCGTTCCCCCATTTGCCCGTATCTCCTGGACTGCCGATGGCAGACTGTAGTCAATATTTGCCGGCCTTGTGTGCTACGGTCACAGTGTGTGAGCACAGGTCAAGTACAGATCGAGTGCGGCTGCTGTGCGATACCGGGTTAGCCTCGATGTTTCATGCTGGCTGTACGGTGATCTTTGAGGTGCTTGCCGCCGACGACCCGACCCACCAGATCGGTGCCATGTGGGACTGCAAGGAACTGCTGCGCCAGGTGCTCATCACCCGCGAAACCCACCCAGATCCGCCACTGCCTGTGGCGCTTCTGCGACGCCTGCGCCCGCGCCCGCGCCGACACGCCGGAGACCACCCGGGCTAGCCCCACCATCGTGCATCTGGGATTCGGCAGCCCCGCTCCGGACCGTTGCTAAGCGTGGATTCTACGTAGCTGCAAGCGGCACTGACGAAGGGGATCGGGTGGTCGCGATGCAGGTGAGAGGCTGACATGGACCTTCAGCAGAAGTTCTGGCTCCGCCAACTCAGAAGCGAGAGCTCCGGCCAGGACGAACTGGAGCACATCGCTGTAGGTGACCCGGATCCCACCTCGCACCCCGGTACGGCCAGCGGGTATCAGACCTGCCGGTTCGAGTGGGCTGATGAGATCACGCCAACCCTGATTCTGCCTTGGTCCTGCACTCGGGTGCTGGAGCACCAAGGCCAGCACCTCGCCGGCACGGGCGAGCGGGTCGTGGCCGTGCACCCCCAGCTCTTGCTGTCCACGGTCCGTTAATCTTCGGACGTCATTTCGGCAGCGGGCTCGGTTGGACGTCGATATCCGTCATCCGACGGACGTAGGTTTTATAGTGTCGGCGTGCCTCGCCGAGGCGACCCGCGTCGAGCAGGACTCCGACGAGGTTGAGATGGGCCTCCTCATCGTAGGGATCCTGCTCGAGCAGTCGCAGCGTGTACCGCACGACTGCGTCGGTATCGCCGGCGTCGCGCAGCCGTGCAGACAGCGCCCGGAGGACGGCGATGTGGGTGGCCTTGACTTCTTCGGTCAGCGCGGCGGCCCACTCTTGGTAGGGGTCCTCCTCGAGGAAGTCGCCAGTATGGGCGGTGACGGCGGCCTCGAGTCGCGCGGTCACCTCCGGCTCTTTTGCCCGGTCCGCGTCAAGGGCAGCGGTGGCTCGAGTAAGGAGATCCTCGACGTCGACGTTGACCTGGGCGCGGTTCAACGACACCGCACCGCCGGTGGTGACCAATGGACTCTCGCCTGCCGGTTGGGGTTGCAGCACTTCGCGGACCGTGGACAGCAGCACGGAAAGCCGGTTGCCGGCCACGGCCGGATCTGCCTCCGGCCACAACAGCTCCATCAGTTGATCACGGGAAGTCGGCCGGCGCCGCGCAATCAGGATCTTCAACAGGTCCCGGGCTTTTTTCGACTTCCATACGGTATGGGGAATCGGGACCCCGTCGCGGATCACCTGGAACACGCCGAGCGTCTGGATGGACACCGCAGGCGCGGAACGGACCAGCACGCCCAGCGGTCCGGCGGCCCGCGGCGACTCAACGTTGACGCCGTAGTCCCGAAGCATCCGATCCGCGAGGTCGGCGTCGATGCGGGGAATGGGCGCGTCGATGCGACCGGCCACGACTCTGGTCGCGGCTTCCTCGAGGCGACAGCCCGTCTCCTGCCAGATGTCGATCGCCTCCCGGAGCGGGGTGGTATCCACGGCGGGATTGCTGGAGGCCAGCACCCCCAGGGTGATGGCCTCGGCCAGCCCCGGGTTGTCCCGCCGTTGCCGCGCGGCCACGGCGGCACGGTCGGCATCCGCCGAGGCGCCCTGCTGGTCACCGCCCATCAACTTGACCCAGCCGCTGGTCAGGAGTGCCGGCACCTCGCGAAGCCCCTCACCCAACCCCACGGCCCGATCCGCAAACTCACGAGCTCGCTTCAGGTCATCAGCCGCAGTGATGCGCGCGAGACCGATCAGCGCCGAACTGAGGCCGAACACGTCGTGGCACGGCTCGGCGAGGGTCAGGGCCTCTTCGTACGCCGCCCGGGCTCGAACCAATTGGCCCCTGGTCCGATGCAAATCACCGAGGCCGCACAGCGGCCACGCCAGAAATCGGGAGTCGAGGCGCTTAAAGAGGTCAATAGCCGTGGCGAAGTTGCCCACCGCCGCCTCCAGCATCCCGAGGCGCCCGCAGGCACGGCCGCGGGTGGTCAGTGCGTGTGCGACGAGGAACGGATCCTCGCATCGCTCGCTGAGGCTCAACACGATCTGAGAGTCGGCCAGTGCCTGCCGGGGCGACCCCATTTCGAACTGGTGGAACGCATGGCAAGCCCGAATCCACATCAGCTGGAGCAGGTCGTCGCTCGCCTCGGCACTGCGCAGGGCATCGGTGTATTGGGCGTCGGCTTGCCGCCAGTCGCCCTCGGCAGCAGCGAGGACTCCGAAGAGATGATGGACACTGGACCACGCGCGGATATCGCCGCACCGGCGGGCCGCAGCACGTGCTCCGCCCGCCACTTTCCGTAGACTTACAAGATCACCGGCCATCCGGTAGGCGTTCGCCGACAGCGCGAGTACCCGGATCTCGTCGAGCGTGTCTTCCCCGCCTAACCGGGTCCGCTGGACCAGCGCTTGAACCTCGTCGAACTCACCCCGGGCGAAAGCGATCAAACCCACCCGCCAAGCCAGCGCCGGCTCTAGCTCGTCTCGATCGTGGCCAGCGCGTTGAAAGTACTGCAGCGCCTGCGGCCACTGACCCCGCACCTGCTGCGCCTGTCCCAGAACTCGTTGGATCCGCGGGTCGTCGAGGTACTCGGCTGGCAACTCCGCAGCCTTCAACACCGCGTCAAGTTGGCCGTGCTCCACCATCGCGGCACCATGATCGATCAATAGCGAGGCGCACGCGGCATAATCACCTGCTGCAAGCAGATGGCGCAGAGCTTCTGCCTGCGCCCCCCGGCCGGCGCACTCATTGGCCGCCGTCACGTGCAGCGCTTTGCGCTCGCTGGCAGACAACGCCGGGTCATGCTCGAAGAAGTCACGCAACGGACGAACGAGCGACCAGCCACCCCCACTGGCGCGCCGCACGAGACCCTGACGGCTCAGTTCGGCAAGCGCGGTCATCGGATCATTAAGCTCCCACGCAAGCTCCGTCGTGAATCTGGCCTCACCGAAGATCGCCAACTTGCGCAGCAGCTGTCGAACCCACTCGGAGACGGCGCCAATGACCTCTTCAGCCAGATAGTCATGGAATCGCTGTCCCAGGTCCGCCAGCCGCCCCACCGCAGCCAGGCGTTGATCCGGCTCGACCGCCCGCAGCATCTCCACAGCACAGTGCACCGCCGCGGCCCAACCACCAGTGCGCTCCCACACTTGCCGTGACAAGCCCGGCGGCTCTCTTCCCACGGTCTTGCGCAAGAGCATCTCGACGTCGGCGACGTCGAAGGCCAGGTCCGGCGCGTGGATCTCCGTGACAAGGCCGCGGCCCCGCAACCGTTGCAAGGAGAAGGGGAGCTCCCGCCGGGATAGCAACACCAGATGCAGCCGGTCCGGCGCTTGCTGGCACAGACTCTTGATGACGCCTGCCGCGTCGCTCTCCGGCTCCAGCATTTGCAGATCGTCGATAACCAGGACGAGGTCCTCGCTCAGGACACTGTTCAACCAGGTGCAGATGGCCGCCACCGAGGGTTCCACCTGGCCGGTGGTCAATGCCGCCGTACCCGGGCCAGGCCCGGATCCCGACACGTGGGCCTTCAATACGCCGAACAGGCTGGTCAGCAGGCGGTCCGCAGCCGCCTCGTGGTCCTCATACTGCAGCCACGCGGTGGGGCGATTACGCGACCACGCTGCCACCGCCGTGGTCTTGCCCCAGCCGGCTGCGCCAATCACCAAACAGATCCGACGCTTCACAGCGTAGTCAAGGAGCTCGTTAACCGACGGCCGCGCGACTCGCTTTTCAGCCGGGCCGGGTGCGTCTGACCTCGTAGGCGGCGCCACTTTACTGCCCCCTGGCTGTCTCGCAATCTCCACAGAGATCGCGGTCAGGCCTGATGGCTACCACAAATTGACAGTACCCCAGCTTGGTCACTTTGTATTCACCTGTCGGAAATGTCCTCGTCTCAACTCAGATCTCGATCCGGCCGGGGCAGCAGCGTCGGTGCGATCACTGGCGCGGCTGTGATCACGGACGGTGGCTCCGCTCAAGCAGGGAGTCGACCATCCAAAGGCGGGGCGAGCGGTGCCGCAGCCGCAGGAGAAAGCCCAGCACCCCGCTCACGCCATGCCCCAGGTGGAAGAGAGTTCGTCCCTGCTCATCGGCGAACACGACGCGGCCATCCCAGTAGGCGTGGCTGGCGAAGGGTCGGGCGAATATACTGAAATGAATCCTGCCATTATTCGCAACTCCACACAGTAGCTTGGATTTTGCCGTTGACTGAGCAGCCGGTGACCCGATGATGACCTTGTCAGCGCTCCCGGAATCCCTGGGAGGTGGCCTACTCCGTGCTTATGTGAGTGCAAAAATCGGGTGCAACGCGACTCGCTGGACATTGCCGCTGCGCGACGTCCAGAAACCGGAGCGGCCAGCGGGCAGGCCCTCGAAGAGCCCCACCATGTTGCCATCCTGCTCGCCTAGGGGATGTGCTACCTGAAACCACTGATCCCGTCCGGTATCTCGGACCACACCTCGCTGCGCAACGATCTGACTCCCCGCCTTCAGTCTTCTACGGCACCTCCCTGCGGAAGTGCGTCTACTGAGAGAGTTATCGAAGCGTCCACCTAATTGTTACACCCGATCGAGTGATACTCCGGAAGAATATTACAAACAGTCAACTTCCTGCCGTCTTTCGGTGGTATCAACTACTCCATATGGCCTAAAAACTAGGCACTTTATGCCCAGCTACCTATCGATGTCAGGTTTGAACTACTGTTCTAGGCACACTTATCCCAGCCAGTTCGCCTGAGACACCTTAGGTTGCTGATGTCTGAGTGGCTGTTGTGGCGCGAGTGTTGTGGGTTGTGTGGCATCAAGCCCCCAGTGTGGCTGCGCCGGCCGACGATGGAACTGCCTTCACCTCACTCCCGGAGTTGGAGACGCCCGGTCCCCGTGGCCCGGAGAGATTGCGTTTCGTGGTTTCGCGCAGGTCCAGGCCGGCTCGGTCACGGTGCAGCTGCCTGCGGATATGGCCTATGCGGTCGACGCGGGCAGCCAGGTGGGTAGTGTCGAGGTGAACGTCCAGCAGGATCCTGTCTCCGTGCATCGCGCCACGGCCCACTCGCAGGTCGGCTCGGTGACCGTCAACAACGACTGGTCCGGCTTCACCCGGGCATAACCTCGGCGAGCTGGTCAGCGACATGCCGGGCGATCTCCAGGGCGCTGATGGCAGCCGGGGACGGTTCCCGCCGGCCGCTCACACGAACTGGTAGCTGACGGCGCGGAGCTCGCCTACACTCATGAACAGGCACCCGCTGTAACGGCGGTTGCGGGGGAAGCTTCCTGGGAAGTGAAGTTTCTGGGAAAGCAGATAAGGGGGATCATATGAGAATCACGGAAGTCTTCGCACTTGGCCGCTATGGTCACAACGATGACTGCTACCACGGGGGTCATCACCACGATTATGGTTATGAAAATCACTATCACTGTGGGGGTGATGGCGGGGGTCGCTTCGGCGTCGGCGATCGCGACACCCCCCTCCCGAGGCTGAAGGGAAGTCGGACCTATCTAACCTCGTAGTCGTCGGCGGTGGCCTGCACTGGCGATCAGTGGGGTGGAGGCCACCGCTCTCGCCCTGCCCAGGTGCGGGCGGCCGCGGTGCAGTGAAGTTCTCCGATCAGAACCATCTTTCGAGGACGAGCGCCAGGCCATCTTGCGAGTTCGGCGCGGTGATCTCGTCGGCGGACTCGAGCACGGTGGGATGGGCATTGGCCATCGCCACCCCATGCCCCGCCCACTCCAGCATCGGGAGGTCGTTGGGCATGTCGCCCAAGGCCACCACCTCGGCCGGCGCGATCCCCAGGTCGCCGGCCAGCCGGGCCAGTCCGGTGCCCTTGGTGACACCGGGCGCGGAAACCTCGATCAAGCCGTGGCTGGTGGAGAACGTGACGTTCACCTGGTCCCCGATTTGGACACCGACGATCTCTCGGACCGCGGCGGCCATCACGGCACTGCTCGCATCCGGCTGGCGGACCAGCAGTTTGACCGCGGGCCGGCCGAGCAGCACGTCGCGCGGCGTGGGCGTGGATTCCCCGTCGGGCCAGGGGTGGGTGTAGCCCGGTTCGGCGAGGAACTCGTCGAACCCGTCAGGCGTGGCAGTACCGGTGGGTAGCTCGACGGCGAGCTTCGCGTCCGGTAGCACGGTCGCCACCACGTTCGCCGCGTCCCGCAGCTGCAGCGGATCCAGGGTCGCCGAGTAGTTGACGCAGTCGGCCGCGGCGTCGTAGAGCACGGCACCGTTGGCGCATACCGCATATCCGGCATGTCCGAGTTGCTCGACGACCGGCGGGATCCACCGTGCTGGTCGACCGGTGACCAGCACGAAAGGAACACCGGCGGCAAGCACCCGATGCACCGCGGCCCGGGTGCGCTCGGAGATCCGCTCAGTCGGGTCCAGCAACGTGCCGTCAACGTCCGATGCGACCAACCGGGGCCTCTGCATACCCCGACCCTACGTTTCCCCGTGCCCCGCCCCATCGCGCCGTTCGGCTCTGAGGTCCCTGACCTGCGCGGGTCTTACCGGGGACAGCGGCATTGTACCTACGCCAGCCCGGTGAGCCGCAGGACGGTCTCTAGCGTCTCGTCGGCGACGACGTCAGGAGAGAAGTAGCAGGGAGTCCCATCGGGCAGGGACCGGTGGCTCTGGTAGCTGTCCATGATCTGCGAGGGCGAGGGCGACGCCGGCTGATCCGGTGAGCAGGCCGGGTTCATCGGACGGCAAGCCGTTGTGAAGGTGCTGGAAGGCGAAGGTGAGCTCTGGGTTGAATACTTCGGTGACGGCGGTTGCCGCGCTGTCGCCGGTGCCACCTTGGCTGGTGGTCGTGCTCTGCAGGACTCCGGCGTATCCGTGACACAAGGTCGGTCCTTCCACGTCCCAAAGATCTGCGGGGCGGTCGGAAAGGGACGCGATGGCGGCTTCACCGGCCGTGATCAGCCGGGGATCTACGAGTGCGCTGCCAGCGAGTATGAGGGCGCGGCCGATTCCGGGGGCGCCGTAGCACCAGGCGTCGCGTCGTCCGGCGGTCGGTGCTGCGGTGTCACTGTCCAGCTCGTCACCCGTGACATAGGGCGCCCAGCTGTGCGCGGCATCCGTGCGCCAGCGCAGCAGCCAGTGCGCCGCTTCCCGGATCGCGGTCCGTTGCCCGGCGACAGACCATCCGGCGGTGTGGGCTGTGGCGAGCAGGGCGAGGGGACCGGCGATGCCGTGCGCCATGCCGGTGGTCGCCGCCCCGGACGGGTGGACGGTCACCGCCGGTGGGTGCTCGCTGGCGGGTAGCCACCAGCCGGGCCGGTTGCCGTGGTGGGTGCCGATCATGGTGGTGAGGGTTTGCAGAGCGGCCAGCAGTCCGGGCTCTGTCATATCGTGCCCGGAAGTGAGCGCTGCGAGCAGGACTCTGCCGATACCAGCCAGGCCGTTGATCGCGTCATACATCGGCCACGGCGTGCCCACGCCGCCGGCTCGGCGGCGTTCTTCGTAACGGCGGGTGAGGTCGAGGGCTCGTGCGGATAGCCACCGGGCGGCGCGTGTGGTGACGGTCCGTTGGGAGTCGGGGTCGGGCAGGTACTGCGACCCGATGATGAGCGAGGCCGCCAGCCCTCCGGGGCTGGTGAAGGTTCCCGCGCTGTTGCCTCCGTAGCGCCGGGCGTGCACGGCGCATGTTTCCCAGTGGCGGATGGCGGCGGTGGCGAAGACGGGGTCTGTCGTTGACAGGCGGGCGTGCAGCAGGGCGGTGCCCGCCAGCCCGCCGGCCAGGGATGCACCGGCGGAAGCGGGGACGGCGGCGAGGACGTTCTCGGGGTCCAAGAGCCGCTCGGCGGTGGCCAGCGCCTGCTGCCCGCTCACGACGATCCCAGCGCTCACGGCGCTGAAGTCGGTAGCGCGAGAAGGTCTGCGGCCAGCGCTCGGGCCATCCGCTCGGTGTCCGCCCTGCCGAGGAGCCGGTTGGTGTGCATATGGATCAGGGCCGATGCGCAGGATGGGCGGTGTGCTGGTTTCAGGGTGTCGCGGTAGGAGGTGAGAGCGTCTTGCCGGGCTATCCATGCGGGATCGGTGAGCGACGGGATTGGCGAGTTGGTGTCGTCCTGTGATCGGGTTGACCGTACTTGTGGGCGCAGAGTCACCACACGTTGACGAGCGGCGCGGTCGAGGTGATGTCCGCGCAGGGCCGCAGGGTCGCCGTCGGCGACGGCACGGGCGATGGCGGCGGCGGACAATGCTGCGATCACCAGCCGTTGATCAGGGTCTGTGGTGGTGGCGAGCGCCTTGAGGACCAGGTGACTGTCCGCGGCGAACACCTGTTCCGCGGCGTGGATCGCATCCGGTCCGCCGTATCGCTCGATCTCCTGGTCGTAGGGTTCCACGGTGAACCCGCCCGAGAGCCGTTGCCTGATCATTTCTGAGCACCAGGCGGAGAGGGCCGGGAGGACACGGCCGCCCAGGGCGGCCGGATTGCCGTGGAAGCGGGCCCGTATGTGGGATCCGTGCGAGGTGTCGGCGTATCTCAGCCAGAACCAGGTATCGAAGTGCCCAGTCAGACCAGCGGCAGCGGCGGCGAGCTCCGACAAGATCTGGTCGTGGCAGTGGGAGGGTCCACGCACCGTGAGTGACAACCATGGACCGCCCGGCAGGTGCAGACCCGTACCGGTGGCGCGGACAGGGGTGTCGGCCGGGCGAGCCGGTTCTGTCACGGTGGTGCGCCGGGCGAGGGGCACCACGAGTTCCAGCACGTGGTCGCCGGTGGGGCCGGGGACGACCGCTTGGATGGCGTCCGGCCCGCCGGGCTGTTCGGCGACCGCCAGCACCCCGCGACGGACGTATCGGCGCAGCAGCTCACGGTCGTCTGGCCGACGAAGGTCCAGGGGCAGGCGCCGGTCGGCGTCCTCGGTGACGACGATGTCGGGCGGGGGCGGAGTCGCTGCGGTCCGCCAGGTGTGTAGCGCCCCGTTCCAGGCTGTGCGGTCATGGACCATTCCGGTCAGCTCGGGGGGCAGCACCCAGCGGGCCGGGGAGAGCACGGTCCGCTCGTACCGCACACGCGGCTGGAACGGAAGGTCTGCCAGCGGCCCCCAAGACCAGCCGCGCCAGGGACGGCAACCGGTATGCCCCAGCAGTTGCAGGAACCTGGCCAGGGGCGGGAGCAGGCGAGGTGCCAGCCGTGAGTACAGGACCGGGACGACCTGCCGGTCACGGCTGGCCGACCACACCATCAGACGGTCGCCGTTGGATACCAGCAGCAGGTCGTCGAGGACCAGATCGCCGTCTCGCACCGGGACGCCCACGGGGATACGCCACGGCGCGAAGCCCGTCTGCGGGGCGAGCGCCGCCCCCTCGGAGACACGAGGCCGCACGGCCAGTTCCGCAACCAGCGTTGATGGATCCCCCAGGTCGCTCAGGGTGCCGGGGAGCAGGCCGGTGAACCGCCCTTGGCTCGATCCGGCGTCTTGGGAGCCACCTCCGGGACACACCGCCAGATGCAGCCTCCCCAGGGCCAGATCCTGCTGCGTGGCGGCCAGCACCCGGACATGGATCTCAGCGGTCCGGGGTGGTGGCTCTGCGGTCTGGTCGCCGGCCAGCGCGGCGATGGCCTCGGCGTCCAGGACGACCTCGGTGCCGCCGCGTGTGGTGCCGTGTGCGAGCAGCGCGGTCAGCACAGTGGTACGGCCGGGTGGCGGGGGTGCGGCGTCGATGTCGGAGGCGTCGGTGTCGATACCCAGGCCGATGGCGGGATCGGTGGCCTCCGACAGTGGAACGAACCGGTGCGGGCCGTATCGGTCCAGGAATCGGTCGTGGTAGCCGGTCAGCGGCCCCCGACCCCAGCCGATCCGCCACAGCACCCCGGCGGCGCGGGCGGCCTGGTCCGCCAGGGCGGTGGGCAGGACGAGGTGCGCGTCGGCGACCACATCGACGCTCAGAGCACGCTCCTGGAAGGAGATCTCGTCCGCCAGGTCCCTCGCGGCGATCAGCGCCGCCAGCCGGCTCGGGTAACCGGGTCGACACTGGTCCGCGTCGGCCAAGAGCCGCCGCAGACTCGCCAGCTTCTCCCGCACCGGGCTGACGGCGGGGAGCCTGCCGAGCAGGTGCCCGAGCGGGTCGTCGCCGAGATCACCGGGCAGCAGATCGGACAGCAGGAATCCGGCGCGGACCAAGCCGAGCACCGTGGCCCTGACCACGGACTCCGGTACCGTCGACCACCGCCGGCCCACCTCGGCGATCACCTGGTCGACGGTGGCTCCCGCCCGGCACGTCCTCAGGATGAGCATGGTGGCGTCGGTCGCGCGGACGGTGACCCGGTGGGGACCCGTTCTGCCGGGTGCGGCCTGCTGCTCGTGCTCGAGTCGCCGCCCACGCCGGGTGATCAGATTGCTGACGGTGAGGATCAGGAGCGCCAGGACATCAGGATCCTCCAGCAGTTGCGCGCACACCGCCGTCAGCCAGGCCGCGCTCGGATTGCTGCGGGCCCGGTGCCCGCCACCCAAGCGCAGGCTGGCGGTCTCACGGGAGAACACAGCGGGAGCCACACCAGCGAACACCGCGTTCGGGGTGGGCCGCAACCGCGCCCGGATCTCGTAGCCACGCAGCGTCGCGGCGAGACGGTCGTCAACGGGATGTTCGGCCGATATCGCTGCCGCGCCCACCTGGCGGGAGGCCAGCAGCATCCCCTCGATGAGCAGCGGATTTACTGCGGCGGATGAGTGGTCATAGGAACCTTCCGCAGGAAGGAGCGGGATACGAGCCAACCCAGCCTCAGCTTGTACGACGAACGGGTGGTGACCCACGACCTCTTCTCACACCATCTCACTCACGACGTGCCGCTGGCGCGCTCCGCCAAACAGGCCCGTCGGCCCAGTAGACAGCGTCAGCAAATTTGGCAGCTTTCGGTGCACCCGTTGTTGGTGCAGTCCGCAGAGCGGGCTGCACCGTCCAGGTCGGCAGCAAGCTCCGTCTGGAGATCGAGGTCGAACAGGTCAGCGATGGCATCGTCGAGAACCGTGCTCTCATTCATATCGGTGACGGTACACCGGGAACACGGTAATCGTCAGCCACGTTGTGTGGATAGCCCGTCACGCGAAGCGGTCGGTTACCGGCACCCCGCCAGTCGCACCGGGGAGCCACCCGCGCTGCTCCACGAGCCTGATCGAGACCTCAACTTCCGCTGAGATCATCGGCGAGGTGGGCGGTGCGGACGATCACTTGAGTGTGCCGTTTGCGGATGGCGACCTGACCGGTGGGCACGTCGCCGGTGTCGGCTGGATGTACCTCAATCCATAGGTCGGTCATCGACTGGCAGTCACGGTCCCAGGCCCGGATCCGGTCAGCGACCCGATTCGCGAGTTCCCCGCTGCCAGGACCGTACGCACAGACCCCCAGCTCATACCGGGGCCACTGGGAACCGTCTGTCTCACCGGTCGGGCTTCGGGTGAGGTAGGCGAACGTGCCCTGGTCGAACACCCCCATGCTGCCCCACCCGAACATCGGTGCGACAAGCCCACGGTCGACGGCCTGGCTCCCCGCGAGGAGCCGACCGAACCCGTCCAGGCCGGCCAGCCAGAAGTCCAGATGACCGGTCACCGAGACCGTCACACCCGTCGGCAATAACGTTGCGGGATGGTCAAGGGCAGCGCTGAGGGCCTTCTCATCGGCTGGTTGCCCGTCGTCGATCCGTACGATGACGCCGGAGTCACTACCAAGGTGGATGTTGCGTTCGGCCACCCCGCCCGCGCCCCGCATCGGTATGAAGCCGCATTCCTTGATCGACCGGCTCCGCCAGTGTCCGTCCTCGCGCTCGAAAGCGATCAAGCGCGTCAGGCCCCGCATCCGCAGCGGGACGACCAGCCGCCCGCCTGCAGCCAGCTGGTTCACCCAGGCCGGTGGCAGGTCCCACGCACCCGCAGTGACGACGATCCGGTCATACGGGGCATGGCCTGCGTAGCCGAACTCACCATCACCGCAGAACACCGATACGCCCCGGTAACTGGCGGCGGCCAGGCACTCGCGGGCACCCCGGACGACCTCGCTGTCGATGTCGACCGTTGTGACCTGCCCTGCCGGGCCGACCAGATGCGCGAGCAGCGCCGCGTTGTAACCCGTGCCGGCACCGATCTCCAGCACCCGGTGTCCCGGCTGGACGTCGAGCTGCTCCAGCATCCCCGCGACGACTCCCGGCGCCGAGGCCGAACTGACAGCTACACCGTCAGCGTCGCGACGAGTGACGATGTTCTCCTGGGAGTAAGCCCTCCCGGCCGTGGCATCAGGGACGAACAGGTGTCGCGGTACCGCGCGCATGGCCGCCTCGACCGGTGTCGTGCGCACCAGCCGAGTCCCCCGCAACCGGTCAACCATCAGGCTTCGGAGCTCTGCCGGGGTGGCGGCGCCAGCCGCGTCGACGTCCATCTTGGGGAGCGTACGGCGCGGTGATCTGCCGCTGTCTCCGTGGACCGGGAACCTCGCCCGAACCCCGCAGTCTTCCCGCCGATCCCTCTCGGCGAACACCACCCAGACGCAGCCGCGCGGATCCCCTTGGATGATCTGGCGGTCAGCGACGCCCACCGCCTGTTCCTGGTCTCCCTGTCACAGGGCCGAATCGTCGAACCCTATAGCGTCCGGACGATCACGCGGACGTGACGCTTAGCGGCCGTCAGGAGCGTGCCGGTGCGCGGGAATGGAGCTGGCGCACCGGACGGGTAGACCTCGATCCGCGTGGTCAGTGTTCGGCCGGTGTCCCAGGCACGGATCTGCTCGGCGGCTCGGCTGGCCAGCTTCTCGCCGGCAGTGCCATACGCGCACACCCCCAGCTCGTACCAGCTGGCCTCGCCTTCTGGGCGCTTCGTCAGGTAGGCGAGGGTCTCGCCGTCCAGCAACGCCATGCTCCCGTAAGCGAGCGCGGGGGCGACGAGCCCATGATCAGGGGAGCGGATCAGCAGCCGGCACAGGCCATCCGGGGCGGCCAGGAAGTAATCCAGGTCCCCGAAGCCCGTCCCCTTTTCCTGGCTGGTGACCATCACTCGCGTCCACAGCTGCGCCGGGGTCCCACCAAGAGCGCGGCGCAGCGCATCGGCGTCGGCGGGCTGCCCATCATCGACCCGCAGGATCAGCTTGCCGTCCTCGTCCAGCCGGATGTTGCGCTCCGGCTGATGACCAGCGCCGCGCAGCGGAATGAACCCGCAGTTCTCCACAGATACGCTTCGCCAGCACGGGCCGTAGCGTTCCAGGGCGACCGACCGGCTCAGGCCCCGGATGCGCAGCGGGACGACGATCCGCCCAGCCGGGGCAAGTTGCTCCAGCCACGCCGGCGGGATGTCCCACGCTCCCGCGGTCACGACAATCCGGTCAAAGGGCGCGGCAGCCGGATAACCGTCCTCGCCGTCGCCGCAGATCACCTGCACCCCTCCGTACCCGGCGGCGGTCAGGTTCCGCCGCGCGTCCTCGGCCACATCGGCGTCGATGTCGACCGTGGTCACCTCCCCCTCCGGGCCGGCAAGGCGGGCCAGCAGCGCCGCGTTGTAACCGGTGCCGGCACCGATTTCCAGCACTCGGTGCCCTGGGCGCACCTCCAACTGCTGCAGCATCTCGGCCACCGTCCCCGCCGCCGATGCCGAGCTGACAGCCACACCCTCCGAATCCCTATGCGTAACGACATTGCCGTGGGAGTACGCCTCCTCGACGGGAGTACCGGGCAGAAACACGTGTCGCGGCACGGTACGCATGACGTTCTCGACCGTAGCGACGCGGAACGGCGCCCAGTCGCACAGCTCATCGACCAGCTTGCCGCGAAGCTCGGCTGCGAGGTCAGCGAAAGTGCTGGTTTCCTCGGTCATCTCACATCCCTCGTCCTGCTTGCTTCACACGCTGAAACTCCCACGCGCAGCTCAACACACCCACGTGTCCAGATCCTTGGACTGGCGATCTCGCCACGTACCGTGGCTGCATTGTCACGACGGGAAGGGACAAAGAAAGGATAAAGGCGCTCCACCCGTATGGTGGGCCCAGCGTTCCGCAGACCCCACCTGTGGGAGGAGCACCATGAGTACTGCGCATATCGGGGCGCGTGTCGCGCAGGCCCGGCGGGAGAGGGGCTTCACTCAAGCGCAGTTGGCGGGGGCGATCAGTTTCTCCTTGTCGCTGGTCAAGGCGGTCGAGCAGGGCCGGGTTCCGGCCAGCCACGCCTTCACCACCGCCGTCGCCCGCACGCTGGGTCTGGAACTGGGCTGGCTCCTCGGTCAAGATCAAGTGCACCGTCATCACCAGGACGGCAACCCCACCGCAGCAGCAGCGTTGCGGGCGGCGATCGACGCATTCGACGATCCGCAGCTGCCGGGTGCGGCGCACTCCCTTGTCGAGTTGGAATCGATGTTCGCGGATACCGAGCGGTGGTGGCGAAGCGGCCGCTACGACCGGATGAGCCTGGTACTGCCCGAGCTGCTGCGCCACCTGTACGTCCACGTCCGCGATACCACGCCTGGCACCGTGCAGGCGGAGCGAGCCCACGCGTTGCTGGCCGACACCTACTCGGCGGTCCAGGCCGCCGTCGGCCGCTACGGCTGCACCGATGTGGTCGGGATCGCCGTCGAACGGCATCTGGCCGCGGCCTCCGCCTCCGGCGACCCGCTGCGCCCCGCGGTCGCCGCCTTCCGGCGGTCGCAGCTGCAGATCCGCTGGGGCCGCTTCGACTCGGCCGCCAGCTCGCTGCAGCGCGCCGAATCCAGCATCGCCGAACTGTCCGATCCACGGGCCGAGGCAGTACGGGTGCAGCTGCAACTTCGGCAGGCGGTGGTGCGAGCCCGCCAGGGCGACCGCGACACCGCCGACGAGCTGGTCACCGAGGCCCGCGCTCGCACCCGAGCACGTCAACTTCCCGCCCACCCCTACCCCAACGTCATCGCCAGTGGCCTCAACGCCGACATGCACTGGATGGCCGTGGCCATGGAGGCCCAGGACGGCACCACCGCGCTGACACGAGCTAGGGAAGTCAACGCAACCCCCCTGCCCAGCCGCCCGACCGACCGCAACCGCAACGCTTCCTGGTGGACTGACCTTGCGCGGGCTTACCTGCTCCATGGCGACCGTGCGCGCTGCCTCGACGCCGTGCGCCGGGCACGAGCCGCGTCCCCGCAATGGGTGCGATACCACCCCGGGGTGCACGAGACCCTGCACACCGTAGCCGCACGGGACGCACGAGCCACCGACGGATTAGCTGAGCTCATCGCCTGGATCCAGGGACCCCGCTAGCCGCAGTTCTGGGCTAGTGCCAGCAGTCGGTTCAGGCTGTCGGTGATCGGCACGCCGGTCGCTGCCTCCAGATAACCGTATTGGCCGCCGATGCACCTCAGCTAGGCGTGATCAGCTCGGTGCCGCCCACCGCGGATCGCAGTGCCGCGGGAACCCGCACCGAGCCGTCGGGCTGCTGGTGGTTCTCCAGGATGGCGACGATCCACCGGGTGGTGGCCAGCGTGCCGTTGAGAGTGGCGGCAACGTGGGGACGCCCGGCTGGGTCACCGACGTCGCGGTACCGGATGCCCAGCCGGCGGGCCTGGAAGGTGGTGCAGTTCGACGTGGAGGTCAGTTCGCGGTAGGCCCGCTGGGACGGCAGCCAGGCTTCACAGTCGAACTTGCGCGCCGCCGAGCTGCCCAGATCTCCGGCCGCGACGTCGATCACCCGGTAGGGCACCTCGATCGCGGCGAGCATCTGCTCCTCGTAGGCCAGCAACCGTTGGTGCTCGGTTTCGGCGCACTCGGGCCGGCAGTAGACGAACATCTCGACCTTGTCGAACTGGTGCACCCGGATGATGCCGCGGGTGTCCTTGCCGTAGGAGCCGGCCTCGCGTCGGAAACAGGACGACCAGCCAGCGTACCGCAACGGCCCACCGGATAGGTCGATGATTTCCCCGGCGTGGTACCCGGCCAGCGGCACCTCGGAGGTCCCCACCAGGTAGAGATCGTCGTCGCGCAGCCGGTACACCTCAGCGGCGTGCGCGCCGAGGAACCCGGTCCCGTCCATGATCTCCGGACGGACCAGCACCGGCGGGATCATCAGGGTGAAACCGGACGCCACGGCCTGCGACGCGGCCAGCTGCAGCAGCCCGAGCTGAAGCTGCGCGCCGAGCCCGGTGAGGAAGGAGAACCGGGCCCCGGAGATCTTCGCGCCGCGCTCCATATCCAGCAGTCCAAGAGCGGTGCCCAGCTCCAGATGGTCACGCGGGTCGAAACCCAGCTCCGGCGGCTGTCCGACGTGCTTGAGCACGACGTAGTCGTCCTCCCCGCCAGCGGGGACCCCGTCGATGACCAGATTGGGCACTGCGCGGTGCGCGGACTCGATCGCCTCCTCGGCGCCCGCCTGCTCGGCTTCGGCGAGTTTGACGTCGGCAGCGAGCTGCTTGGCGTGGGCGAGCAGCTCGTCACGCTCGGCGCCGCGCGCCCGGCCGACCTGCTTGCCCAGCGCCTTCTGCTCGGCGCGCAGCGAATCGCCGGCGGCAACGGCCTTGCGGCGGCGCTCGTCGGCCGCGATCAGCGCGTCGACGGCGGCCTCGTCCTCCCCGCGGGCACGCTGCGAGGCGCGCACCCGGTCGGGATCCTCCCGCAACACCTTGAGATCGATCACGGCCGGTCAGCCTAGCTCGGGCGACCCCGAGATCGCAGCGGCGGCCTCGAGTAGCATCCAGGCGGAGAGCTGCACCGACAGGTCACGCTCGGCCAGACCCGGCCGGGGCGGCTGCGCCGGAACCGTCCATTGCGGACCGAACACCGGACCGCCGTCGGCGATGATCCGGTTGGTCCAGGCCGCCTCGGCCGAGTCCAACACCAGGCGCACTGCGATCTCACCGGCCGGAATAGCCACGGCGGCCAGCGCGAGATAGCGGGCCAGAATGCCGGTGAACAACCCGCCGTCCCCGTTGCCGTGGCCGCGCAGCACGCCACCGTCGGTGAGATGCTCAGCGATCGCGCGCACCGTCCGATCGGCCTGCTCGAGCCAGCGCGGTTGGCCGGTGGCAGCGCCCAGCTCGAGGCAGGCGCCGAGCAGCACGCCCTGGCAATAGCTGTAGATGGGCCGCTCGACGGTGCGTACCGACCCATCCGGATTCACCCGTGCCCCGTCGAAGACCAGGCCGGTGCCCGGGTCGATCAGGTGCTCCAGAATCCAGTCCACCAGGGACGCGGCGATGCCCAGGTTGCCCCGCCGGGCGAAGAAGATCGCGGCTGGGCCGGTGGCGGGGACGTTGACGAAATCATCGCCGACCCGCCACCGCATGCCTCCACTCGGACCCTTTCCGAGCCGCAACCGGTGCGTGATGGCCTCCTGCGCACCGGGCCTACGTACCCCGGCCAGCGTCGCGCTGCGCTGCAACGCCAAGCCCATCCAGGCGATGTCGTCGTGGTAGTTGTTGACCCAGCTGGTGAGGTTGCGCATCCGCACGCCCCGGACCAGTGTCGCGATGGTGTGCCGCCGGCGCCGCGTCGGTGCCCGCCTGTGAGCGTCAAGCATGCAGTCCAGCAGGTGCGCCTGCCACCAGTAGTGCCATTGCACGAAGAGAGTGTCCGGTAGCCCGGCCGGCCAGCCGACCCGGCCCAGCCGGGTACCCGGCACCGCCCACAGCCGGTCCAGGTGCCGGATGTGCACCGCGCGCTCAACCGCATCCGCCCTGGCGGCCCACACACTCACCAAGCACCTCCAAGGTCGGCATGCTGGCGGATCCAGGCATGCATGGCGATCCCGGCGGCGACGCCGGCATTGATCGACCGGGTGGAACCGAACTGCGCGATCGAGACGGTCAATGCGGCTCCTGTGCGGGCGTCGACCGTCAAACCCGGGCCCTCCTGCCCGAACAGCAGCAGGCAGCGCCTGGGCAGGCTCGCGGTCTCCAGCCGTCGCGCACCAGGAGCATTGTCCACGGCCACCACGGTGAGGTCCGCCGCGGCGGCATGCGCGAGCAGCCCAGCGACGTCGTCATGGTGGCGCAGGTGCTGGTAGCGGTCGGTGACCATGGCGCCCCGGCGGTTCCACCGGCGACGGCCGACGATGTGCACCTCGGCCGCGGCAAACGCGTTCGCGGTCCGTACCACGGTGCCGATGTTGTGGTCGTGGTCGAAATTCTCGATCGCAACGTGCAGGGGGTGGCGCCGGCCGTCGATATCGGTGACCACGGCGTCACGGCGCCAGTAGCGGTAGGCGTCGACGACGTTGCGACGATCGCCGTCGCGCAGCAGCTCGGGATCGTAGCGAGGGTCGTTGGGCCAGGGGCCCTGCCACGGGCCGACGCCGACCGTGTGGCCCCACTCCGTGGGGCCTTGTGAGTGGCAAACAGTGTGATCACACTG
>JBOHHF010000376.1:0-6503 GCA_050700495.1 Pseudonocardiaceae bacterium
TGCGGGCAGCCCCGGTGGGGGAGCGGTTCAGCGAAGGGTGACTTGGCGGTTGCGGAGGCCGCGCAGGGCGCGGCGTTCGGCGTCGGTGAGCGGCGAGTCGTCCAGTGCAGCCAGGGCCTGGGTCAGGCGGGGGGCGAACGCCTCCGCGGGGGCGACCCACTCCCGGGCGTGCTGCTCGCGATCGAGATCCCAGACCGGCACCAGCACCCCGTGCGCCCGGAACGAGCCTGCGTAGCGGGAGCCTTCGCCGAGTTCCAACTCATCGCGGGCGGCCAGCCGGGCCAGGGCGGTGAGCAGCTGCTCTTCCGGCTCCGGGCGGACCCACCGCAGGTGCGCCTTGTCGCCGGCGTCGACCCAGTAGGCGGTCTCGACCCCGTCTCCGGTGACCGCTTCCGTCGGCATGATCGCGGCGTTGGCCCGCTGTATCGCCAGCGCCGCTTCCCCGGACGGGGGCTCCTCGCCGGGGATCCACCAGGCGAAGTCGGCGTACATGGTGACGTCGAGCAGCGTGTCGGGGGCCAGCAGATCCTGCAGCCGGATCTGCTCGCCTTCGGCGGCGGTGTCCACCTTCGGCAGCACTGAGCCGGGTTCCGCGGTCAGTGCCCAGGTCACCGCACGGCCGAGGTCTCGGGAAAGATCACCGGACCGGGTCAGCACCTGCAGCCCGACCAGGGCCGCACCGTCGGGCCGCACCAACGCTGCGGCCGCGGTCGGTAACACGGTGGCTAACATGACGTCTCGCCCGGTCGGCTGCGCCAGGGGGAGGGGCGCGGTCGCCGACGGCACGAACTCGCGCAGCGCTACGAGCTGGTATTCCGCCGTGAGCCCCGCGAAAGGACGGCCGACGATGACGTCTTGGGCGCCGCCCGGGGCGCCATGGCAGGCCTTGTACCTCTTGCCGGAGCCGCACGGGCACGCCTGGCGGGGGTTGCACTCGCCGTCGGTGCGGCGGCGGGCTTTGGTCTTGGTCACGGCGGCCACGCTATCGCGTGACCTCGTGAGTGCGTAACAGTGTTCCAGCACCGAATGCCACTCACGAGCGGGTGCCGCCAGGCACCCGCACTACCACCATTCGGCGCGCGCCGGTCAGTTTCGTTGGACTGAGCAACCGGGTCAGCCGCCGCACCACCACGATCGTGATGATCGCCACAGCCCCGGCCACCAGGTCGGTGGCCGCGTGCAGCAGCACCCCATCGGCTTGAGCCTGCACCCCGTCGCGCAGATTCCACAACGCAGTGATGCCCGCCAGCACCAGTCCGGTCGCCCAGATCGCCCACCAGCCGACGACCAGCCGAGACGGGCGTGGTCGACGGCTCGGATCCAGACCCAGCGCCGCGTGCTCCAGTTCGGCGAGCACCGCACCTGGCACCAGCAGGTTCACCCCCGGCACTGCGATGCCTGCGACCAGCTGCCAGGTCTTGCGGGCCGGCGCGATCCCGGCAGCCCGGGCTGCGACCGCGCAGGCGCGTACCAGCCACCCCACCGTGACCGCGCCGGCCAGGATGCCGGCGAGAAGCGAGATCACCCCACCGGTGATCACCAGCGCATCACTGGTGTGCAGCGGCCCGGCGGGTACCGCGTCGGTGCGGCTGCCCAGCAACAGCGCGTAACGCCACGCTTCGGCGCCTGCCGTGGCCAGCATCACCACGGCGGTCAACCCGAGCAGCGGGATCGCCGCCGCGGCCATCGCGAGCATCTGATCCATGGCGTTCGCCGCGGGGGCGGCGCCCGGATGTGCACGCCGATGGTCCAGCCGTGGAAAACCCCACCGTGGCGGGATGGGATAGGACGGCGGGCCGGTGTAGCGCGGCTGGTTGGGCATCGGTTGAGCGGGAACCGACTGGGTGGACGTCGACTGGGTGGACGTCGACTGGGTGGACATCGACTGGGTGGACATCGACTGGGTGGACGTCGACTGGGCCGGCATCACCGGACCTACAGGACCTTGGGAGCCGCGGTCGACTCGGCCACCATCGGGCGCCCGGCAGCAGCCCAGGCGCGCATCCCACCGTCGACGTTCACCGCATCCCACCCCGCTTGCACCAGGTAGGTGGTGACCTTTGCCGACCGTCCTCCGGAGCGACACACCACGTGCACCGGGCGGTCGGGGAAGGTGCTGGCGAGCTCGTCGAGCCGCTGCGGCACCTGCCCCATCGGGACGTGCACGGCTCCCGGCGCATGCCCGGCGGCCCACTCGTCGTTTTCACGGACGTCGAGCAGGGCAGCGTTGTCGGGCACGGACACGGCCGGGACTGGGGACGTCATGGCCGAATCGTGCCACAGTTACCGTTGACGGTCAGGTGCAGTGGGCGGTCAGGCTTGCCCCACCGGCCACCACTGGTTAGCACTGGTTAGCGCGTCACTGCTTTCTCGGAACCGGCACCGGTCAGCGACCGCACCTCCATCTCGGCGTACTTGGCCTCGTCAGCTTCGTCCTTGCTCAGCACCGTGGCGAGGTAGCCGAGCAGGAAGGCCAGCGGTACCGAAACCAGAGCCGGGTTCTTCAGCGGGAAGATCGCGAAGTCCAGGCTGGGCACCATCGAACTCGGGGTGCCGGACACCGCCGGCGACAAAATGATCAATAGCACACTGCTGATCAGGCCGCCGTACATGCTCCACAGCACACCGCTGGTGTTGAACCGCTTCCAGAACAGTGAGTACAGGATGGTCGGAAGGTTTGCCGATGCGGCCACCGCGAAAGCCAGCGCCACCAGGAAGGCGATGTTCTGGCCGAGCGCGAAGATGCCGCCGAGGATCGCCAGCGCGCCGATGACGCAGGCGGTGATACGGGCGACTCGCACCTCATTGTCCGGTTCCAGGTCGCCGTGCTTGATCACGTTGGCGTACACGTCGTGCGCGAAGGATGCCGACGCGGTGATCGTCAGCCCGGCCACCACCGCGAGGATGGTGGCGAAGGCCACCGCCGAGATGAAACCGAGCATCAGTTCCCCGCCCAGCTGGTAGGCCAGCAGCGGCGCCGCCGAATTCTCCTGACCGGGCATGTTGGCGATCCGCTGCGGACCGCCGTCCACCAGCGCCGCCGCGCCATAGCCGATCACCAGCGAGAACAGGTAGAAGGCGCCGATCAGCCAGATCGCCCACACCACGGTGCGGCGGGCCTCCCTGGCCGTCGGCACGGTGTAGAAGCGCATCAGGATGTGCGGCAAGCCTGCGGTGCCCAGCACCAGCGCGATCGCCAACGACACAAAATCGATCTTCGTTGTGGTGTTCTGCCCCCATTGCAGGCCGGGTTCGAGCAGGGCCGTTCCCTGCGATGACTTCGCTGCGGCCTCGCCCAGCAGAGCGGACAGGTTGAGCCCGAAAGCGCCCAGCACCCAGGCGGTCATCATGCCCGCACCGATAATCAGCAGGGTGGCCTTGACGATCTGCACCCAGGTGGTGCCGCGCATCCCACCGACCAGCACGTAAATGATCATCAGAATACCGACGACCGCGACCACGAGCGCCTGGGCGCCGCGGCCCTGGACGTTGAGCAGCAACGCGACCAGACCACCGGCGCCGGCCATCTGGGCCAGCAGGTAGAAGAACGACACCGCGAGCGTCGATACCGCCGCGGCCGCCCGCACCGGTCGCCGGCGCATCCGGAAGCTCAATACGTCGCCCATGGTGAACTTACCGGTGTTGCGCAGCAGTTCAGCGACCAGAAGCAGGGCCACCAGCCAGGCGACCAGGAAGCCGATCGAGTAGAGGAAGCCGTCGTAGCCATAGACCGCGATGGCCCCGGCGATGCCCAGAAACGATGCCGCGGACAGGTAGTCGCCGGAGATCGCGACACCATTCTGCGGGCCGGTGAAAGATCGACCCGCGGCGTAGTAATCGGCAGCGGTCTTGGTGCTACGGGAGGCCCGGACCACGATCACCAGGGTGATCACGACGAAGAACAGGAAGATCCCACCGTTGAGCAGCGGTTCCCCTACCGTCTCCTGTTCTTGGGCCAGCCACCCGGGGGTCAGTGAAGTCGGCAATGACGTCGGCCCTGACGTCGATGCCATCGAGTCGGTCACCGGGCAGCTCCTTCGATCTGCTCGCGGATCCGGTCACCCACCGGATCGAGGTGCTTGTTGGCGAACCGGACGTAGGCCATCGTGATCGCGAAGGTACTGACGAACTGCAGCAGACCGATGATCAATCCGAGGTTGATGTTGCCGGTGATCTTGATGGCCATGAGCTGCGGGGCGAACGCGGCCAACATCACGAACAGGAAGTACCAGGCCAGGAAGAAGGCGGTCATCGGGAAGACGAAGCGGCGAAGCTTCCCGCGCAGAGTAGCGAACTCCGCGCTGTGCTGGACGGTGGTCCAGGGGTTCACGGGCGGCGGGGCCTCGGCACCGCCGACACGCTCGGTGGTGCTCATGCGCACACCTCCAGGACAGTCGTATGATCAAGCGGCCAGCTGCTCCGTATGTAGCAAGCCCAGGGTTCAGCCTAGTCGCCGACCGTGCGCCCAACGTGGCCGAGAGGAGCGGTTACCGGCGGTGCCGACCGCCACGCGGCCGCAGCAGGGTCGCTGCCATCCCGAACCGGGCGATGTCCCGGTCTTCGGCCAACCCTAGCCGGTCGGGTGCATGCAGCCGCAGCAGGATGCGCGTGACGTCGATCGGAACCCGATCCGGCGTCCGGCGGCTCACCACCACCATGGTCAAGAACGCCAGTGGTACGGTGAACACCGCTGGCTGGCCCAGCACCGCCTGCCACCCTGATGGGAGCACGCCGACCGCGGCGGACAGCACCGCGAGCAACGCCGACCCACCCCCGACCAGGAGGCCGGCTGCCGCGCCGGCGTCGGTCAGCCCGCGCCACCAGATGCCCAGCACCAGCAGCGGACAAAACGATGAGGCGGCCACCGCGAAGGCCAGCCCCACACTCTGGGCGAGGTCCAGCGACGACACGGCAAGCGCGAAGGCCAGCGGCACCGGCCAAGCCGCCAGGGTGGCCACCCGGAAGCCCCGGAGCCGGCCGGGCAGGACGTCGCTGGACAGCACTCCGGCGACGCTGATCACCAGGCCCGACGCCGCGGACACGAAGGCGGCGAACGCCCCAGCGGCGATCAACCCGCAGAGCAGCTGCGCCGGCCAGCCGCCCAACGCGGCAAGGGGCAGCAGCAGCAGCGCGGCGTCGGTGTTCCCGGTGTCCAGCAGCTCCGGAACGTAGAGCCGGGCAAGCCACCCGGAGATCATCGGAAACAGATAGAAGACGCCGAGCAGCGCCAGCACCACCAGCGTGGTCTTGCGGGCGGCAAGGCCGTCGGGATTGGTGTAGTAGCGACCCAGCACATGCGGCAGCCCCATGGTGCCCAGCATGAGTGCCAGCACGAGCGAGTACGTGGCCAGCAGCGGGTTGTGCACCGAGCTGCTGAACGGAAGCAGCCAGGTTTCGTTGTCCACTGTGGCGCCCGGTGAGCTCCGGAACGCCGTGTCCCTGCTGGCGTGGTGGATCAACAGCACGAAGACCGGCACGGCAAGCGCGGTCAGCTTGATCCAGTACTGGAAGGCCTGCACGACGGTGATCGAGCGCATCCATCCGGTGTAGATGTTGAACGTCACGATCACCATGACCACGGCCGCGCCGACCCACTGCGAATACTTCATGTTCGACACAGTGGCGATCGTGAGCCCAGCGCCCTGCAGCTGCGGCACCAGATAAAGCCAGCAGATGATGATCACGAAGCCGGTGCAGATCTTACGCAGCCGGGCCGAACCCAACCGCTCTTCGGCGAAGTCGGGCAGCGTGTACGCACCGGATCGGCGCAGCGGCGCCGCCACGAACAGCAGCAGCGCGAGGTAGCCGGCGGTGAATCCGACCGGATACCACAGCGCGTCCAGCCCGCCTTTGAACACCAGCCCGGCGATACCGAGGAAGGACGCGGCGGACAGGAATTCTCCGGAAATCGCTGCGGCATTCCAGCGTGGTCCCATCGTTCGGGAGGCCACCAGGAAATCCGATGTCGACCGGGTCCTTGTCCCGTACAGCCCGCTGACTATGGTCACGACGGCAACCGCGACCATCGCACCGACGGTGAAGAACAAGTCCGCCTGCTCGCGCACGCTCGCGCTCAGTTCTCGACCATCTCAGCGAAATCCTGCTCGTTGCGGTCGGCACTGCGGTTGTAGGACCAGGCTACGGCCACGAAGAACGGATAGACCGCGAAGCCGAGCAGCAACCACGGCAGCCGCAACCCGAGGACACTGATCATGCCCAGTGACGGTACCAGCAAAAAGGCCAGCGGGATGCTTCCCAGCACCACCACAGCGAGCAGTATCAACCGGAGTGCCAGGAGCAGTTGCACTCCCACCAACTGACGGACCAGCACCTCACCGACACCAGTCTGATCCTCCAATTCGGCGAGCGTGCGCACCACCCGGCGGTTGCTGTGCCGCTTCGCGAGCACAATCCGTTCCCGCTTGCCGGGCTTGACCTTCCCGTTGGGCGGGACCGGCCCGAATGACGATCCGTGGGCGGCTTCCTCCAGAGCGGCCCACGGA
>JBOHHF010000377.1:0-2439 GCA_050700495.1 Pseudonocardiaceae bacterium
ACCCAGCGGAGACAGCCATCAGGGCTCGTATGGTCGATGCGGGTGTGGTCGACTGCGTGATAGCGCTGCCACCACAACTCTTCAGGTCAACGGGGATTCCCGTGTCACTGTGGATCCTGCGGGGAGCTGGCGAGAAGGAGACCCCTGAGATCCTGTTCGTTGACGCGACTGGCCTGGGTGCTATGGCTGATCGCGTTCAGCGCATTCTCACCGACGAGGATCTCGATCGGATCTTCAGGGAGTACCGTGGCTGGTGCGATGGCCGTTCTGCCGGGAAGTACGGGAGGACCGCCGGGTTTGCCAGGTCGGTCAACCACGCTGAGATCCACGAGTGCGATTACCTGCTCAACCCGCGTGTTTACGTGGAGCCGGCCGTTGCCGAGGCGCATCCGGAGCGCGCATTGGAGGCGATCAAGGAACTGCGTGCCGATCTGGACCACCTGCGGGTGCGGTTCCTAGACGTGCGTGCTGAGCTCGATGTGCAGCTTGCCAGCATCCTTGCTACACCTGCCAGTAACGCCGGTCCCGAGAAGTGGACCCGGGTTTCGCTCGGGGACGTGTGCGACGTGCTGGCCGGGCCCGGCACCGTTGATCGAGGCGAGCACCAACCGTCCTGGGTACCGGTTGTCCTTCCCCGCAACATTAAGCACAACCGGATCGTCGACGATGAGTTGGACGCGGTCGAACCCCAGGCGGCTTTGAAGCTGTCGCGATATCGACTCGCACCGGGCGACGTCGTCTGCACACGCACCGGCGAACTTGGCCGCAATGCACTCGCGGAAACAGCGCAAGCAGATTGGCTGCTCGGCCCCGGGTGCATGCGGCTGCGCCCGACCGACCGCGTCGATGCCGGGTACCTCACCTACTACCTGAGCAGTCCGGTGGCCTACGCCTGGCTCCTGCGCAACGCAACCGGCTCCGCGATCAGGAATATCAGTACCAAGACTCTCGGGCGGATGCCGCTCGTCCTGCCGTCGTTGTCCGTGCAGCGTGAGATCGGGGCAGTCCTTGGCGTGCTCGATTCTGAGATTGCGGTCCACCGCCAACTCGGCGTGACCGCGCAGTCGCTGCGAGACCTGCTGCTGACAAGACTGATGGCTGGGGCGGGATCAGCGGCGACTGAAGGCGGCGGTATCGGTTGAGGGCGAACCCGGGCGGCGCCGGAGAAGATCTCGCGGAGCACCGGGAAGTTGTATGACCATCCAGGGGCCACTGCTAGAGCACCCGATCGCCGCACCCTCGCCCGCCACACAGCTGGCGAATCTCGCCGTCACGGCGGTGCAGTTCGTGCTGCTCGCGGTGGCTACCTGGTTGTCGGTGTTCAAGCCCGGAGGCCGGATCCGGCGCTGATCCGTGCTCCTGCTGGGCATGGGAGCGCGACACACCGTGCAGGGCAGCCGGACACGCCGGGTTAGAGGCGGCGGTAGAGATCGAGGTGTCGTTGCGCGGTCGTGGTCCAGGTGTAGCGGGCGGCCAGAGCCTGGCCGGATTCCCGGGCACGCGGGTCGTGGTCGGTGAGGGCGGCTATCAGCTGTGCGGCCAGTTCTGCTGGGTTGGCGGCGAACCGGGCAGCGCCGGAGAAGATCTCGCGGAGCACCGGCAGGTTTGACACGACCAACGGCACCCCCGCGGCCAGCGCCTCCATGGCGGCCAGCCCGAACCCCTCCTTGGCGGACGGGAACGCGAACACCCCCGCGGCGGCGACGAGTGCAGGCAGCTCGTCGTGCGCCACCGGCCCGAGCACCACCGGCTCGACGTCAAGCGCAGCGGCCCGCTGCTCCCAGCGGGTCCGGTAGTCCCGGTAGTCGAACAGCGTTTCCCCACCGGCGATCACCAGCCGAACATCGGGCATGTACTTGCACACCACGGCGTACGCGTCAAGTAGCTCCAGTGATCCTTTGCGGGGCTCGATGCCGCCAACGGCCAGCACGTAGCGACCCAGGCGGTGCCGCCACACCTGCCGGGCGGCGGCACCGGCCGGTCCGGCTGCGTCGCTGAATCGTTGCGCGTCCACCCCGTTGGGGATGACCTCAGCCGTGATCCCCCAACCGTCGAGCAACTCCGCGGCGACGGCGGCCGACACGCACACATGCGCGGAGGGATCGACGATGGCGCGCTCGTGGCAGGCGGCCAGCTCTGGCGTGTTGAAGTGGTCGATGTGATGCACGGTCCGGATGCAGTGGCCGGCGGCGTTGGCGCTGATGCAGTCCTGCGCGTGCACCACGTCGTAGCCGGTCGGGTCGAAGGCGTCGGCCAGCACCTGGATGGACCGCATGACACGGGGCCCGACCTCCTCCCCGGCGACGTCGGGAAACGGCACGAACCGCAGTTGCACGCGGGAGTCGACCGGGCGGAAGAAGGCGCCGTCCCCACCCCGGCCCAGGGTCCAGACCGTCACCTGCTGGCCCGCCTCGGCGAGTGCCTCGGCCAGCGAGAGGG